>JAISIX010000117.1 GCA_031261805.1 Mediterranea sp. (in: CFB group bacteria)
TTTGTTGATAAAGAAACAGATATTTCCATTCGTTCCAGTGCACAAGGCGTTTTTGTGATCATGACCAATGGGTTCGGTGCAACTATTGGAACATTGGGCGCACAAGCGGTGGTTGATGTATTCACACATACTGTAGAGGTAGATGGAAGTAGATATCTTATAGGTAATTGGGTATCTGTATGGCTCATCTTTGCAGCATACGCATTGGCTGTAGCTGTGTTGTTTGCTTTGATATTTAGGTACAAGCATAAGGAGGATGCCTCCATTTAGGGAAAGGAGAAAGCCTATGGATAAGACTGTTGAACTTCAAGTTATTAATATCACCAATAGCCAAGAACATGCAGGCGCTTTTGCTATGCTATTGGGTGATTTGGATGGCGGTCGGCAATTGCCTATTATTATAGGTACTGCTGAAGCGCAGGCCATAGGCTTGTATCTGAAGGGTATTGAAGCACCTCGGCCTTTGACGCACGATCTGTTCATAGCTACTCTCAATCTTTTGAAAATAAGGTTAGTTCGCGTGCTGATTTATGAAGCGAGTGAAGGCATCTTCTATTCTTATATCTATCTGGAGCAAGGTACGCAATTTGTACGCATTGATGCACGAACCTCTGATGCTGTTGCGTTGGCAGTGCGTGCTAATTGTCCCATCCTGATCAATGAATCCGTATTGAATCGTGAATGTCTTCATTTTACAGAGGACGAGAAAGATATTTCTAACGAAGAGAAGCAACCTATGGATGATGAGGAAGAGTTGAGTGACGAAGAGACCCTCAAAACACTGGAGGAGTTGCTAAAGCAAGCTATTATAGATGAAAATTATGAGTTGGCAGCCAACATACGAGACCGCCTTAAAACATTGAAGAAAGAAGAGTAGATAGATGCACGTATTTTATACTCCCGATATATTACATCGCAAAGAGTTACCAGATGATGAAGCACAACACTGCATACGTGTGTTGCGGCTGAACATTGGTGATGAGATCATCCTTACCGATGGTAAAGGTTCCTTCTATAAAGCTGACATAACGGTAGCTACTAACAAACGTTGTCAGGTAGTTATCAAAGAAACCCTGTTTCAAGAACCTCTATGGCCGTGCCATCTGCACATCGCTATGGCTCCTACTAAAAATATGGATCGTAACGAATGGTTTGCAGAGAAGGCTACCGAAATAGGATTTGATGAGCTGACCTTCCTTAATTGCCGCTTCTCTGAACGCAAAGTGATGAAGACTGAACGTATTGAAAAGATTCTTGTGTCTGCTATTAAACAATCACTGAAAGCACGACTTCCCCGTCTGAACGGCATGACGGACTTCCATCACTTCATTACGCAGGAGCATCCCGGACAGAAGTTCATCGCCCACTGCTACCCCGGTGAGAAACCGCTGCTACGCGATGTGTTGATACCCGGTGAGGATGCCCTCGTGCTGATAGGACCAGAAGGGGACTTCAGTGAAGAGGAGGTGCAACAGGCAATCAGTTGCGGCTTCCTTCCCATCAGCCTCGGGCGGTCGAGACTCCGAACAGAAACAGCCGCATTGGTGGCCTGCCACACACTGAACCTGCTGAACCAATAACCAGAACTTATGATTATTCACCTTAATACTCAATCAGAAATGGCAAAGAAAATGGTATCACGACTCTCAGCAATAGCAATGCTGATAGTCATTCTCGCTGCGTGTTCCAAGAAAGTGGAATACACAAACGTACTCCCCGCAGATGCATCGGCGGTGGTCTCTATTGATACGAAAGTATTGGTCGACAAAGCCGGACTAAGCAGCGGCGAAAAGGCTACGGCCCAACAGAAGCTACTGGAGGCCGCCAAGGGTGGCATGAGCGCCGAAGCGTACCAGCAATTGGAGAAGGTAGTGAAAGACCCGGCCGAGTCGGGTATTGACGTGGACGCTCCCCTCTATTGGTTCAGCTCACCCACCATCGCCTCGTCCATCGTGGCGAAGGTAGCAGACAAAGGGAAACTGAAAGCCTCACTCGACCTCATGGCCAAAGAGGGCGCTTGCCAACCGGTGACCGAAACCGACGGCTACGCCTTTACCTCCACTGGCGAAAACCTGATTATCTTCAACCCCTACGCACTGATGCTTGTGACGCCCTACAACGAAAGCAACAAGGAAGCAGCCATCGGCCTATTGAAGCAAGAGGCTTCCAAGAGCTTCACTCAGAAAAAGGCTTTCGACAAGATGAAAGGGCACGAAGGTGACATCCACTTCTTTGTCTCTTTAGCCATCTTCCCCGAACAGTATGCCCAACAGTTCGAAATGGCCCTCCCCGCCGGCATACAATCCAAAGACATGAGCGCCGTCGGAGGTTTGAACTTCGACAAAGGAAAGATTGTCCTCACTGCCGAAAACTATACGGAAAACGACAGTGTAAAGGCCATATACGACAAACAGAAGAAGCTATATAAGAAGCTGAACAACAAGTTCGTGAAAAACTATCCCGCCAACAGCCTCATGTACATGGCCTACAACCTGAATGGCGAAGGTCTCTACCAGATGCTCACCCGGATGCCCCAGTTCAAGTCGATACAGGCCGACTCCGAAGAGGCGACCGTGCTGAAGCAGTTCCTTTCTTCTATCGACGGCGAACTGACCTTCGGGCTAACGAACATATCCGGATTCATGCCCACCATCGTAGCCTATGCCGAAGTTAACGACGGCAGTGCGCTAAAGACCCTCTACGAGCAGAAAGACAAAGTGGGCATGAGAGGTCTCATACAGCAGAACGACAACCAATACCTGTATAGGGACGGGATGTTGAACCTCTACCTCGGTGTGAAAGACAACGTTCTGTATGTCACCAACGACGAGAACGTAAACAAGGCTCCCGAGCAAACCGTCACCCCCTCCGTAGAAGAAGCCCCATACGCTCCCGAGATGAAAGGGAGGACAGGTTTCGTAGGCCTCAACGTAAAGGCGATTTTCGACCTGCCCATGGTAAAGATGGCTATGGCAAATGGTGGCAGCGAAGCCAAGATGTATGCCGACCTCGCTTCCAAAGTCTCCTTCTTGTCTGTCAGCTCGGACAGCGAAAAGTCAGAGATAGAGCTTAGCCTGACAGACAAGGACACTAACGCCCTCAAGCAAATCGTCGACTTCGCCAAGCAGTTCACGGGCATGTAAGGAGCACTAAAGCAGGAGAGAACAGCATGAATCAAATCCACTTGCAACAGACACTTCCACAAGTGTTTGCCGATCGGGACACGGTGACCTCCGACGTCTGGCACCAAGACCTCACCCTCCAAAAGGGAGAGCTGTACCTGATAGAAGCCGCCTCGGGCACCGGCAAGTCGTCGTTGTGCAGCTACATCTATGGCTACCGCAACGACTACCAAGGGATTATCAACTTCGACGAGACCAACATCCGCCGCTACCCCATCCACCAATGGGTGGAGACGCGCAAGCACTCGCTGAGCATGCTGTTTCAGGACCTCCGCCTCTTCCCCGAGCTGACAGCTTTGGAAAACATACGCTTGAAGAACCACCTCACCAGCCACAAGAAGAAGAAAGAAATCCTCTCACTCTTCGACCAGCTGGGCATTGCCGACAAAGTGAACGCCAAGGTCGGACAACTATCGTACGGACAGCAGCAGCGAGTGGCATTTATCCGCTCGCTCTGCCAACCGTTCGATTTCCTCTTCCTCGACGAACCCATCAGCCACCTCGACGAGGAGAACAGCCGCATCATGGGCGACATCCTCTTGACCGAAGCGGGCAAACAGGGAGCCGGGGTAGTGGTCACTTCCATCGGCAAGCATATCACGCTCCCCTATCACCATATCTTATCCCTGTAACCTCTCTTGAAAAAAGTAGCAATGATGAATACGCTTGTTTGGAAGCTCCTCCGTCGGCACATCAGCATCGGCCAGCTGGCCGGTTTCTTCCTGGCCAACCTCTTCGGCATGATGATTGTGCTGCTAAGCGCCCAGTTCTATAAAGACGTGCTACCCCTCTTCACCGAGGGCGACAGCTTTATGAAAGAAGACTACATCATCGCCACCAAGAAGGTGAGCACGCTGGGTTCCTTGGCCGGAGGGAGCAACACCTTCTCGCCCGAAGAGATAACCGAGCTGAAGCAGCAACCGTTCACCAAGGCCGTAGGGGCTTTCACCCCGTCGAAGTTCAAGGTGTCGGCCGGACTGGGCATGAGGCAGGCGGGCATCCGCCTCTCTACCGACATGTTCTTCGAGTCGGTACCCGATGCCTTTGTCGACATCAAGCTCGACCGCTGGCACTTCGACCCCACGAGTCCTACCATCCCCATCATCATCCCGCGCAACTACCTCAACCTCTACAACTTTGGGTTTGCCCAGAGCCGGGGGTTACCCAAGCTTTCCGAAGGACTGATGGGCCTTATCCAGATGGACATCGTGCTCCAAGGCAACGGACAGATAGAACAATACAAGGGCAGCATCGTAGGGTTCTCCAACCGACTGAACACCATCCTCGTGCCACAGTCGTTCATGGAGTGGGCCAACCATAACTTCGCCCCCGATGCCGACCCGCAACCCGCCCGGCTCATTGTCGAAGTGAGCAACCCCGCCGATGCCGCCATCGCCACCTACTTCGCCCAGAAAGGGTACGAGACGGAAGGCGGCAAGTTGGATGCCGGCAAGACCACCTACTTCCTCCGCCTCATCGTAGGCATCGTACTGGCGGTGGGTCTCTTCATCAGCCTGCTCTCCTTCTACATCCTCATGCTCAGCATCTTCCTGTTGTTGCAGAAGAACACCACAAAGCTCGAGAACCTGCTGCTTATAGGCTACAGCCCCGGTAAGGTGGCACTCCCCTACCAGCTGCTCACCATCGGGCTGAACGTGGCGGTGCTCTTCCTCTCCATCGGCCTGGTAGCTTGGCTGCGTGGCTACTACCTTGATGCCATACGCCCCCTCTTCCCGCAACTCACCACCGGCACCCTCTGGGTAGCCATCAGCTTAGGTGTGCTGCTTTTCATCGTTGTTTCGCTCATCAACCTCTTGGCCATCCGACGCAAAGTACTATCTATCTGGCGACATCAAACTTAATCTATCACATACAACACCCTTAAAAACAGACAGATTCATGAAGACAAACACCATTCTTACACAACCCGGCTTCCCCTTAGCGTTCCTGCTGGGAAGTTGGCTGTTATGCACGCCGTTGTTATCAGCACAGACGCTGACCGACACGATTGTAGCGAACTTCAGCCTCTTGCAGCGTATGCCGCAGGAGAAGCTGTACCTCCATCTCGACAAGCCCTTCTACGGGGCCGGCGATAAGCTTTGGTTCAAAGGCTACTTGCTCAATGCCGGCAGCCACCAAGAGGATACGAAAAGTAACTTTATCATCACCGAGCTGGTCAACCGCTCCGACTCCGTAGTGCTGCGCAAGAAGGTGCGTCGCGATTCGCTGGGCATCTTCAGCAATGCCTTCGAGCTACCCGCCACGATTCCTGCCGGCGACTACTACCTGCGTGGCTACAGCGAATGGATGCGGAACGTGGGTCCCGACTTCTTTTATACCCGCGACCTCTCGATAGGCAACGCCATCGACAACACCATCCTCTCCCGCATTGAGTACGAAGAGGTGGACAGCACCCACTACACCACCCGCGTCAAGTTCTTCGACAACACGCAGAAGCCTTTCGCAGGCACCAACATCCGCTACCGCCTGTACAAGGATGGCAAGTTCCGCACCAAGGGCAAGCGCACCACCGATGCCGACGGCACCATCAGCCTGCCGCTTGCCGACGTGCTCGCCCCCGGGCACCGCTCGCTCATCGTAGAGTTCGACGACCCGCAGTACATCTACAAGAAGACCTTCTACCTGCCCTCCTTCAGCAAGGAGTTCAACGTCAGCTTCTTCCCCGAAGGAGGTGCCTTGTTGTCCATCCCCCACCAAACCGTAGCCTTCAAGGCCACCAAGGCCGACGGCTCCTCGTTGCCCATCACCGCCAGCCTGCTCAACGCCGCAGGCGACACACTCACCTACCTCCGCTCCGAACACGACGGCATGGGTGTGTTCACCCTCATGAACGCCACCGCGGGCGAGACCTACTCCGTGGCTGCACGCACGGCCGATGGCATCATCCGCCGCTTCAACCTGCCCCGTGTGGAGCCGAGAGGCCTCTCCATCAGCATGACCAGCCATCGCCAAGAAATCCGATACGAGATACAGAAGACCGACTCTACCCAATGGCCGGAACCACTCTACCTGCTGGCTCACACCCGTGGAAAACTTACCCTACTGCAGCCCATCGCCCCCTCCACCCCAATCGGAAGGGTGGACGAGAAGATTTTCAGTCCTGGCATCACCCATTTCATGCTCATCGACGGGCGTGGAGAGGTGCTGAGCGAACGTTTGGTATTTGTGCCCGACAGGAAGCCCCTACGGTGGCAGGTCGCCACCGACAAGCCGCACTACGCCCCCCACGAGAAGGTAGAGCTACGGCTCACAGCCACCGATGCCGACGGACAGCCGGTAGAGGGCGACTTCTCCATCAGCGTCACCGACCGACGAACGGTACAGCCCGACTCACTTGCCGACAACAGCCTCTCCAACCTCCTCCTCACCTCCGACCTGAAAGGACACATAGAGAACCCCGGCTACTACTTCCTCAACCAGTCGCCCCGAACGCTCCGTTGCATCGACTACCTCATGCTCACGCACGGCTGGCGCAGGCATCACATCAGCAACGTAGCGAAGCCATTTCCCCTCACCTTCACCTATTATATGGAACAGGGGCAGACTATCAGCGGACGCATCAAGGGACTCTTTGGCGGCAACGTAAAGCAAGGCCCCATCACCATCCTCGCCCCCAAGCAGCAAATCATAGAGACCACTACCACCAACGAGAAGGGTGAGTTCCTCCTGGCCACCCTCTTCCCCGACAGTACCACATTCCTCATACAGGCCCGTACCAAGAAAGGGTTTGCCGGAGTGGACATCGAGATGGACCACACACCACTGCCATTGGCCATCCACAACGGCCCCTTCAAGCCACAGCTCTTCCCCGTGATGAACGACTACCTGGCCAATGCCCGCGACCAATACTACATGGAAGGTGGCATGCGCGTGTACAACCTCAAGGAGGTGGTGGTCACCGCCAAGCGCGAACGTCCCAGCCAGAAGAGTATGTACACCAGAGGCATCAACACCTACACCGTGGAGGAGGAAGACCTCGGCAAGTTTGGTGCACACACGGCGTTCGACGCTGCCAGCCGCCTACCCGGGGTCACCGTGCAGAACGGCAACGAGATACACATCCGCAACGCATCCGAACCGGCGCTCATCGTAGTGAACGACGTTACCTACGATGGCGACAACAATATGTTGCAGGACATACAGGTCTCCGAGATGTCGAGCATCAGCGTCCTACGTGGTGCCGACGCCGCCATTCTCGGCCCCCGCGGCGCTGCCGGAGCCATCGTCATCACGCTCAAGGATGGACGGAACATCCCCGTCAAGCCTGCCAGCGGCATCACCATCTACCGCCCGCTGGGCTACTGCCAGCCGGTGGAATTCTATAGCCCCGCCTACCCAACCCCTGAGACCCTCAACAGCCAACGTGCCGACAGGCGTAGCACCATCTACTGGAACCCCGCCGTCAAGCTCGATGCAGAGGGAAAGGCTACGCTCACCTACTACACCCCCGACAACGCCGCACCCGAAGAGGTCATCATCGAAGGGGTAACCCAAAACGGCAAGGTATGTCGCTTGGTACAAACCATCAACCCATAAACAACAATCCCCAACCCTTATGAAGCAACCCTACGACTTAGTCACCATACTCGGCCCTACCGCCTCGGGCAAGACCCCGCTGGCCGCCGCCTTGGCCCATCGACTACATACCGAGATTATCAGCGCCGACTCCCGGCAGATTTACCGGGGGATGGACCTCGGCACCGGCAAAGATCTGGCCGACTATACGGTAGACGGCGATGCCATCCCCTACCACCTGATAGACATCGCCGACCCCGGCTACCGGTACAACGTCTTCGAGTACCAGCGCGACTTCCTCACCGCCTACCAGTCCATCCGTCACAAGGGATGCCTCCCCATCCTCTGCGGTGGCACAGGCCTCTACATTGAGGCGGTCCTAAAAGGCTACCGGCTGATGCCCGTCCCCGAGAACCCCGAGCTACGCCAACGCCTTGCCAACCACTCCCTCGAAGAACTCACCCTAATGCTAAGCAGCTACAAGACCCTCCACAACACCACCGACGTAGATACCGTGAAGCGAGCCATCCGTGCCATCGAGATTGAGGAGTACTACGCCGCCCACCCGGTAGAGGGGCGCGACTTCCCCCAGCTCAACAGCCTCATCATCGGTGTGGACATCGACCGGGAGCTGCGGCGGGAGAAAATCACCCGCCGCCTGCACCAACGCCTCGACGAGGGCATGGTAGACGAAGTCCGCCGCCTCATAGCGAGCGGCATCGCCCCCGACGACCTCCTCTACTACGGTCTTGAGTACAAGTACCTCACCCTCTACGTCCTCGGCCGCCTCAGCTACGAGGAGATGTTCACCGGCCTCGAAACCGCCATCCACCAGTTCGCCAAACGCCAGATGACTTGGTTCCGCGGAATGGAGCGCCGCGGCTTCACCATCCACTGGGTAGATGCCACCTTGCCGATGGAAGAGAAAGTGGCGTTCATCGAGAGCCTTCTTGCAGAACGCCAATGAATCTCTGTGGGACGTATCCACGCGGCTACCAAATGTCTTTGGAATCACTGGTTCTAATCTGTCTGAAAACTAAATGGCTTTGGAACCGCTGGTTCTAATCTGTCTGAAAACCAAATGGCTTCGGAACCACTGGTTCTAATCTGTCTGAAAACTAAATGGCATTGGAACCACTGGTTCTAATCTGTCTGAAAACTAAATGGCATTGGAACCACTGGTTCTAATCTGTCAGAAAACCAAATGGCTTCGGAACCACCGGTTCTGATAAGAATGAGACTAAAAATGGACCAAGAATTACGGTTCTAAGCCCGTTTTATATCGTACTCGGGATGGTTGTGTGTTATCTGGCTCGTCAATTAATGGGAGCTTACGTTAAGATTCCGCCACCCTCGTCCTGCCATCACAGGACGAGGATGCGGAATCTTCTTGTATAGAATAGTCTGTTACGCCTCTTATTGCTGTACGGGCACTAACGTCCGGAGACCCTTTGCCGATACGGCGTAGATCTTATTGTCATTCTTCCAATCTTCATAAATAGAGAACTGCGCCGTAGTGGAAGGAGTCGTCTCACCACTGCTGATGTAGAACACATTACCGCTGGCGTTCTGTACTTCGTAGGTCACTACGTTCTTCCAGTTTTTGATGGTAACTTGTCGGCCGGAAATGACAGCATCTTCTCCTTTCACAACTGGCACATCTGGTGTCTTATAATACTCTACCGTATTGTCGGATATGTACTCCAATGCTACGTCGGGCGTGGGAAGATTGAGGTTTGCAATACGAGTCTTTACTTCGTCTATCTTCTCTTGGGTAACGATAAGCGGTTCCTTTCCGTAATCATCGACCGTTAGGCTGACAGGCTGAAGGAATCCCCATTTGTCGAAGAAATCCGTCAAGTCGTAACCCGATGCTTTAGAGCAGTTGTAGACGAACTCCAGCTGCAACTCACCATTCGACTTACCTGTTGAATTGAAATTACGAGCATACTCGAATACTTCCGGGTAGAAGCCACCTTTATCCGCTTGTTGGGTAGGAGTCATACCCAATACCTTGCCGAAGTAAAGTTCCAGTTGCCAGAAGGGTATCAACTTGCAGAATTGGTCATTTTTGCCCGAAGGCGCTACAAAGTTTCCATGAGGAGCCTTAGTCGCTATGACACCCGTCCAAGCGGAAGAGAAACGATTGCGGCAACCGTCTATGGGTTCTACTTGCAAGCGGTCGTCGAGGCCGAATATAGTGGTCGCAATATACGAAGCCATCACGTTGTTCGTCACATCCACCATACCAATCCATCTCAAGTCGGGGCGGGTTTGGTTGACATGCCCCACTTCGTGGCAAGGTGCCCACAACGCATCCGAATAATCGCTGCCATTAGTTGTCAGCCGTTCTACGCTGCACGAACTATCCATCATGCCTTTGTAGTAGCTGGTACGATACGACGTGGCATATATCCCTGAGTCGTAGTTCACCTCGTAGAGCATCCTGTTCCGGAAAAGTCCCCGATACTTTGCCAGCCCCATCATCTCCATCTCATAGTAGGTAATCTTGTCGTAGATGTCAATCAACTCAGGGCCTTTGTCGCCGGTGTACTTGCGGAAGTCGGCCGTTTCGAAGAGCAGGTGCGAATATTTGCCCAACACGTCGAAGTACTTATAAGTCGTATTGTTCAGCAGCTCGCTCCACCGATTCTTCAACTTAGGGTCTTGACTATCATAATAGCCACTGACTACTCCATTGAGGAAGTGCATCTTTACAGGTTCCGCCGTACTATCGTCCAGCTTGTCCGTATGATACATCACGTAGACCATGCCTTGTTTGCTTACCGTAATCCGGTTGAGTCCTCGCACCAAGTTATATTCTACGTTGTTGTCGAATCCATCGCCTTTGGGTGAAACATCCATATCAAGTACCCTTATCTTGAGCTGCTGTCCATGCATGTCACCCACCAAGATAGAGAGTGTCTCGCTTTGCCGAACGGTTATGCCGGTCGGATTATCCAGCGGACTGTATGTACTCGTCTTGTAGGCATCGGCTTGAAGCTCCGGCTTGGGGTATGCCTTAAAATCATGGACGCGGAACGTAGTGTCGTACTTACCGTTGAACATAAAGTAGGCCAAGTTGCGGTAGAACGGGAACTCGCATTGGTCTATCTCTTCTATGGTGATGCCGGGCTTCAAAGCGCCACATACCTCATCGGCGAAGAGTGTACGGTAGTCAAATGCATTGGGGTCCTTCTGATAAAACTCCATCTCTGCGCAAGAAGCGAAGCCCCCTGTACTGCTTTTCACGATAAGTCGAATCGACTTTGCCTGTACCTGTTTGGGGAATAACACTTTTGTTTCCTTATTCCGTTCCTCTCTAAAGTCGTAATCCATCAAGTCGGTAAAGCCTTGTCCGTCCTCCGAATATTGTATAGTTACATTTCCAAAAACTCCGTTACTACCCTCTGTTCTGGGATAGTACACCAAATAGTCCACATCGGAGACTTTGTCTAAGTTCCAAGTCAGTGTGAACGGTAGGCCACCAGTACTATTCCAGTCGGAGTGGTAGATTGTGCCTGATTTACCATCGAAGGAGTTCTCGAACTCTTCCCCTTCATGTGCCGGCTTACCATCGCTCGACTCTGCCGTACCGCTTACGATGGTCAGTTTGACATCAGACTCTTTGTCGTCGCCCAATTCGCCCGGCACATACTCCTTCATCCCTCGTTGGGTGACGGACATCAAGGTGACGGCGGCAACCAAGTCGTCGGTAGCGTCTGCCGGCAGCACCTCTTGAAACTCTACGCTACTTTGCCGGGAAGGGTCACCCTGGTTCCTCTCCACAAAGAACGTATATGTATCTGCAATCTCTTCGGCGGCACGAGTCAACGCTTTCTGTTTAATCCAATTGTCGGGCAGCACCGTTTTGATAGGGACGTTGGAGGTCACGTTTACGTTGAGGGTGGTACCGGCAGCATCAACCGTGACCACTTGCTTGTCCACGAGGATGCCCGACTCGTAGCCCAGCTGCCGCACCTTGATGGTTTGTGCCACCGGCCCGGCCTTGATGCTGAGTTGTGCCTCGCGCATATTGCGTTCCGGGTTCTCGTCGACGGCTATCGTGAGCACTTTGCCGCGGGCGGAGGGGTGGCACCATCCCTGGTCGGCAACGACGCTCCACGTCTCGGCGTTGGTTTTAAGGAACACCTTCAGCGAGGTGGGGTCGCTGCGAAAGTCCACCACATCCTTGTCAGCGCTAAGAACTACAAATGTTTCTTCCTCATCCTTACAGGAGGAGAAGAGGCTTATCATAGAACAGACAAGCCAGCATAGTAAAATAGGTCTCTTCATGTTTAGCGTAATGATTTAAAGGCAACCCTGCAAGTCCCTTCATGGGACTCGCAGGAGTTGCGGGGTTATTGATTGGCTAATTGTTTATCGTCTCTCCTGTTTCGGGATTGAAAGTGGCGGTTTTTATTCGACTTACGACTAATTCCGCCAAGGCTACATAGCTATTTCCTGTGGTACTTGCCGTCACTTCCAGCCATAAGTAGCGGAAAGTTCGAGTGCCCACCAGCGCAGGAGAGTCTACCTTGGCAGCTTGTCCGTCAGCCAAATTATTCATCGTATTCAACTTCTCTGCATTATAGTGTTGTGGGTCGAAAGTAGTGCCATCGAAAGCCTCGCTACCATACACATTGATAGTTTTAGGGTTATCTTTATTGCTGTGATTACGGCAGACATAAGAGAACTGTGCCGCTTTCGTCTCATCAATCAAGTCCACCACGATGTAGTGTGGGAATGGAGTGGGGCTATGCCAATCCATGTGCCAAAATGTGTCGGTTTTTCCATCAATCAAGTTTGCGAAAGAGCCTTCTGATGAATCTGGATTATCCGCTTTCAGCTGTCCTACTGTCAGTGCCAGTTTAATAGGGTCTCCTACCACCTTTACGATGGGTGGTACGGGATTCGACTGTCCTTTTACGATGTGGCTTTCTCCTTCGTAGCCTTTCGCCGTCATGGGGCGTAGCTCAAAGTCAATCACTCCGTATCGCTTGTACAGGTCGTCAATAAGGATGGTGTCCGAGTAGACGCTGGCCATGCGCATGCACGCTTTGCCCTCGGGCGGCAGTTCGTGCAGCACCGTATCGCGGAGTGTATAGGTCACCTTCACGTATTTGTAGTTTGCTCCCTCGGGCGTTTTCCACGAGAGCTTCACGCCACCCGTACGCGCCTCGGCGGTAAACGTGGTGGGATCGATAGGCGTAGGCGCAAAGCCTTTGTCTTCGTCGGAACAGGCCATGAAGGCACCCGTACCCAACAGGCCTGCCATGGTATATAATAGTATCTTCTTCATTGTTCTTTCTTCTTTAAGATTCATATTAATAACCGGGATTGTTCACCAGCTTGGGGTTCTTGGTAATGTCCGCATTAGGAATGGGCAGGAGGTAATTCATGGGCGATTGAAACTTACGTTCGTACTCTATGGTCGTCACCTTGGAGAAGGTGTTGATATCCGTCGCCTCAATGTCCATACCTTGCGTTTTTACGTTAAAGTACTTCTCGGCCAGCAACCAACGGCGCATGTCCCAAAAGTTTTGGTTCTCCAGGTAGAACTCAACCATACGTTCCTGGCGTACGATGTCGCGTAGCTTGCCTTGGGTAAGCTCCACGCCTGCCATGGCCCACGAGGTCTCCACTGTTGGGATGCCCGCCCTCGTACGCACGTAGTTCACGTACTCTTTGGCAGTGATTAGATCGCCCGTCTCCACACAAGTTTCCGCATAAGCCAGATAGAGATCGGCTAAACGAATGACTGGCCAAGGATACTGAACAATGGGGGTAGAACCTTTGCTGACAGTCATATTGGGGTCCACGCCCTTTTTATTCAGAAAGCCACCGGGAGAATAGTTGTTGGAACGCTCAGCATTCTTGGAGGTACCTCTTCCACAGTTGGTATCCTCACCTATTAGGAAGTTGCAAACCACAGACTTCCTATCGTCCAGATAACCTTTCGTATAAGCTTTGTCGTCCGGTTTGTTCAGCACTTCGTAATAGCCGCCTTGAAAAGCCACCCAAGCATAGTAGCGTGGTTCGCGGTCGAGGTTGAAGCGGATGGTTGTCTGTCCGGGAGCAGCTTCATCTTCATGGTTTTTGTCTACGGTAACCAAGTCCATTTTATTAAGGTCTTTGTATGCCGGGTCTTCGTCGTAAGGCAGTCCGTTCTTCGTATAGAAGCGGTTCAGCATAGCCCAAGTGGGACAAACACCGTTCCACGAGTTGCCGTTGTTGGCATACGGGAGCGATTTTTTTTGAACACCGTAACCGTTGTCGTCGCGCGTATCGGCCAACAGTACCTCCGGATTCTGGTCTACCCAATCTATCAGACTGCATCGCAGCAGGCGCACCGGTCCCTTGGCGGGGTATTGGTTGGCATCGCTTTGGTTAATCTTGTAGTCATCCGTCCGGTAGAGGTCGTGCCCGTTGGCTTTTGCCAAGTCGATGGCCTCCTTGATGGCATCGTGCGCCTTCACCCATTTGTTGGGGTCGTAAGTGGTGGGCATCAGTTGTACACCCTCCTTATCCTTGAAGTTACCGTAGAACTTGGAGTTGCCGTTGAACAGCGGCGAGGCGGCATACAGGAGCATTTTTGCCTTCACAGCCTTGGCTGCCACACTGGTGGCCAAACCATATTGTGACTTGATGCTTCGGCGTCCGGGTAGGTCTTTAGCAGCTTCGTCCAGCAAGTCGCATATCCATTGCACGCATTGGTCATAGGGTTCGCGCCCTATATAGTCTTCCACGGGCGTGTCGGGTTCTATCACCTCTCTGATGATAATAATAGGGCCGTAGCAGCGTGCCAGCTGGTAGTGGTAATAGGCGATGAGGAACTTTACTTGGGCAATGTAGTCCACTCTGACATCCTCGTCAAGGAGGGTCGTCTTTTCCAACTCGGCCTTGAGCATATAGCATTGGCGTATACCCTTGAAGAAAGTATCCCAATAAGAGATTACCGTATTGGCCGCCGAGTAGTTGCCTTTTGGGAATGAGGCGAAAGGTTCGTGCTCGAAGGCTGTCACCACTTCGTCGCCCGTCATCATGTCCAAACTACCGGAGGCGGCATTGGACTGGGGCAGATATGCGTAACAGGAGTATAGGTAGTCGCGCAGTTTATATTTGTCGGCCGACACATCCTTTTCTGTCGTGTACCCATCGGGCACCACATCAAGGTAGCTACATGCTCCGCAAGCGAGTGTGAGAAGCAAGAGGGCAAAGATTCTATTCACTATTTTCATGACTTGTGCTTATATAAAGGTTATTTGAAGCTAAATTGAATTCCTAAGTTATACGTACGCTGTAAAGGGTACGACATACCTTTTCCACCTCCCAGCTCCGGGTCCCAAAGCTTGAACGGTGAGATGGTGAGGAGGTTGGCACCGCTAAGGTAGATGCGTCCCCACTTGAACGAATACCCTACTTCCAAACTTTTCAGTTTCAGGAAGGCGGCGTTGCGCAGCCAGTACGTGGACGACTGCATGTTGTTATTATTGTCGTACTGTGTCAAGCGCGGATAGCGTGCGTTGGGGTTTTGGTTATCCTTACTCCAGTAGTCCTCGGATACCCAAAGTAGCACGTTGCGCTTGCCTTGCGTACCGAAAGGGGCAAAGCCGCTCATCATCAGTGACACGTTGGCCTGCCCTTGGAAGAAGAAAGAGAAATCCCATTTCTTATAGGTGATAGAGGGGCCGAAGCCATAGACAATCTCCGGCTTGGTAGGATAGCCAATAGACACCTTGTCCAAGTTGTCTATCTTACCATCATAGTTGCCGTCATTATCGGGTTGGTCTACATACTTCACATCGCCCGGGGCAATGGCAATGTTACCCAGCGTAGAACGGGGGTTGTTGTCAATGTCGGCCCAGTCCACATATAGTCCGTCGGCCACATAGCCGAAGATAGCATCTAAGCTATGCCCGATGATGGAGTTCGAACGGCGCTCATTGGCCGGCACATCATCCTCTAATATTTTGTTGCGGGCAAAAGTAAACGTCCCCTTGAACTGTACGGAGAGGTCCTTATTGAACCTTTTGCCATAGTCTACCGCGAACTCCACACCATAATTCTTCACCTTGGCGTAGTTGCCAAATAGCTGGACATCGGTGGTACCGAAGTAATTGGGAATGGACTTACGGTCACGAAAGATATCGTTTCTTATCTCCTTGAAGGCATCAATCGTCAAGTTCAAGCTACGGAAAAACTGGAGGTCGGCTCCGATATTCATCTTGCGCCCTATTTCCCAAGTGATTTCGGGGTTATAGAAACGATTGTAGGTAGGTCCAGCGTGTGACTCCGTATCGTTGCCGTATCCTGTCTGGTAACTGGGGCTGTTACCCAAGTTCACAATAGGCAGGTACATAAAGCGGACTTTGTCCGAGTTGTCGTTGCCGACCAAACCGTACGAGCCACGAATCTTAAAGTTAGAAATGGTGTTCTTTAAGGAATGCCAGAACTTCTCTTCACTAAGATTCCATCCTGCAGAAACGGAAGGGAAGAAGCCCCAACGATGGCCGACGGCAAAGGCTTCGGTACCGTTCATGCCGGCGTTGAACTCAAACAAGTAGCGATGGTTAAAATCGTAATTGACCCGTATGGCCACTCCAGCCCTGCGTTTGGGATAAGAACCATAGTTATCACTATAGACATTGGGGTTGTACTCCGTCTGGTTGTACAGCAGCAAGCCCGACACATGGTGGTCGCCAAATTTGCGGTTGTAGTCAAAGTAAGCCTGAATGTAGAAGCGGCGGTCGCCAGTACTTCCAAAGGCGTATCCCATCAGATGTTTGGATGGCGTTCCAATAGGCTCCTGCACGATGTTATACGTACCATCTTCATTCTTGCTGTAGTCGGACAACTGATATTCGTTCCAATCTTGATAGCGGTATTTGGAGGACGCTGACCAATTTTTAAAAGAGAACAACGCCTTGAACTTCAAACCTTTGGTGATGAAATCAAGCTTCTGTTCAAAGTCCAAATTGGCCATTACCGTGCTCTCAAATGAGTCTTTATAGCCACTGGAGGCTATTGCCACGGGGTTGGGCGAAGTGTAGTTTCCACCTCGTTTGGTCCCCCAGTGATACCAATCGTCCTCCCCTTCAATGGGGTACATGATAGGGTAATCTACAGGGTTGGCTTCCATAATAGCGCTGAACATATTGCCCACGCCACCACTGTCGCTACCAGTGATAGGAGCATGATTGTTGTTGAGTTGTACGTTGAGATGTAGTGATAGGGTCGAGGTCTTGGTGAAATGGAAATCAATGTTGTTCTGGAACGCATAGCGCATGATACTGATGTTGTTCTTGTAACCAAAGTACTTGCTTGACGAGTTCTTCAACATACCTTCTTCATGGTTTACGTTTATGTTCATAAAATAAGCCAGTTTCTGCGTACCACCCCTGACGTTAAAGTTTGCCTTCTGGTTCCACGTGGCATCCTTGAATATCTCCTTGTACCAATCTACATTGGGATAAACGTACGGGTTCAGTGCGTTAAGGGTTCCGTTGATTTTGTCTTCGCTATACAGAGTGGCACCAGTACCTTGTTGGGTGACAGCCTCATTGTACATCCGCATGAAGGTCTCGGCATCCGCCGTTCTAGGGCGTTTAATGGGGGTGTTGATATAAGTTTCTACACGAAAGCCTATCACCGGTTTCTCGAGGTCGCGTCCCGACTTAGTGGTGATAATCATCACGCCGTTAGCACCACGTGTACCGTACATGGCCGAGGCAGTAGCGTCTTTCAGCACGGAAAAACTCTCGATAATCTCAGGGTCGAGGGCGTTGAGGTCACTCTTGCTGATTTCCACGCCATCCAAGATGATAAGCGGGTTTTGCGCACCGAAAGTGGCCACACCACGGATAAAGAAATCGGATCCGTTGGAGCCGGGTTCGCCACTACGCTGGTAGGAGATGACACCCGCCAACCGTCCGGCAAACGAGTTGGAAAGGTTGGCCGTGGGCATTTTCAGCTCGTCGGCTTTTACCTGCGTGATGGAGCCGGTGAGGCTCTCCTTCTTCTGTCCGGTACCGAAGGCGGTGACCACCACCTCGTCCAGTTTCTGCGCCTCGTCCGAGAGCGTTATCTGCAACACCTTCAGCTTGCCTACCTTCACCTCCTTATTGGTGTAGCCGATGAAGGAGATGATTAGCGCATCGGTTGGAGCGGCCACGATTTCAAATCGGCCGTCGATGTCGGTCGTGGTGCCTTGCTGCTTTCCTTTGATACGGATGGTAGCGCCGGGAATAGGGTCGCCCGTGCGGGAGTCGATGACGACACCGGTCACTTTGCCCGCCGTTTGGTTGCTGCCCAGCGTAGTCTCCACCGCTTTCGTTTTCAGGATCACCTCCTTGCCTTTCACGGTGTATGTGATGCCACTGTCGGCAAAGAGCGTGCGTAACACTTTGTCAATATCTCCTTGACAATTGATGTTGAGGGGTGCTGTGCCTTTCAGGTCCGTGTCATTGTAGAAGAACGTGTAGTCCGTTTGTTTCTCAATGAGCTGGATAGCCTGTTTGATGCTAATAGACTCTCCTTTGACGGAGATGTTGCTTTGTGCCGCTGTCGCCTTCACGCAGAAGACGGACATAAGCGCCACCAGTGCGATGCGTGTGAGACATCGCCTGCATTTACAATGCATGTCTCTCATAAGGGTTAAAATAGTGTTTTTAATTAGGTTAATAACTTATGGATAACTATCTCGATGTTTTCATTTTAGGTATATCGTTCCGTCGTGCCGTTCGTAGGTAAGGTCGAGCGTGAAACATACTTTATAGAGCACCTCTTCGAGCGGCTCGTCGTAGCGAATGTAGCCGGTGAAGGCGTTCTCGCGCACCATCTTGGTCTCTATCTCGAAGCGTACGCCGTACAGCTCGCTTAGGAAGCGAGTGAGTCGTACCAAGTTGAGGCGTTGGAAGTAGTATCTCCCGTTCTGCCACTGCACACCGTTTATCGGGTCGACGCGCATATCGCCTTTCTCCACATTGTACACCAACGTCTGCATGGGACGCATCCTCACCCGTCCGCCAGAGGCGGCTACGAAGTCCACCTTCCCATTGAACAGGGTCACCTCGCTTCGTCGCGCCAAGTTCTGTGTCACCCGAAAACAGGTACCTTTCACCTCAATGGCGGCACGGTCTATGTTGACCCGAAACGTGGTGCCTGCCTGCTTGCGGACCTCAAAGAGGGCGTTGCCTGTGAGCCATACATCCCGGTGTCCTACAAACTCCCGAGCATAGCGTAACGTGCTGCCGGCATCCATCCACACCGCACTGCTATCGGGCAACAGGTAGCGTTGGCTTTGGTGCGCCTCTATGTTCACCCAGTCGTTTCCTCTCCAAGCATCGCCTGTCAGCAGCATTATGCCAGATAGGGTCGCAATGGCTGCCACACAGGCAGCCGCCACCCACCCACGCCACTGCTTCGAAGGGCGCTTTCCAGCTACGTTCCTGTCGGCTTGTTCGGTAGTCAGTCCACACTCATGCAGTATGCTTTGCCATATCGCTTGACGTGTGGCATCATCGATGGGCGGTTCGCCCGCTTGGTTCCATGCCTGTCGCATGGCCTTTTTCGGTTTCTTATCTTTCATCTTTTTGGGGTCCATACACTATAAATACACACGAAACGACCGCAACCCCACATCGAGGGCAAAAAAAAAGTGGGACAAGAAGAGAACAACTATACCCGACAAGCCGTATATTTGTATTCAGATTAACACGTAGATACGCTACTACATGAAAGACGATGAACTAATAAAAGGACTCAAACAGGGAGACACGATTGCTTTCGCAAGGCTATACGACCGCTATTGCTCGAAAGTATATCGCTTCGTGCAACTGTATGTCAAGTCGGAGGTCATCATCGCCGACATTACCCAAGATGTGTTTATAAGAATGTGGGAGGCACGCGCCATGCTCGACGAGAGTCAAGACTTGGACGGGCTGCTGTTCATCACCACCCGCAACAAAGTGTTCACCCACTTCGCCCATCGTCAACGGGAGGAGGAGATGCTAAATACCCTCTTGAAGGGAGAGCTAAGGGTCGACTCTTTCGAGGATGAGCTGGAAGCCGAAGACCTGGAAGGCTACATCGAGACGCTTATCGCCGCCCTCCCTCCACGCCGTCAGGAGATTTTCCGCCTCAGTCGCGAGCAGCACCTGTCCAACAAGGAGATTGCGGAGCGCATGCAAATCAGCGAGAAAGGGGTGGAGCGCCAGATGACCATCGCCCTCCGCACCATCAAAGAGTGCCTGCCATTACTAATATTAATATGGGGGCGCTAAAGCAAAAAAGCACGCTTCGTGATTCTTTATTCACGAAGCGTGCTTTTTGTCGCTTCTCACTCAAGCGTTCTATGCTTATGCTTTAGAAGGCGTAAGCGAACCCTACGTTCAAGTAGATGGGGTACATGGCGAAGCTGATGGTGTCGAAGTCTTTCCGGAAGATGTCGTTCAGTCCCCACGTCAGGTCGGCATAGACGTTGAGGTGCTTGAAGGCTCTCCATTCACCCCCCAGTTGCAAGCCCCATTGGAAGCGGCGCATGTCGTCCGAGAAGTCGTAAGTGGCCTTTTTGTCGGTAAAGTCCACTGGTTTGCCAGTAGCGTCGGGGGTACGGAGGTGCCCGTCGTACACGTCGCCCGAGAAGTTGCGCTCCAGCACGTACGAGAGGTAAGGACCTAAGCTAATCTTCCAGCGTTTGGATATCTGGTAGTTGGCCAATATGGGGACGGTGAGATAGGAGTTGCTTACCTCCGTCCGTACGCCCCCGGTCCACAGCCCTTCAAGTGGGTTTCCTATCTCGTTAAAAATTCTCATACTATAGTTCTTCACCGTGGCTTTGGTGTTCATCTTCTTGTTTTCGAAACGCAGGCCCAGCGTGAGGCCCCATTTACGCTCCACGTCGAACCACTTAGTGGCATGACCTTCGAGGGTGAAGGCCAAGCCCGGTGCATAGCTGTCGATGCTCCGAATCTCCTTGGGCAGGGGTAGCGGAGCGGTGCCGCCGATGCTGAATCCAGCCTTTACCTCGTAGTTCCAGCCATGCAGAGCCATGGAGATGAGGCTGGGGGTTCTCTCCTCTTGTGCTTTTGCCGAGAGTGTTCCTATAAGGAGCCATGCGATACTCGACAGGATAAGGGTATATTTCTTCATATTAATACTACTTAGTTATTAGTCCTCACACTTGATTTCTACCTCGTCGATATAGAGCGTACTGCCCAGAGCGCCCTCGAACATGGCACCTTTCAGGCTGGAGGAGAAGACGATGGCTAGCTTGTAGCCACCGTTGATTAGTTTCTGTTCATCAATGGTCCGTCCTTCGTACGGGGCAAAGTCCAACGAGAACGGTGTCCACTCGTCTGCCTCGGGGGTGCCAGGGCCGCCCGCATCCTGCATACGTGCCAAAGCTACAAAGGTGCTCTTCTGAGCAGGGGTTGTCTCCCACTCGCCGTCTATCATGTAGGCATCCTTGTCGGCCTCGTAGAGTATGGCGTAGATGTCGCCAGTATCTTTTTTGCCCGACACCACTTGTCCCTTCTCGGAGTATTCGCTTCCGGCTTTGTACTTATAATAGCCCGTCAGCCGGAGTGGTTTCTTGTAGAAGGCGAAACCGAACTTCGTGGCCTTGGGGGCGTTGGTCAGCGCATTGGCTAGGTCAAAGCGTCCCACAAAGAGGTTACCGGCGGCGATGTACATCTTCACCATGGCACCAAAGCTGCCAGTGTTGCAGGTGACAAGTTTGACGCAGTTGCCTTGGAAGCCGCTCCTCCAACGCAGGGTAGGATAATCGACAGGTGAGTTGGCCATGCCCGTAAGCTGAAAGCCCGGGTTGCCGCTCGCCCACTGGAAAGTAGGTCCTTGGGTGAGGATGTCGAACGCATTGTTGGGCGCTATGTTTTCGAAGTCGAACTTTAGGGGAAGCTCGGCTCTCAATGCCCTGACGGTATAGACGGGCTTCTGTGTTCCATCTTCGGAGATGACGGTGAACGTACGCACATGTTCACCCGTTGCCGACTCGGCACTGAAGTCGAACGTGCCGCTCACCACAGAATGAGTACGGTCTACGGTCAAGACCTTCGCCTTCGGCTCTCCATTCTCCTCGAGGGTAGCTCCTTGTGGAATGGTAAACTCAAGGTCGAGGTTGGAAAGGTCGGTTTTCACACTCAGGTACAAGTCTACCGTTCTGTCTTCCCAAGAAATAGTAGCAGACTGTACATTGTTACCCGTACATTGGTCGATGGCAGCCTCCGAGTTCAACGCTTCATCTTGAATACAAGAAGCCAGCGCAAAGGAACACAAGGCACACGCCAAGAACATCTTTACTTTCATTTTGTACTTTATTTTAGTGACTAATTCGCTTTAAGTCTATCAAAACTTCGCCGCAAAGGTAAGTTTCTTTTTCCAAATGCGCCTATTATATTAGTATATTTTCTATTTTTGCAGGCGCATTGCGCATATTAAAGAAAGAATATATTCATGTTTGAAGAATAAGCTATGGAGACAACCGAAAGAGAACAAATCATAAAGCTGATTAAGCAAGAGGTAGTACCGGCCATCGGCTGTACCGAACCCATTGCCGTAGCACTCTGCGTGGCACGAGCCACCGAGACATTGGGCCGCAAGCCCGAACAAATTGACGTGAAGCTAAGCGCCAACATCCTCAAGAACGCCATGGGCGTAGGCATCCCCGGCACGGGTATGATAGGACTGCCCATCGCCGTGGCCTTGGGAGCGCTGATAGGCCGGTCGGAATGCCAACTGGAAGTGCTGCGCGACTCCACGCCCGAGGCGGTGGAGGAAGGCAAGCAGTTCATCGCCGAGAAGCGTGTCAGCATCGCCCTAAAAGAGGACATCAAAGAGAAACTATACATCGAAGTGACCTGCACGGCAGGCACAGAGCAGGCCACGGCCATCATCGCCGGCGGCCATACTAACTTCGTGTACATGGCCAAGGGCGACGAGGTGCTGCTCGACAAGAAACAGGCCGGCGGCGAGGAGGCCGAAGAGGCCCCGCTGGACCTCAACCTCCGAAAGGTGTACGACTTCGCCCTCACCACCCCGCTGGACGACATCCGCTTCATCCTCGACACGGCCCGCCTGAACAAGGCCGCCGCCGAGCAATCCTTCAAAGGCAACTACGGCCACTCGCTGGGCAAGATGCTCAACGGCAGTAAGGAACACCGCATGATGGGCGACGGTACCTTCTCGCACATCCTCTCGTACACCTCGGGAGCCTGCGACGCCCGCATGGCCGGTGCGATGATTCCGGTGATGAGCAACTCGGGCAGCGGCAACCAAGGCATCTCGGCCACGCTCCCCGTAGTCATCTACGCCGAGGAGAACGGGAAGTCGGAAGAGGAACTGATACGCGCGTTGGTACTGAGCCACCTCACGGTCATCTACATCAAACAGAGCCTGGGACGGCTGTCGGCCTTGTGCGGATGCGTGGTAGCCGCCACCGGTTCGAGTTGCGGCATCACGTGGCTGATGGGAGGGAAATACGAGCAGGTAGCCTTTGCCGTGCAGAACATGATAGCCAACCTGACCGGCATGATCTGCGACGGGGCGAAGCCCAGTTGCGCGCTGAAGGTGACCACCGGCGTGTCCACCGCCGTGCTGTCGGCCATGATGGCCATGGAGCACCGCTACGTCACCTCGGTGGAAGGAATCATCGACGAAGACGTGGACCAGAGCATCCGCAACCTCACCCGCATCGGCTCGCAAGCGATGAACGAGACGGACCGCGTGGTACTGGACATCATGACACACAAGGGTTGCTGTTAGGGAAGAGTAAAAGCGGCGCGCTCTAAAAGAAAAGTAGATATAACATAGGCACGGCTTTCACTGTCTCCCGCTACGGGTCAGTGAAAGCCGTGCCTCATTTATTTCGACGGAGAGCCGTAGCCCTCTCTAACCGTGATTAGTGGCAACCACAGCCGCCGCCACAACCGCAGCTTTCGTCGCCGCACTCGTCGTCGCCGCAACCACAGCCACAGCCGCAACCGCCTTCGCCACTCATCATGGTTACCAGTTCCTGGATTTCCTCGTTAGTAGCGGGACGGTTCTCTATCACTTCGCCTTCGAAGAAGAGGTCGGAGCCGGCCAGCGGATGGTTAAGGTCAACCACTACCACTTCGGGCTTAATCTCTTGCACGATAGCGTTCACGCGCTGACCGTCGTTGGTCATCAGCGGGATGACGTTGCCTACGATGACACGCTCGTCGTCGAACTTGCCGTCTATCTCAAACACGCTCTTAGGAAGTTCTATCACGTGCTCCTCGTCATATTCGCCATAAGCGTTGGCGGCGGGGATGCTGAATTCGAATTTATCACCTTCGGCCAGCGCTACTACCTGCTTTTCAAAGTCTTCGAGTGTCGTGCCCATTCCCGAAATGAACTGGAAGGGGACTTCGGCCTGGGCCTCTTCGAACAATTCCTTCTCGCCATCTTCCAGCGTGTACAGCTTATACGCTACGGTGATGTACTTGTTTTCTGCTGTTTCCATCTTGATTATCGTTGTTTCTAATTAATTGAATTCCCGAAAAGTCGGGCGACAAAGATAAGCAATATTTGCGTGCTGACTGGGAATGAAGAGGGTTATTTTCAGTTAATTATGAAAAGCGTTCCAAACGCATCGCCCCCGACGTCCCTGCTACACGTTGCTTTTTAGGACAGTTGTCAGAAGTACGGGACATGTAGTCATCTTCTTAGCCGATACTCGCCCCAAAGTGATAGAATAAACGAATACACCCCTCCTATCCTTTCAATTTTACTCGTTTACCCGTTTTTTTTAGTCGATTTGTTTGCAGTTACTAAAAAAGCGCTTACCTTTGCCCCCACGAAACAGTATAAAAGAACAGATATGAGTATGCTACATACATCCATTAACCTGGCAGTCCTGCACATTATTCGCGTCGTGGTGGTCCCCTCCAAAGCGTGAGAAAGGTTTTATGTATGTATCCATTCATAAAAAGAATATAGTTTAAAGCCTTTCTCACAGAGTGAGAGAGGCTTTTTCATTTTGAAAGGACAGAAAAGATGAAGAAGCAACTACGCAGCTCAACCAGTACCCAAGGCCGCCGCATGGCCGGCGCCAGAGCCTTGTGGACAGCCAACGGCATGAAGCGCGAACAGGTGGGCAAGCCCATCATCGCCATTGTCAACTCGTTCACCCAGTTTGTGCCGGGACATGTGCACCTGCACGACATCGGGCAGCTGGTAAAGAGCGAGGTGGAGAAGCTGGGATGCTTCGCGGCCGAGTTCAACACCATAGCCATCGACGACGGCATTGCCATGGGACACGACGGCATGCTCTACTCCCTCCCCTCGCGCGACATCATCGCCGACAGCGTAGAGTACATGGTCAACGCCCACAAGGCCGATGCCATGGTGTGCATCAGCAACTGCGACAAAATCACCCCGGGCATGTTGATGGCCGCCATGCGGCTGAACATACCCACGGTCTTCGTCTCCGGCGGACCCATGGAGGCCGGCGAGTGGAACGGCCGCCAGCTGGACCTGATAGACGCCATGATTATGTCGGCCGACGAGAGCTTGGGCGACGACGAGGTGGCACAGGTGGAGCAGAACGCCTGCCCCAGCTGCGGATGCTGCTCGGGCATGTTCACCGCCAACTCCATGAACTGCCTCAACGAAGCCATCGGACTGGCACTCCCCGGCAACGGCACCATCGTGGCTACCCACGAGAACCGTACAAAACTCTTCGAACAAGCAGCCCGCCTCATCGTGCGCAATGCCCTGAAGTACTACGAGGAGGGCGACGAGAGCGTACTGCCCCGCAGCATCGCCACCCGCCAAGCCTTCCTCAACGCCATGACGCTCGACATCGCCATGGGCGGCTCCACCAACACCGTACTACACCTGCTGGCCATCGCCCACGAGGCGGAGGTGGACTTCACCATGGACGACATCGACCAACTCTCCCGCCATACACCCTGCCTCTGCAAGGTAGCTCCCAACACCCAGAAGTACCACGTGCAAGACGTGAACCGCGCCGGTGGCATCCTCGCCATCATGGACGAGCTGGCCAAGGGCGGGCTGGTCGACACCTCCGTAGGCCGAGTGGACGGACAGACATTGGCGCAAGCCATCGAGCGTTGCTCCATCACTCGCCCCACGGCAACCGACGAAGCCCTACGCCTCTACGCCAGTGCCCCCTGCCGTAAGTTCAACCTCAAACTTGGCTCGCAGAATGCCTACTACAAAGAGCTGGACAGAGACCGTGCCAACGGCTGCATCCGCGACCTGGCGCACGCCTATAGCCACGATGGTGGGCTGGCCGTACTCAAGGGTAACATTGCCCTGGATGGCTGCGTGGTGAAAACCGCCGGCGTGGACGAGAGCATCTGGAAGTTCAGCGGCCCGGCCAAAGTGTTCGACTCACAAGAGGCGGCCTGCGACGGCATCCTCGGCGGACGGGTGGTAAGCGGCGACGTGGTAGTCATCACCCACGAAGGGCCGAAAGGTGGCCCGGGTATGCAGGAGATGCTCTACCCCACCTCCTACATCAAGTCGCGCCACCTCGGCAAGGAGTGCGCCCTCATCACCGACGGACGCTTCAGCGGCGGCACCTCCGGCCTGAGCATCGGCCATGTATCGCCCGAGGCAGCGGCAGGTGGCAACATAGGCAAGCTGGTCGACGGCGACATCATCGACATCGACATACCGGCACGTACCATCCGCGTACGGCTCACCGACGAAGAGCTGGCAGCCCGTCCCATGGCACCCGTCACCCGCCAGCGCCAAGTGCCCAAGAGCCTGAAGGCTTATGCTTCGATGGTCAGCTCCGCCGACAAGGGAGCAGTGAGACTGATAGATTGACATTCACGTTCAAAACTTACACATCGTATGGAAAAGGAATATATCACAGGTGCGGAAGCGATGATGCGTTCGCTGGAGAACCAAGGGGTGACCACCATATTCGGATACCCCGGCGGTTCCATCATGCCGACGTTTGATGCCTTGTACGACCACGGACAGCAGCTGAAGCACATCCTCGTGCGACACGAACAGGGTGCCGCCCATGCGGCGCAAGGATACGCCCGTGTATCGGGACAGGTAGGTGTCTGCCTGGTGACCAGCGGTCCCGGCGCCACCAACACCATCACCGGCATCGCCGATGCCATGATCGACAGCACCCCCATCGTCGTCATCGCCGGACAGGTGGCCACCGGCTTCCTCGGTACCGACGCTTTCCAGGAGGTCGACCTCGTGGGCATCACGCAACCCATCACCAAGTGGAGTTACCAGATACGCCGCGCCGAAGACGTGGCTTGGGCCGTAGCCCGCGCTTTTTATATCGCCCGTAGCGGCCGCCCCGGCCCCGTAGTGCTCGACTTCGCCAAGAACGCGCAGACCGAACGGGTGAACTACCAGCCCATGACGCTCGACTTCATCCGCAGCTACGTACCCGTGCCCGACACCGACGAGGCTTCCGTAGCACAAGCGGCCGAATTGATCAACAACGCCCAACGCCCCTTCGTCCTCGTAGGGCAAGGCGTGGAGCTGGCAGGCGCACAAGCCGAGCTGCGTGCCTTCATCGAAAAGGCTGATATACCCGCTGGCTGCACCCTGCTGGGACTGTCGGCCCTGCCCACCGCCCACCCGCTCAACAAGGGTATGCTGGGCATGCACGGCAACTTGGGGCCTAACGTCAACACCAACAAGTGCGACGTGCTGATTGCCGTAGGCATGAGGTTCGACGACCGGGTGACCGGCAACCTCGACACCTACGCCAAGCAGGCCAAGATTATCCACTTCGACATCGACCCCGCCGAGGTGAACAAGAACGTACATGCCGACATCGCCGTGCTGGGCGACTGCAAGCAGACGCTGGCCGCGGTGACCCACCTGCTGAAGCCTGCCAAACACACCCCGTGGGTGGAGAGCTTCAAGGAGTACGAGAAACTGGAAGAAGAACGGGTCATCCGCGCCGAGCTACACCCCGCCTCCAAAGAGCTGAGCATGGGCGAGGTGGTACGTGCCGTGAGCGATGCCACCCAAGGCGACGCCATCCTGGTAACCGACGTGGGACAGAACCAGATGATGGCCGCCCGTTACTTCCGCTACGCCAAGGAGCGGAGCATCGTCACCTCCGGCGGACTGGGCACCATGGGCTTCTGCCTCCCCGCAGCCATAGGCGCCACCTTCGGTAACCCCAGCCGCACCGTCTGTGCCTTCATGGGCGACGGCGGCCTACAGATGTGTATCCAGGAGCTGGGCACCATCATGGAGCAGAAAGCCCCGGTGAAAATCATCTGCCTCAACAACAACTACCTGGGCAACGTGCGGCAGTGGCAAGCCATGTTCTTCAACGGACGCTACTCCTTCACCCCCATGGCCAACCCCGACTACGGAAAGATAGCCTCGGCCTACGACATCCCCTCCCGACGGGTCTTCACCCGCGAGGAGCTGGCAGCTGCCATCAGTGACATGCTCGCTACCGACGGCCCTTTCCTGCTTGAGGCATGCGTAGAAGAGGAAGGCAACGTGCTGCCTATGGTACCCCCCGGCGGTTCTGTCAACCAGATGTTGCTGGAATGTTAACGACTAAAACGCTACCGTATGGAAGATAAGACATTATATACCATTATCGTGCACTCCGAGAACTTCGCGGGGTTGCTCAACCAGGTGACGGCTGTTTTCACCCGCCGCCAAATCAACATCGAGAGCCTCAACGTCTCGGCCTCGTCCATCAAGGGGGTACACAAGTACACCATCACGGCATGGACCGACGCCGACTCCATAGAGAAGGTGGTACGGCAGATAGAGAAGAAGATAGACGTCATCCAGGCGCACTACTTCACCGACGACGAGATCTACTCGCACGAGATAGCCCTCTTCAAGGTCTCCACCCCCACGTTCCAGAACACCCCCGAGCCTTCCAAGGTCATCCGAAAGTACAGCGCCCGCATCGTAGAGATGAACCCCGTCTTCTCCGTCGTCGAGAAGAACGGGCCGAGCGAAGAAATCACCGCCCTCTTCAGCGAGCTGCAAGCGCTTGGCTGTGTATTGCAATCCGTCCGCTCCGGCCGGGTAGCCATCACCACCAGCTGCTTCGAACGCGTCAACGAGTTCCTCAACGACCGGGAGGAGAGGCATAATAGTAGTCAAAGTAGTTAAGTAGTTAGAAGTAGATAAGGAGTTAGAAGTAGTTAAGTAGAAATGTAGTTAAGTAGAAATGTACTACACACAATGGTTATTGATACCAAGAGTATCCTACTTAACTACTTCTAACTACTTGACTACTTAACTACTAAAAAACAGATATATGGAAAATAAAATAGGCAGTTACGAGTTCGTAGTCGAACCGTTTCATACAGACTTCAGCGGGCACTTGATGCTGAGCGTGCTGGGCAACCACTTCCTCAACTGTGCCGGCTTTCATGCCTCGGAGCGAGGCTTCGGCATGGGCACCATCAACGAGGCCAACTACACGTGGGTGCTCTCACGCCTGGCCGTGGAGCTGACGGAGCTGCCCGCGCAGTACGAGAAGTTCACCGTGCAGACCTGGGTGGAGAACGTCTACCGCCTCTTCACCGACCGCAACTTCGCCGTCACCGCCCAAGATGGGCGGCAGATAGGATACGCCCGCTCCATCTGGGCCATGATAGACATGGACACCCGCAAGCCTGCCGACCTGCTGACGCTGCACGACGGCAACATCGTGGACTACATCTGCGACGAGCCGTGCCCCATCGACAAGCCTTCGCGCATCAAGCTGGGCGAAGGCCAATTGGTGGACACCCTCACCATGCGCTACTGCGACATCGACATCAACGGGCATGTCAACAGCATACGCTACATCGAACACATCCTCGACCTCTTCCCCATCCATATATACAAGGAGAAGCGCATCCGGAGGTTCGAGATAGCCTACGTGACCGAAAGCTATTTCGGCGACCAACTTACCTTCTACCGTGAGCAGTCCTGCGACGACGAGTACCACATCGAGATAAGGAAGCAAAACAACGAGGTAGTATGCCGCTCGAAGGTGATTTTTGAGAGAATATGATACATTCATTTAAAACAATAGAAAAGAAATGGCACATTTGAATTTTGGGGGCACCATCGAGAATGTAGTGACCCGTGAAGAGTTTCCTCTGGAGAAAGCTCGCAAAGTATTGAAGAATGAGACCATCGCCGTGATTGGCTATGGCGTGCAAGGCCCCGGACAGTCGCTCAACCTGCGCGACAACGGTTTCAACGTCATCGTGGGCCAGCGCCCCGGCAAGACGTACGACAAGGCAGTGGCCGACGGCTGGGTGCCGGGTGAGACCCTGTTTGGCATCGAAGAGGCTTGTGCCCGTGGCACCATCGTGATGTGCCTGCTGTCCGACGCCGCCGTGATGTCTGTATGGCCCACCATCAAGCCCCACCTCACCGAGGGTAAGGCACTCTACTTCTCGCATGGCTTCGCCATCACGTGGAACGACCGCACCGGCGTAGTTCCCCCCAAGGATATCGACGTCATCATGGTAGCCCCCAAGGGGTCGGGCACATCGCTCCGCACCATGTTCCTCGAAGGCCGCGGGCTGAACTCCTCGTACGCCGTCTACCAAGACCATACCGGCCGTGCCATGGAGCGCACCATCGCACTGGGCATCGGCGTTGGCTCGGGCTACCTTTTCGAGACCACCTTCCAGCGCGAGGCCACATCTGACCTCACCGGCGAACGCGGCTCGCTGATGGGTGCCATCCAAGGTCTGCTGCTGGCCCAGTACGAAGTGCTGCGCGAGAACGGCCACACCCCCTCCGAAGCCTTCAATGAGACGGTAGAGGAACTTACCCAGTCGCTCATGCCCCTCTTTGCCAAGAACGGTATGGACTGGATGTACGCCAACTGCTCCACCACCGCCCAGCGTGGTGCACTGGACTGGATGGGTCCGTTCCACGACGCCATCAAGCCCGTGGTGCAGAAGCTTTACAAGAGCGTGAAGGAAGGCCACGAGGCACAAGTCTCCATCGACAGCAACTCGAAGCCCGACTACCGCGAGAAGCTCAACGAAGAGCTGCGCCAACTGCGCGAGAGTGAGATGTGGCAGACTGCCGTCACCGTACGCAAGCTCCGCCCCGAGAACAACTAAGCGAATCCCGGATAGCCGCCGCTCCAAAGCGACGACACGCCGATGGGCATGCTCTCATGAGCGGATGCCCATCGGCGTTTGGGCACATGCCCATCCGCCCACGAGCCGATGGGCATGCGCCCAAACCTTCCCCAAAGGATGTTTGCAAGACACAGGGCAAGCCGCTTGGCAGATCAATTCATGCAGCATGAAGGGAAAAAACATGGCCGTGAACCGATACAAACACGGCCATGAACTGATACAAACACGGCCGTGAACCAACTCATTCACGGCCGTGTTTTTTTAGTTCATGCTACGCGAATGTAGAGCACATAGTATAGAATATGGATAGACAGCCAAGGTCCTCCTCTCGCCCTAACCTCTTCTACCGGGAGTTTGTGCAACACCCCCCTACGCACTCCTACATCCACGTCCCCATCGGACTTTGCGTGCGCAAGGGGTAAAAGTACCATCTCCCCGAAACAAGCAAACGAGCCTCCTCTCACATACATATAAAACTAAACAAAAAAGATTGTTGCAAAACCGGTATTACACGATTTGCAACACGACCGGACGCCCTCACAGGCTTATATTTCCCATACCAATTCCCCCCTTACGCACGCAAAGCCCGATGAATACAAGGTTGTAGAGGTGCGTAAGGGGGTCTTGCACAAACTCCCAGGTAAGCCATGCTCGGCATACAAAGCAGCGGGGCGACACTTTCGTATCGCCCCGCCTTTTTTGTGTGAGAAGCCCTATTTGTTACTATATTCCAAACGATGGTATCAATATCCCAAGTTCTGGGTCAACTTAGGATTCTTATCCATATTATCTTGGGGGATGGGCAGGTAACGGTTGTAGGGTTTGAACTGACGCTCCTCGACCACAGCCTCCTCGCCCGGTTTCACGGTGGCGCGCAACTCGGGGTCGGGCTGGCTATAGTCCACACTCCCCACATAGCGCAACAGCGGCTGGTTCATCACCGTTTCGGCCATCATCTTACCCGCGTCGTCCTTCCAACGCAGCAAGTCGGCACGGCGCAGCCCTTCGCCAGCCAGCTCCACTGAACGTTCACGGCGGATAAAGGTGCGGAGCGTCTCCTTGGTGTCGTACTTATTGCGATCAACCGCCGGCATGCCTGCACGCAGACGTATCTTATCCAGCATGTCGTACACCTCCGTAGAAGGACCATCCAGCTCGTTGGATGCCTCGGCATAAGTCAGCAACACATCGGCATAACGGAAGACGATGGGGCTGCACCCGGTATCCCAGATGTCAGAGTACTGCGACATGGGATAGAGGTACTTCACCCAAGTGAGCGCCGTCTTCGAAGAGTTGTCGGCGGCGGTGGGATAGTTGGGATTTGCGTTGCTAGAGGGCAGGTTTTTATCCAAGGTATTGAATATTCCACCATCCTCAAGGGATGCGCCCGGATATAGCACGGTCATGGCCAAGCGAGGGTCACGCCCCTTGAACGGGTGCGTCGGGTCGTAGTTGACCGACTCTTCCTTGGTCTGCCCGTCGGCCATTTCGTAGAGGTCGACAAGGTTCTTGGTAGGCACTACAGACGACCATCCTCCGTCGCCGTTGTTGTAGAACTGTCCCACCGTGCCATTCGTATGTGTGCTGGGAATGCACTGCGTAGCGAGGATAATCTCCTTGGAGTCGCGTCCTGCCAAGGTGAAGAGGTCGGAGTAGACAGGCTCAAGGTCGTATTGCTTGAGTTCGATGATTTCCTTGGCCGCCTCCTTAGCCCGTTGGTAGTCGCCCCAATAGAGCGCGGAGCGCATCTTTATGGCCAATGCCGCCCCTTTGGCCACTCGTCCCCGGGCGGCGGGCACGTCTTTCAGGTCGGGGATGGCAGCATCAATCTCGTCGTAGACGTATTGTTTCACTTTCTCTTCCGTCTCCCGGGGCACTTGTGCCTCCTCGGCAGAGGTGAAGTACTTGACGATGGGCACTCCTCCATACAGGAAGTTCATGAAAAAATAGTCGTACGCACGTAGGGTGCGCACTTGGGCAATCAGGTCTTTCTTACGGCTGTCGTCGCTGAAAGCCACCTTGTCGATATTGTCGAGCACCACGTCGCACCTTTGCACGTTGCTGAAGTCGTAGAACGAAGAGCCTGGATTTCCAGCGGTCATCGACCCGTTGCCCAGCACGGTGAACCCTTCCCAAGGGAAGTTGTTGTAAGCCAAGTCGGAGGCGGCATCCCAATACATGATGGTCCACGCCTCAATCCAACCGTCGTAACATCCAACGACAAACTTATCCACGTCATCGGGTGTCTTCCAAGTGGTGGGTGGCGTGAGGGCATCTTTAGGTACCGTATTAAGAAAATCCTCACAGGAGCAAAGCGTCAGCGATAGGAGCAATGCCGCAGTGGTAAATTTATGATGTTTCATTGTTTACTGTTCATTTTATAGGATTATGCAATCTGTTTAGAAAGCGATGTTGACACCCAAGGAATGCGTCTTGATCAGCGGGTAGGAGGAGCCTCGTTCGCTGCTGGTCTCGGGGTCGACATTGACAGGTAGTGAGTCGATGGTGAGCAGGTTCTCGAAGGAGAGGAAGAACCGCACACGCGACAAGCCTGCTTTCCGTATCAGCGCCTGTGGCATAGTGTATCCGAGTTGGAGGTTCTTCAGGCGTATGTAGTTGACATCCTGGAGCCAGAAAGTCGACATGACCGTCTGTGGAGAACTGTTGGAGTTGGTGGCATTGTAGATAGCCGGCATCTTGGCGTCTTGCGAATGGTTGAAGGTCCACGAGTCTCTCCAGATGGTGGAGGGGTGTGAGCTGTCGCCCCGGAAGTCGCCGAAGACCTCTTGGTTGAAGATGCGTGAGGCACCTGCCGCCCCCGTCCAGACCATGGACAGGTCGAACGCCTTCCATCCCAGGGTTAGGTTCAGTCCGTAGGTGTACTTGGGCATGCTGGAGTTGCAGTAGATACGGTCGTTGGCATCCATCTTCCCGTCGCCATTGGTGTCAACGTAGCGGAGGTCGCCGGCCTTGAAGTCTTTTCCAAAGGGGTATCCGTCACCTTTGTACTTGTCCATATAGGCTTGCGCCTCGGCATCCGACTGGAAAAAGCCGTCGGCCTTGTACATATAGTAGGCATTCATCTGCTGGCCTACGGCACGACGCAGGTTAGTGTTGTTGCTGTCGACGATATAGTCCACTCCACCCAGGTCGATGATTTTGTTCTTGTTGTACGCCACGTTGGCGTTGGCCTGCAGGCTCCAGTCGCCCCAACGGTCGTTGTAACCTATGCTCACCTCAATACCCCGGTTCACCATCGAGCCTACGTTGTCTTTGTAGGCATCCATCCCGAACTCGGGGGGCACGCCCACGTCCATGAGGATGCCGGTGGTCTTGCGGTCGTAGTAGTCGACCGTGAGGTTGAACCGGTTCAAGAAGGAGAAGTCGACCCCTACGCCGTAGGTACGCGCCTTCTCCCACGAGATGTCCTCTTTCCGGTAGGACTTCTGGTAGTAGCCGCTATTCAGCGTCCCTCCAAAGGGATAAGTCGCATCAAGGTTGTAGGTGTTCAAGTACGGGTAATAGTCGGCCAAGCCATCCTTCCCGGTCAAGGCATCCTGGTTGCCCAGCAGTCCCCACGACACCCTGACCTTTAGGTTGTTGAGCCATCCTTTGGCACCCTCCATGAACGCTTCCTCCGAGAGGCGCCATCCGGCCGAGAAAGAGGGGAAATACCCCCATCGGTGTCCTTTGCTGAAGCGTGAGGAGGCATCGCCGCGCAGGTTACCTTCGAGCAGGTAGCGTCCAGCGAAGTCATAGTTCACGCGTCCGAAGAAAGAGATCATCGCCAGCTCGCGCGTGTAGCCTTCGTTTTTCTGTGTCGAGGAATCGCCCGCGTTCATATCGGTCGTCTCGTCGTTCGGGAAGCCCTTACGGTACGTCTTGAGATAGGTGTAGTTGTACTTCTCCGTATGCCATCCGGCCAACGCCTTGAGGCTGTGCGCCCCCCACGTCTTACCGTAATTCAGGGTCATGTCGAGGTTGTTACGATTCCAGAGGTACACCCGCTCGTCGAGGTTGCTGGGTTCGGATGCCTTGTTGGGATTGTACTGGATGAAGGCACGGAAGTCCTTGTAGTGCTGCCGGTTGCTGATATAAGCCTCTTGAATGGTGAACTTCAGACCGTCGACGATATTCCAGTCGACCCCTATCATGCCGGTGATGTTGCTGTTCTTCCGTTGGACATATTGGTTGGCATCCAGCCAGGCGATGGGGTTTCCGTCGGACACCGTACCGTAAGAGCCATCCGCCTTGTGGTTAGGTATCCACGGGGCGATGATGTTGAGTTGCCGGATGATTTGGTCGGAGCTGCCTCCGGCGTAACTGGCATTGGCATCCTGGTAGTCGTTGTTGACGAAGGCCAAGTTCATGCGTGCGGTGAAGCGCTTGCTCAGGGTGATGTCGAGGTTGGTGCGGGCATTCATCTGGTTGCGGTTGGTGTGCTTCAGGATGCCATCTTGGTGGAGGTACCCGGCCGAGGCCATGTACCGGACGACATCGTTGCCACCGCTGACGTTGACATTATGCTGTGTCTGCAAGCCAGTACGGTAAGCCAAGTCATACCAATCGGTGTTGGGATGTCCGTAAGGGTCGGTGCCGTCCTTGAAGAGCTGTATGTCTTCATCGGTGAAGCGCTTGGCCTTTCCATCAGACTCGAGCGCCATGTTGTACATCTCGGCATACTCGGCCGAGCTGAGGCGGTCAATGGTGCTGGTTGCCTTCTGCATGCCCACATAACCAGTGTAGGACACTTGGGCCTTGCCGCTCTTGCCACGCTTGGTGGTGATGAGGATGACACCGTTGGAGGCCTTCGAGCCGTAGATAGCTGCCGAGGCAGCGTCCTTGAGCACGGAGATGCTCTCAATATCGTTGGGGTCGAGGGAGTTCATCGTCCCGCTCTCCACGCCGTCAATCAAGATATATGGGTCGGCGGTATTGAAGGTCCCCGTGCCACGCACGCGGATAGTGCCTCCATCCTGTCCGGGGCGACCTTGTCCGGAGGTCACCGTAACGCCAGGCATCAGCCCTTGCAAGGCCGACGAGACATTGGGGATGGGGCGGTCGGCGAGCGCCTTCGACTCCAGTTGCGAAACCGACCCGGTGAGGTTGGTTTTCTTCTGGGTTCCATAGCCCACGACAATCACCTCGTCGAGGCGGAGGTCGTTCTCCTTGAGTTCAATCAGGAGGGTGGGCTGACCACTGTATTTCACTTGAACGGTCTCGTAGCCCACATACGAAATAGTAAGGATGTCACCGGGACTGATGTTGCTGAAAGCAAAGGCTCCATCAATGTCGGTGATGGTACCAGTCTCCGTCCCGCCTTGCTTGAGCTTCACGGCCGCGCCAATGACTGGTTCGCCTGCCGCGTCTTTTACGACTCCTTTTACTGAGTTCTGTTGAGGCAAGTGTCTGCTGGCCTCATTCGTCCTACCGTTGGGGTAGGTAAAAGCCTTTGTCGCCGCTGAAGGACTCAAGGCTAAGAGCATGGCAAATGTGCTGAGCACAGTTCTAAATGCGTACATAAATGTTGTATTAGAGGTTCTTAGATATTCTCACGATGCAAAGTTAGCTGTTATTTCTGCAATATATGTGTCCCCGCCGATATTTCTTTATCAAAAGTTAAGCTAAGTTCATTTCCTGTGCCCATCGGTTCGTGTGTTGATGTCCATCGGCGTACTGCCTCCTTGCCCTCCAAAGTCCGCATATACCGGTAGATGGTCGCTGTATCCGCCTTGGTACTTCATGCCTCTGTAGGTGCGGAAGGGTTCGTAACCTCCATACTTGCTGTCTTCCTGGAGGAGGAAGGAAGGGTGAAAAATGTAGGCTCTCCGCTGAGGTACAGAGAACGGGCACTCGGCATCGAGGAGGTTGCCGGACACGAGGATGTGGTCTATCACCTCCCATTGCCCTTGGTACTTATAGGTGCCGAGGGCTTTTTCTCTGGTGGCGAGTGAGGGAAGCTGATAGAGCTTTAGAGGATCCGGACGGGCGGGAGAGTGTGGGGAAGGCATGGCTTGCAACACCTTGCGGAGGGAGGAGCCGGTAGGACGGTCGTTGAAGTCGCCGGTAACGATGAGTTGCGGACGACGACGGGCACGGAGGAGGCTGTCGGCCTGGAGGCGTATCCGCTCGGCCACGAAATTGCGGTAGCCTTCCGTCTCCTTGACACCCCCGGCACGCGAGGGGAGGTGGCAGACGAGCACGTCGAGGGTATCGCCGGTGAGAAGCAGGCCACTGACATGTAGCACATCGCGGGTACGGCGATGGTGGCCGAAGGGGGCGATGCGGATACTACGGGAGGCGAGTAGCTTGAACTGGTCGCGCTGGTAGAGCAGGGCCACGTCGATGCCGCGAGGGTCGGGCGAATGGGTGACGACGTAGCGGTACTTCCACTCTTTCAGGGGTGAGCGGCGGGTGAGGTCGCGGAGTACGCTGTCATTCTCTACTTCGCAGAGGGCTACCAAAGCCGGGGCGTCCCATTGGCCTACGGCGGTGATGATGCGAGCCAAGTTATCTATTTTGCGTCGGTAGCGGGTGTAGCTCCAATGGCGGAGGGAGGAGGGCAAGAACTCTTGGTCGTCCTTTAGGCTGTCGTGCCGGGTGTCGAAGAGGTTCTCTACGTTCCACTCCATCAAGCGGAACCGGTTTTGGGCATGACCCACCTTCGGCGCTAAGACGAATGATAGCGCCGAAAGCAGGAAGATGCTCAAAAGATGACGGTGTGGCCTATTTCTTCTCGGGCACATGTGCCAGTATGTCCAGCAGGTGTTTCCAGAATCGGTCTACCGAGGGGATGTTCATCCGTTCGTCGGGCGAGTGTACGCCGGTGAGGGTGGGCCCAAACGAAATCATGTCCAGCGTAGGATACTTGTCGAGGAAGAGTCCGCACTCCAAGCCGGCATGGATGGCTTTCACCTTGGCATCTACGCCGAAGAGGCGACGATAGGAGGCTTCGGCCACTTCGAGGATGAGCGAGTGGGGATTGGGCTTCCAGCCGGGGTAACCAGAGCCGTAGGTCACTTGGGCACCAGCCAATTGGAAGACGGTACCGACGGTATTGGCCATGTCGTTGCGGGCCGACAGGATGGAGCTGCGTTGGCTCGTCTCAATGCGGATGGTGTGGTTGGGCTTCATCTTTACCGAAGCCAAGTTGGTGGAGGTCTCTACCAGACCGGGTATCTCCTGGCTCATGGCGTACACTCCGTGAGGGGCAGCATAGAGCGCCTTGAGCAGTTGGCCGGCCACGTATTGGTCGATGGCTGTGCGGCGGAGTGTCTCTGATTGGAGTGTCATCTGCAGGTCGGGTTCAACGACCGACAGCTCGTTCTCCATATCGCTAATGAAGATGTTCAGCGCGGCGCGCACCTCGTGCTTAGCCTCGTCGGGCACGGCGCAGATGGCATAAGCTTCGCGGGGGATGGCGTTGCGCAGGTTGCCGCCGCTGAACTCGCAGAGGTAGAGGTCGTGCTTGGTGGAGAGGCCGGCCAGGAAGCGGTTCAGTATCTTGTTGGCATTGCCTCGTCCCAAATGGATGTCGCCTCCGGAGTGTCCACCCTTCAACCCTTTCACCTCCACCTTGAAGAAGAAATAGCCTTCGGGCACCTCCTCTTCTTTATAGGTGAACTCGGCCACGGTATCGATGCCACCGGCACAGCCGATAAAGATTTCCCCCTCGTCCTCGGAGTCTAAGTTGAGCAGGATGTCGCCGCTCATGAATCCCTCTTTGAGTGCGAAGGCACCGGTCAGCCCCGTCTCCTCGTCTACGGTGAAGAGGCACTCCAGCGGGCCGTGCTCTATGCTGTCGTCGGTGAGGATGGCCAGCTCGGTGGCTACGCCGATGCCGTTGTCGGCCCCGAGCGTCGTACCTTTCGCTTTCATCCAGTCGCCCTCAATCTCTGTCTCGATGGGGTCGGTGAGGAAGTCATGCTTCACGTCGCTGTTCTTCTCGCACACCATGTCGATGTGCGATTGCAGCACGACGGTCTGTAGATTCTCTTTGCCCGGTGTAGCGGGTTTCTTCATCAGTACGTTGCCGGCTTCGTCCACCAAGGTCTCCAGGTGGTGCTTCTCACCGAAAGCCTTTAGGTAGGCAATCATCTTCTCTTCTTTCTTCGAGGGGCGTGGCACTTGGCAGATTTCTGCGAAATACTTGAATACGCCAGCCGGTTCCAATTGTTTCTTTTCCATGTTCTTATTTTATCTTCCTGCGGGGAGCGCGAGGGCGCTTTCATCCCCGTCTATTGCTAAATATGGTTAATTAGGCAGACTTAACGGAACTCATTTCCCTTTAAAGTCTATCTTTGCACTCACAAAATTAATAGAAATGGTTGAGACTATATTGGTAACATTGTTAATAGTTGCAATTTCCCTATTATTATTGGGTATAAGGGTGTTCTTTACGAAGGACGGCAAGTTTCCCAACGAGCATGTGAGCCACAACGAAGCCCTACGCTCGAAAGGGATTGGTTGCGCCCAGTCACAAGATAGGGAAGCACAGGCAAAGCCACGCTTTTCTATTGATGCGCTCGAGAAAGCCTTGAACGATAGCATGAATTAATTAATCAAAAAACATACCACATTTATGATGAATAGAAGAACAAGCTACTTCCTCAACGGTTTGGCTGCTTTTGCGTTTATCGCCTTATTTTCTCAATGTGCCGGTAAAGCTGGCGACCAAACGGCAGCGAACCCCGCTCCTACCAACAATGCAGAGTT
>JAISIX010000123.1 GCA_031261805.1 Mediterranea sp. (in: CFB group bacteria)
CCCTTTGGCCTTTGCGCCGTGCCGATGAGCCAGATTGTGCGCATCCACGCCTCGTCGGGCACCACCGGCAAGCCAACCGTGGTGGGCTACACCCGCAAAGACCTCGCCTCGTGGACGGAATGTATCTCGCGCGCCTTCACAGCCTTTGGCGCCGACCGTTCGGACATCTTCCAGGTGTCCTACGGCTACGGCCTCTTCACCGGCGGGCTGGGAGCACACGCCGGGGCCGAGAATATCGGCGCCTCGGTCATCCCCATGTCGAGCGGGAATACGGAGAAACAAATCACGCTGATGCACGACTTCGGGGCGACCATGCTCTGCTGCACCCCCTCCTACGCCCTCTATCTGGCCGATGCCATCAAGGACTCCGGCCTGCCGCGCGACGAGTTTCGCCTCAAAGCCGGCGCTTTCGGCGCTGAGCCATGGACGGAGCAGATGCGACGGGAGATAGAGGAAAAGCTGGGCATCAAGGCATACGACATCTACGGCCTGAGCGAGATAGCCGGTCCCGGCGTGGGCTACGAATGCGAATGTCAATGCGGCACGCACCTCAACGAGGACCACTACTATCCCGAAATCATTGACCCCGGCACACTGAAGCCTGTCGAACCCGGGCAGACGGGCGAGCTGGTATTCACCCACCTCACCAAGGAGGGCATGCCGCTGCTCCGCTATCGCACACGCGACCTCACCGCCCTGCACTACGACACCTGCCAATGTGGGCGCACGCTGGCACGGATGGACCGCATACTGGGCCGCAGCGACGACATGCTCATCATCCGCGGCGTCAACGTCTTCCCCACGCAGATAGAATCCGTCATCCTCGAGATGGCCGAGTTCGAACCGCACTACCTCCTCATCGTAGGACGCGAGAACAACACCGACACCATGCAACTGCAAGTGGAGGTACGACCCGACTTCTACTCGGACGAAATCAACAAGATGGTGGCCTTGAAGAAGAAACTACATGCCCGCCTGCAAAGCGTGCTGGGGCTGGGTGTCGACGTAAGGCTGGTAGAACCGCGCAGCATAGAGCGCAGCGTGGGCAAGGCCAAACGTGTGATTGATAACCGGAAATTATAAAACAACAACAATATGGTAGCAAAACAACTTTCTATCTTTCTGGAGAACAAGTCGGGCCGCCTCACGGAAGTAACCGAAGTGCTGGGCCGCGAAAACATCAACCTCTCCGCCTTGTGCATCGCCGAGAACGCCGACTTCGGCATCTTGCGCGGCATCGTATCCGAACCCGACCGGGCTTACCAAGTGCTGAAAGAGAACCACTTCGCCGTGAACATCACCGACGTGGTAGGCATCAGCTGTCCCAACGTGCCGGGCGCACTGGCCAAAGTACTGGGGTACCTATCGGCCGAAGGAGTCTTTATCGAATACATGTACTCGTTCGCCAACAACGGCATCGCCAACGTCGTCATCCGCCCCAGCAACCTGGAAAAGTGCATCGAGGTGCTGAAGGAGAAAAAGGTGGAATTGCTGGCCGCAAGCGACCTATACCAGCTGTAGACGAAGCAAGCTGGGCACTCCACCTCGTTAACTTACATAAAAAAAGAGGCGTTTCATTGCTGTATTTACGGCAATTGACTAACTTTGCGCATTATTTTGAACCGGCATGAAGAAAAATATCCTAATAACCCTGTTTGCAGCGGCTGTTCTCAGTTCGTGCGGAGAATACAACAAGCTGCTGAAAAGCACCGATTACGAATATAAGTACGAAGCTGCCAAAAACTACTTCGCTAAGGGACAGTACACCCGTTCGGCTACACTGTTGAACGAGTTGATTACCATCCTCAAGGGGACGGACAAGGCAGAAGAGTCGCTCTACATGCTGGGCATGAGCTACTACAACCAAGGCGATTACCAAACCGCCGCGCAGACATTTACCACCTATTATAATACCTATCCGCGCGGCACGTTTGCCGAGCTGGCACGCTTCCATGCCGGAAAGGCGCTCTACCTCGACACGCTCGACCCACGCTTGGACCAGACCAGCACGTATCAGGCCATCCAGCAGTTGCAGTCGTTCATGGAGTACTTCCCCAACAGCAGCAAAAGCAAGGAGGCGCAAGACATGATTTTCGCTTTGCAAGACAAGCTGGTGGAGAAGGAACTATATGCCGCGCAGCTGTACTACAACCTGGGCACGTACCTGGGCAACAACTACCTGTCGTGCGTCATCACGGCCCAAAACGCGCTGAAGGACTACCCTTACAGCGACTATCGCGAGCAGCTCTCTATCTTGGTGCTGCGTGCCAAGTACGAGATGGCCGTGAACAGCGTGCTGGACAAGAAAATGGACCGCTACCGCGACACGGTAGACGAGTACTACGCTTTCAAGAACGAGTTTCCCGAAAGCAAATACCTGAAAGAGGCCGAGAAGATATACCAAGCCTCGCAGAAAGTAATTAAAGACTAATTTTTAATAGAGTATAATGGACTACAAGAAAACGAATGCGCCTGCTACCACGGTGACGCGAGACCTGATGGAACTCTGTGCCGACACAGGGAACATTTATGAGAGTGTTGCCATCATCGGCAAACGCGCCAACCAAATCAGCGTGGAGATAAAGAACGACCTTTCCAAGAAACTGTCTGAGTTCGCTTCGTACAACGACAACATGGAAGAGGTGTTTGAGAACCGGGAGCAAATCGAGATTTCCCGCTACTACGAGAAATTGCCGAAGCCCACGTTGATTGCCACGCAAGAGTATATTGAAGGGAAGGTATATTACCGCAACCCGGCCAAGGAGAAAGACAAACTTCAGTAACACTCCGCGCCACCCTCCTTATGATTCAACGTATACAATCCGTCTATCTGCTGATTGCTACGGGATTGCTGATTACGGCGTTGTGCCTTCCGATGGGCTACTTTATGGATGCCTCGGGGGCACAACACGTGTTTAAGGCACTCGGTGCGCAACTGGCCGACGGTCACCACAACACGTGGGGGCTGTTCGCCATCTTGCTGCTAAGCACCATCGTCGATGCCTTCACCATCTTCGCTTTCCGGGTACGTATCCTGCAGATTCGCCTGACTATCTTCAGCAGCCTGCTGCTGGTGGGTTACTACATCGCCTTCGTGGCGTTCTTCTTTGTGCTGAAACCCGATGCCACCTCGTTTCGCGTGGGCTGGGCACTCTGCCTCCCCTTGGTAGGCATCATCCTCAACGTGCTGGCACTCCGTGCCATCGGACGCGATGAGCTGATGGTGAAAGCGGCCGATAGGCTTAGATAGGGATATTAGTGATTAGCGGTTTCGTGATTAGTGATTAGCATCGACTGGGCTAATCACTAATCACTAAACCGCTAATCACTAACTAAGCCCCTCTATCTGTCCATCCACAATATCAATGCGCAAAGCTTGCGGGTCTTTGGGCAGGCCGGGCATACGGAGCATCTCTCCTGCGATGACTACTATCATCTCCGCTCCGTTGTTTATCACTATATCTTTGATGTGAAGTTCGAAGCCTTCTACCGAGCCGTACTGTTTCGGATCGGCCGAGAAGGAATATTGTGTTTTGGCGATGCAGACCGGGTAGTGGGCAATGCCCATCTTCTCTATCAGCTTGATTCGGTTGGATGCGGCGTTGCTGTAAGTCACCACGCCCGCGCCATAGAGACCCGTGGCTATCTTCTCCACCTTTTGGCGCACAGTGTCGCCATCCTCGTAAGTGAAACGTAGTGGCTTCGAGGGATTTCGTTCGATAGTGTCGGCCACTAACCGAGCCATCTCTACCGCCCCTTCACCTCCTTGGGCATAAGCGTCGTTCACCACAAAGCCTACCCCCAGCTCTTGTTCGCAATGCCTGCGGAGCAGCTCCATCTCTTCGGCACTATCGTCCGCAAACCTGTTGAATACCACAACGACCGTTTGCCCAAATGCCCGGAGGTTGCGCAGATGTTTGTCGAGGTTGGACAGTCCGGCCCTTAGTCCTTCCATATCGAGTTCCTTGATGCGTGTCAATGGCACGCCACCGTGCATCTTCAGTCCCTGAGCCGTAGCTACCAGCACTGTAAGGCAGGGCTGCAGGCCACCACGCCGGCACTTGATGTTATAGAACTTCTCCGCCCCAAGGTCGGCACTGAACCCGGCCTCCGTCACCACATAGTCGCCGTAGGTCATCGCCATCTTCGTGGCCAGCAACGAGTTGCACCCGTGGGCGATGTTGGCAAACGGCCCTCCGTGTACAAAGGCAGCCGTCCCCTCGGTGGTCTGTACCAGGTTGGGATGGATGGCATCCTTCAGCAGGGCGGTGATGGCACCTCCCACGCCGAGGTCCTTCACGGTGAAGGGTTGGTCGTCGTACGTAAAACCCAACAGGATGTTGTCGATACGACGACGCAGATCGTCAATGCCACTTGCCAGGCAGAGGATAGCCATGATTTCGGAAGCCGCGGTAATGTCGAAGCCCGACTCCTGCGTGATGCCATTGGACTTCGGCCCCAGTCCCACCACAATGCTACGCAGCGAGCGGTCGTTCACGTCGAGCACCCGTCGCCAAAGAATTTCCTTCAGCCCAAAGCCCTTCGCTTGGTTCTGGTAGAGGTGGTTATCAAGCAAAGCCGAAATCATATTGTGCGCAGAAGTGATGGCGTGGAAGTCGCCAGTGAAATGAAGGTTGATTTTCTCCATGGGCAACACCTGTGCATAGCCACCTCCAGCGGCTCCGCCCTTCATGCCGAAGCAAGGGCCAAGGGAGGGTTCGCGCAAGGCGACGATGGCCCGTCGGCCAATCTTGTTCAACCCCAGCGCCAACCCTACGGAGACGGTAGTCTTGCCGATGCCTGTAGGGGTGGCAGTGATGGCGGTGACAAGTATCAGGCGGCTCTCCTTCACCCGTTTCTCATCTATCAGCCGCTCGGGAATCTTGGCGATATAACGTCCGTAGTTCTCCACCTCTTCACGGGGGATGCCAATCTCCTCGGCTACTCTCTTAATTTTTTTCAGCTCAATACTCCGAGCTATCTCAATGTCTGTCTTCATACTTTAGTCCTTCAATACGTGTAGTGCAATAAAGTTATGGAAGGCAAAAGTAAGTAATTCTTTAGGGAGAACCAAATATAATGGCTATCTTTGGGCACATCTAAATACAGACGAGTATGAGAAAACTGATTCTATTCTTCGGGCTGGTGGTCCTGTCGCTGCCGGCCTTGGCGCAGTCGGAGGTCCCCGCCGACACGCTACGCCGCACCTTGCCACCCACCCTAAAGGAGTACGGTGGCTTCTTGATAGACATGGGACTGATGAATGTGCAACCGCCTCGTCTCCCTAAATTCACTCTCGAAGTACCCGATGCAAGCAAAGACTATAGCCGTATCTTTGGTCTGAGTAGTAACGTTTTATACACAAAGGGATTCGCTGTCGACCTCTTCTCCCCCACTTTCTCCAACTTCGGTTCGGGCTGGGGCTGGGGACTCTTCTCTCCCTTCTCCACCGGCGATATGCAAATGAGCACGTTCAAGCTGAAAAGTGGATGGATCATCCACACGTATGGCGACTACGATAAAGATGGCTATCGAGTGCCCAACCCCAGCGCCATGCCTTGGGAACGCAACAACTTCCGTGGTGCCTTCGAGCTAAAAGCGCCCAACGGCAGCTTCGGTCTACGCATCCAAGTGCAGCAAGGACAATACTGGTTGTACTAAGGGGGAAGGTATCGTCGGGCTACAACCCTTTGCGTGCACACTCGGGGCAGATGCCCTTCAGCACGTAGTTCACACTGTCGAGGGTAAAGCCTTCGGGAAGGTCGATGACGGGAATATGGGTTTTCTTGAGGCAGAAGGTGCGGTGGCACCGTTCGCAGTAGAAGTGCGAGTGGAGGTCTTCTACGGCACAATTGCACGAGTCGTCGCAAACGGCATACTTCCACGAACCGCTGCCATCGTCGATGCTATGGATGAGGTGATGCCCCAAAAAGAGGGTGATGGTACGGGAGAGAGTGGACTTATCCACTGTATCGAGCATCGTCTCCAGGTCGAGCAATGAGACGGCCTGTCCCGCCTCCATCATGCCCTTGAGCACGAGGAGCCGGATAGCGGTAGGTTTTATATCCCTTTTGGCCAGCTTGTCCAAGTAGACCTTCTCTTCTTCCATTTCTTTCTTTTGTCTCCTATTCTATTTTATCAGTCGCTGGATACGCACGGCATTCAAGATGGCTATCAGCGCCACGCCCACATCGGCAAACACCGCTTCCCATAGGGTTGCCATTCCGATTGCCCCCAGCAACAATACCAAAAGCTTAACGGTGAAGGCCAGCCAAATGTTCTGCCACACGATGCGGCGGGTGATGCGTCCGATGGTAATAGCCTCGACCACCTTTGAGGGCTGGTCGGTCTGTATCACCACGTCGGCCGTCTCAATGGCGGCATCGCTGCCTAAGCCTCCCATGGCGATACCTACATGGCTAAGTGCCAATACCGGGGCATCGTTCAGGCCGTCGCCCACGAAGGCTATCTGATTGGCCGGGTTGCTACGCAGCTCTTCCAGGTGCTTCACCTTTCCCTCGGGCAACAGGTCGCCAAAGGCCTGCGACACGCCAAGCTTCTGCGCAAAGGTAGTCACAATGCCTTGTTTGTCGCCCGACAAGATACTTATATTATCAATATTTAGCGCTTTCAAACCATCAATAGCCGCACGGGCATCCACCTTCAGCGTATCAGCGAGGCGCAGGTAACCCACGTAAACGCCTCTCACCGCACATACCACCAAGGTGTCGGTAAGGGTATCCAGCTCGGCCGGATAGGCGATGCCTCGCTTGGTCAACAACCGTGTGTTGCCTACCAGCACGCTTTCACCCTGCACTTCTGCTTCCAAGCCGAAACCGGCCAGCTCCTGCGTCCGGATGGCACGAATAGGTTCGATTCCCTTCAAAGCCGCATACGCTACCACCGCCTTGGCAATAGGATGCGTACTCTCCGCCTCTACCGAGGCGACTCGTCGCAACATGTCCTCTTCCGCGATACCAAGGGCGCAACAACACTCTTGCACGCTGAAAGTACCTTGTGTCAACGTTCCTGTCTTGTCGAACACCACAGCATTCACCCGGGTGATGGCATCGAGATAGTTGCCGCCTTTGAAGAGGATACCTCGATGGGAAGCCGCCCCAATACCGCCAAAGTATCCCAGCGGAATGCTGACAACCAATGCGCAGGGACACGAGATGACAAGGAAGACCAACGCCCGATAGAACCAGTCGGCAAAGACAAACGTGAACGTCGGTGTCAGCAGCGACCAAACAAAAGGCAGCAGCACGATGAGCACTGCCAACGCAATGACGATGGGGGTATAGATACGGGCAAACTTACGGATAAAAAGTTCGGCCGGTGCCTTGCGCTCGGTGGCATGTTGCACCAACTCGAGGATACGAGCGAGGGCGCTCTTGTCGTAAGGGCGTGTCACCCGGAGGCGTACAACCTTGTCGGAGGCTATCATACCGGCCAGCACCTCTTCGCCTTGGCGGATGGTACGGGGCACGCTCTCACCCGTTAGCGCGGCAGTGTTGAAGGCGGCACGGTCCGTAAGCAACTCGCCGTCCAAAGGGATTCTCCCTCCAGCCTTTACCTCTATCACCTGCCCTACCCCAACAGCCTGCGGACTAACCTCAAAGAGGTATTCCCCTGTTACCAACGCCGTCTTTTCGGGACGTACGTCCAGCAGTTCGCCGATGTTGCGCTTCGCCCGGTCCACCGCCTTATCCTGAAACAACTCGCCGATGGAATAAAACAGCATGACGGCTACCCCCTCGGGATATTCGCCGATAAAGAAAGCCCCCAATGTAGCAATGACCATCAGCGTGAACTCACTAAAGAAGTCGCGTTCCCGAATGCCCTCCCACGCCTCACGCATCACGGGAATGCCTACCGGCAGGTAAGCCACCACGTACCATACCAGCGCTATGTAGGGTTGGCGGAAGAGAACGATATCCAGCATCCCCATCACCATACCCAACAAGAGCAGGAGCGACGAAAACATCACCGGGCCATACTCCCGAAAGGTAACCACGGTGGCCTTCTCTTTATTGTTCTCGGATGCGCACGAAGAAGATGCGCGGCAGTTACATTGTCCCATAATTCTATCCCTTATTATTTTACGCTGCAAAGATAGCGTATCAAGCGTGCAACAAAGTTGCAAACACAAAAAAACGGTACCACGACTCACGTCGTAGCACCGTCACAACACAAACACAAAATAAAACACGACAAAACTACTATGCAATCTTGCTTGTCTATACCCTAAGGTATACGTACAGCGCAGGCATATTCACATATACACTAAGCCGATCAAGCGGATTGAATCTTAAAACAAGACCGTTTTCACGGTTTGTTTAAATCTTTATGCTATAAAAACAAATTCTATTTCTTATTGAACGCCTCTCTCGCGAAGCTTCAATTGCCAGTTCCATGCGGAACGTAGCGTATCTTCCAGTGTCTCCTCTGCCTTCCATCCCAACTCGTTGTTGGCAAGGTCGGGGTTGGCCCACACTTTTTCAATGTCTCCGGCACGCCGTCCCACTATCTGGTAGTTCAGCTTTACGCCGGTAGCCTTTTCAAATCCATTAATCAGTTCCAGCACAGATACTCCCCGTCCCGTACCGATATTGAAGACTTCCACTTTATCCTTCTGCTTCTTATCCAAGATGCGGTGCATGGCTACCACGTGTGCTTTGGCCAAGTCGACCACATTGATAAAGTCGCGGATACAAGAGCCGTCGGGCGTATCGTAGTCATCGCCAAATACGCTTAGCTTCTCGCGGATGCCGATGGCCGTTTGGGTCAGGTAAGGCACCAAGTTCTGCGGAACTCCATTCGGAAGTTCGCCCAGCAAAGCGGTGGGATGAGCACCTATGGGGTTAAAGTAGCGCAACAAGATAGCATGTATCGGAGCACCGGATGCTACCGTATCACGAATGATTTCTTCATTAATCTGTTTTGTATTCCCGTAAGGAGATTCGGCTTTCTTAATCGGAGCCTCCTCCGTCACCGGAAGTTGGTCGGGCTGGCCATACACTGTGCACGATGAAGAGAAGATAATACCTTCCACTCCATACTTGGACATCAGCTCAAGCACGTTAATCAGAGAGAGTACGTTATTGCGATAGTACAACAAAGGCTTCTCTACCGACTCGCCCACAGCCTTGCTGGCTGCGAAATGAATAATTCCTTTGATTCCTTGATACTTAGCGAATACTCCTTCGAGCGCCTGATAATCACAGCAATCCAATTTCTCGAAAGCCGGTCGAACACCTGACACTTTCTCGATGCTGTCTATCACATCGGCATTCGAATTGGAGAGATTGTCAACAACAATCACTTCGTATCCGTTATTTTGAAGTTCTACAACGGTATGAGAACCTATATAACCAGTCCCTCCCGTTACTAAAATTCGTCCGTTCATGTAAATTCAAATAGTATTCTATTATCGATTGCTTTTCGACGCACAAATGTAGGAATTAAAAATGAATGTGCAACAACATTCGACTTTTTTATTTAGAAAAAAGCGTAGAAGTGGACACCTTTTACCTTTTATAGATAGAATATACATAAATTATGGGAGAAAGGACCACTAAACAACCCCCGAGAAGCCCATGAAAGCCATGGCGAGCAATCCGGCGGTAATCAACGCTATCGGCGTGCCTTGCATTCCTTTGGGAATCTTCACCAAACTCATCTGCTCGCGCAAGCCGGCGAAAAGGATGAGAGCCAGCCCGAAGCCCAGCGCGGTAGAGAATGCATAGACTACACCGGTGAGCAGGTCGAAATCTTTCTGGATGACCAAGATGGCAACGCCAAGGATACAGCAGTTGGTAGTGATGAGTGGCAGGAAGACCCCCAACGCTTGGTACAGTGCGGGCGACACCTTCTTGAGGATTATCTCCACCATTTGCACCAAACCGGCTATGACCAAGATGAAGGTGATGGTTTGCAGATAGCCCAGCCCGAAGGCATCGAGCACATACTTCTGAAGCAAGAACGTCACGATGGTGGCGATGGTCAGCACGAATGTGACGGCAGCGCTCATGCCAAGCGCCGTATCAATCTTCTTGGATACGCCCAAGAAAGGACAGATGCCCAAGAACTGCGACAACACGATGTTGTTGACGAAGATGGCCGATATAAATATTAATAGGTACTCCATTCTGAATTGAAATTGAGAATTAAAAATTGAAAGATGTCGGTACGGTCCGCTCTAAGCGGACACGTACTATATACTATGCCTTCTTTAGTTTGTTAATGAGGGCGATGAGGTAGCCGAGGGCGATAAACGCTCCGGGCGCCAACACGAACAGCAACATTCCATACTCTTCGGGCAGGATGGTGAGGTCGAAAACCTTGCCTGTGCCAAGTAGCTCGCGCACGGCTCCCAGCAAGGTGAGGGCAAGCGTAAAGCCCAAGCCCATGCCGAGACCATCAAACAAAGAGGCAACCGGGTTGTTCTTCGCCGCGAAAGCTTCGGCACGTCCCAACACGATGCAGTTCACCACGATGAGGGGAATGAAAAGTCCGAGCGTAGCATACAGCGCCGGCACATAAGCCTGCATAATCATCTGAAGCAGTGTCACAAACGAGGCTATCACCACGATAAACGAGGGGATACGCACCATGTCTGGTATCAGGTTCTTGATAGAAGAGATAACCACATTGGAGCAAATCAGCACGAACATCGTAGCCAGCCCCATGCCCATGCCATTGATGGCCGACGAGGTGGTACCCAGCGTGGGACACATACCCAGCAGGAGTACAAAGGTGGGATTCTCCTTGACAATCCCATTCATCATTACTTTAAAGTTATTCATCTTGCTCCTCCTTTACTTATTAGTACTGACCGAGTCAGCGTATTCGACATGCTGCGAAGCGCCTGAGGCAGCGTCCACACTCTTGCCATCCGACTTATAAGCCTTATAGGCAGCGTTCACCGCCCGCAGGAAAGCACGTGAGGTGATGGTGGAAGCTGTGATGGCATCAATCTGTCCACCGTCTTTGCTCACCGTGAGCGCTTTTTCGCCGGGATTCATGCCGAGGATGGATTTCTTGCTTTGCTCATGCGTCACCTCTACCTCGCCTTTCGAAGGGTCGTAGGCACCAAACCACTTGTCGGCTTTCGAGCCTAACCCCGGTGTTTCCGTATGGGCCAGCAGCGAGTAATTATAGATTTTGCCATCAGCATCGAAGCCTACCAGCACTTTCAGTTCGCCACCGAAGCCCATGGCCGACGACTCTACCGCCGTACCGACGGTTTTATCGCCTTCTTTGGCGGGGTAGACGATGAAGTCGACAGTCTTCTTTCCGTCTTTCTCACCGAAGATGGTATCACTCTCGGCCACCGGGTTATTGCTAAAAGCAGGCAATACCTTTTTCAAGGCTTCGTTCAACGCTTTGGCATTGGCATCGGCAATAGGACCTTTGGTCAGTTCGTTCACATAAGCCAGCAAGGCGACGGAGACAACCGTGACGCCCGTCAGCACCAGCAGCATATTCTTTAATGATGATTGTAGCTTTTTCATTTCTTCTTCGCCACCTCCCCAAAGCGCTTTGGTTTACAATAGTTATTGATGAGCGGCGTGAAGGCGTTCATGATAAGGATGGCAAACGACATACCCTCGGGATATGCACCGAAGAGTCGGATGACCACCGTGAGCAGACCGATGCAAACGCCATAAATCAACATTCCCTTTTTGGTCATGGGCGAGGTAACATAGTCCGTAGCCATGAAAATAGCGCCCAACATCAAGCCACCGGAAAGAAGTTGCATCAGGGGCGAAGCGTATTTCGCAGGGTCTGCCCAATGCATGATGCCCGAGAAGACGAACACCGTAGCCAATATAGATATAGGTATATGCCACGTGATGATACGCTTCCATAGCATATAGGCCAACCCGAGGAGCAACGCCAAAGCGCTCACCTCGCCGATACAGCCTCCGTTTTGTCCGAAGAAGAGGTGCAATGCGTCGGGCAGCTGACTCAACGCATCGGCATTGCCATGGATAGCTTGCTTCATCAATGCCAGCGGAGTGGCTCCGGTGGTAGCGTCCATATAGCTGCCCCACTGTTCGGGCAACGGCCAGGAGGTCATCTGCACGGGGAAAGAAAGCAGCAGGAATACACGTCCTACCAAAGCGGGATTAAAGGGATTGCAACCCAGCCCGCCACACGACATCGTCCCTACGCCAATGGCGAACAAGGCACCAAGGATGATAATCCATGCGGGCAGGTTGGAAGGGAGGTTGAAGGCCAGCAACACTCCGGTGATGATGGCAGAGCCGTCAAGCACCGTATTGGCAGGGTTCTTCAACAGATATTTATTGATGCTCCACTCAAAGAATAGGCAGGCAGCCACCGAAACCGCTGTGACCACCAGCGCGCCCAGCCCAAAGAAATAGAGCGACAGCAAGAACGCCGGCACGAGCGCGATAAGCACCCCGTACATGTTCTTCTGCACGCTGTCGCCGGCATGGACGTGAGGCGACAAGGATACGATTAACTTATTTTCCATACTTCTTATTTTTTAGCTTGACGTGCACGTATCATCGCTCCTACCTTGGCTTTGCCCAGTCGGCAGTAGTCGAGCAACGGACGATTGGCCGGGCAAGTGAACTGACAGGAGCCGCACTCGATGCAATCCATGATTCTCTCTTTCTCCATCCGCTCAAAGTCGGTATTCTCGGACAGCGCTCCCAGCAGATAAGGCTCCAGCCCCATAGGACATACTCCCACACATTTGGCACAGCGGATGCAGGTCTGCACCTCTCCCCGCTTGGCCTCCTTACGATTCATGAGGAGGATGCCCGAAGTTCCCTTGACCGTAGGTACCTCAAGGCTGACCAGTGCACGTCCCATCATCGGTCCGCCACCTATCACCTTGCCCGTATCTTCGGGCAGTCCGCCGCAGGCATCCACCAGCTGGCTGATGGGCGTACCTACACGCACGAGGAAGTTCGACGGTTTCTCCAGCGACTTGCCGGTCACCGTCACCACCCGTTCGAAGAGCGGCTTATTTTTCTGCACCGCCTCGTAGACGGCAAAGGCCGTGCCTACGTTCTGCACCACCGCTCCCGTAGAGATGGGCAGCGCACCGCTGGCCACCTGTCGGCGGGTAATGGCATCTATCAGTTGCTTCTCGCCCCCCTGCGGATATTTCACTTGGAGCGGCACCACCTCGATGCCGCTATAGGTCGAAGCCATCTTCGTCATTAGCTCGATGGCATCGGGCTTATTGTTTTCGATACCGATAAAAGCCTTGTTCACCTGCACCGCCTTCATCAGCAGCGACACGCCTACCATAATCTCTTCAGCATGTTCGAGCATCAGCTGGTGGTCGGCCGTCAGGTAAGGCTCACACTCCACGGCGTTAATGATGACGCACTCCGCCTTGAACGACGGAGGCGGTGTGAGCTTCACCTGCGTGGGGAAGCAAGCTCCTCCCAGACCCACAATACCGGCATCGGCAATCTTTCGGATAATCTCCTCGGCCGAGAGTGCGCACTCGCGTACCAGCGTAGTGTCGCGCACAATCTTTTCTTCCCATTCGTCGCCCTCCACATCAATAAAGATGGCGGGCTTGGCATAGCCACTGGCATCCACCACCGTATCAATCTTCGACACCTTGCCGCTCACGGAAGAGTGAATGGACGCTGAGACAAACCCCATTGACTCGGCCACCTTGGTGCCTACTTTCACGTAGTCGCCTTTGGCCACGATAGGCTTGGCGGGAGCACCGATGTGCTGCCCCAGCAGGATGACAGCCTTAGGCGGCACAGCCGCTGCAAGGATAGGTTGGTGCGCCGACAGCTTATTTTCGTGTGGATGCACTCCACCGATAGAAAATGTCTTTAGCATACAAATTCCTCTATATTACTTTTGTTATTATTCTACTGTTACCTCCGCCGCAGCTTCCACCTTCGGTTTACGAGGCGGGAAGTTCAGCTCTACGATGGTGTTTTGCGGACACTCCTCCACACACTTACGACACGACTTACACTTGTAGGGGTCGATGTAGGCCAAGTTGTTAGCAATGGTGATAGCCTCGAACGGACATGCCTTCAGGCATTTGCTACAACCGATGCAACCTACCGAGCAGGCTTTGCGGGTCTGCGCGCCCTTGTCTTTGTTGACACACGACACATACACCCTGCGCGATTTCTTGCCTTGCGGGCGAAGTTCGATAATTGCTTTCGGGCAAGCTTTCACGCATGCCCCACAGGCAGTGCAGGCAGCCTCGTCCACTTCGGGCAGCCCCGTCTCGGGATTCATAAAGATGGCACCAAAGCCGCAGGCATCTACACAGTCACCGCATCCCAGGCAGCCATAGCTACATCCTGTCTCGCCCCCATAGAGCGAAGCAGCGATAGCGCAACTCTTGGCACCGTCGTACAGGTTCACACGAGGGCGTTTGTCGCAGGTTCCGTTGCATCGTACCACAGCCACCATCGGCTCCGATGTCGCAGCCGCCATACCCAGTATCCCGGCTACTTTCGCCATCACGGCTTGTCCCCCTACGGGGCACGACAATCCTTCCAACGAGGAGGCTTTCACGCAAGCATCGGCAAAACCTCCGCAACCCGGGAATCCGCATCCTCCGCAGTTGGCCTGCGGCAACACTTCGCCCACTTGGGCTATGCGCGGGTCTTCGTATACGGCAAACTTCTTGGAAGCTACATAGAGGATGGCAGCCAGCACCAAGGCAATGGCTCCTAATGATATAACCGCAATCAGCATCACATTCATAATGTCTCAGTAATTGGTTTTATGGTAAATGAAAATGTTTGTTTCAGTCGTGTACGGCACAACCATAGTATAATATAATAAGGTATAAGGATGCCCAAGGCCAACAAGGCCGCATACAGTTCGTTGCCCAACGCGTCCATCCCCACAAAGAGAGTGGCTACCAACAGCACAAAAGGCAATACAAAGGCCAATGCCACCGCTCGCATCCCCATGGATGTACGACCGACAATCACCACACTCTGCCCTTCCCTGTAGGAAGCGGCCCGAGGGTCTATGATATCGATGATTTTCTCCTTGCTGTCCGCCGAGGAACAATATCCCTTGACGCTACAAGCGGCACATGCGGAAGTCTGGATGATTCGCACCGAAAGATGAGAACCGGCTATGTTTTCCACAATACCGGAGTGGGTTATCAGATCGTTCGTCATTTTGCAAACTGTAGATTACAAATCGGGGCAAAAATAATCATTATTTGGGAATCGCAAGCACTCACTTCCCTTTTTTCTGCTTGTCGATAACATTATTTTGCGGGCAGAAGCCCCTGTCGTTAACGCCAACAATGAGGCAGAGCGGCCAATGTTCTTTAAAAAAACGTCACCACCGTGCTACAATCCGAAGAAAGTGGCTATCTTTACCCCGATATTATTAATACTCACTACTAAAATTTAAGAGATATGGCAAGTAGAAGAGACCTCAAGAAGAATGTGAACTACGTCGCTGGCGAGCTGTTCGCCGAGTGTTTAATCCATAGCATGCTTTTCCCCAACACCGACAAAGTCAAGGCCGATGAGCTGATGACCGAAGTGCTGACGATGCAAGACGAGTTCGTCAAACGTATCTGCCACACCGAGCCGGGCAAGGCGAAAGCGTACTACAAGAAATTCCGTACGGACTTCGATAGCGAGGTAGACAGAATCATAGATGCCATTGGCAAACTGAGTTGAGCGGAAAGATAGAATGAAGAAAGCTTTCTACGGTTTTATCTTCCGCCGCCTGCTGGGATGGAACACAAATGTCACGACGCCTTTTTACAAGAAATGTGTTATCTGCGTGGCGCCGCACACCACCAATTTCGACCTCTTCATCGGCAAGGTCTTCTACAACGCCTTGGGGCGCAAGACCAAGTTTATGATGAAGAAGGAGTGGTTCTTCTTCCCGCTGGGCATCCTCTTCCGGGCGATAGGTGGCATACCTGTCGACCGTAAGAGGAACACCTCGCTGGTAGAGCAGATGGCACAACATTTCAACGAATGTGAGTATTTCCATTTGGCCATCACCCCCGAGGGAACGCGCCAAGCCAACCCGCAATGGAAAAAAGGATTCTACTATATCGCCCTCGCAGCCCAAGTACCCATCGTACTTATCGGCATCAACTACCCCACGAAGACCATCACCTCCACCAAGGTCATCTTCCCCACAGGCGACATCGAGAAAGATATGAATGAGATAAAAGAATACTTCAAGAACTTCCAAGGCAAACATCCCGAGAGGTTCGCAATATAGTGATTAGCGATGAACCTTTCCATCATCCAAACTGACATTGTGTGGGAAGACAAGGCCGAGAACCTCCGTCGGCTTCACGGCAAGCTGGAAAGCTTGGCCGGAACTACGGACCTGGCCGTGCTCCCCGAGATGTTTTCCACCGGCTTCAGTATGCAGAGCGAAGCCTTAGCCGAGCCGGTGGATGGTCCTACGCTGACCACCTTACGACAATGGGCGGGCGAGCTGGGGATGGCCTTATGCGGTAGCTACATCGCCGTCGAAGACGGGGCGTACTACAACCGCGGCTTCTTCCTCACCCCCGAGGGCGAAGCGTACTATTACGACAAACGACATCTCTTCCGCATGGGCGAGGAACCCCATCACTTCGCACCCGGACACCAACACCTCATCCTTCCGTATCGCGGTTGGAACATCTGTCTGTTGGTATGCTACGACCTCCGCTTCCCGGTGTGGAGCCGCAACGTAGGCAACGCTTACGACCTGCTGGTCTACGTGGCCAACTGGCCCTCCTCCCGCCGCCCCGTATGGGACACGCTGCTCCAGGCACGCGCACTCGAGAATCAATGCTACGTTTGCGGTGTCAATCGTGTAGGCACCGACGGCATGGGACTGAAGTACGACGGAGGCAGCTGCCTCTACTCCCCCTACGGACGAGCCATGAGTACCGTGACCGATGGCGAAGAGGGCATCGCCACTACCCTACTCGACCTGCCCAAGCTCCGCCACTTCCGCCAGAAGTTTCCCGTATGGAAAGACGCGGATGAATTCCAACTGTAACTTTTCCCTTAAACGATTGTTAAAAACTACCAGCACCAGCAACAATACCAAAAGGTAGGTAGTTTCTAATAAAAGCATCTTTTGTATCTTTGCCCACTCGAACAGAGATAGAGAAAGCTACCTCGGAACTACAATTTATTAATTCAACAACAATATGAAAACCAATCTTAGTTCGCAAATCACTCTCCATAGGGTTTCCCCCAGGTATTACCGACCGGAGAATGCGTTTGAAAAGTCAGTGTTGACTCGACTGGAGAAAATCCCCACCGACATCTATGAGTCGGTAGAAGAAGGAGCCTCTTACGTGGCCCGCGAGATAGCTCAGACCATCCGCGAAAAACAAAAAGCCGGACGCTTCTGCGTATTGGCGCTGGCAGGTGGAAACTCACCCAGCCACGTGTACGCCGACCTCATCCGGATGCACAAAGAAGAGGGACTCAGCTTCCGCAACGTCGTCATCTTCAACATGTACGAATACTATCCCTTGGCCCCCGACGCTGCCAACAGCAACCTCAACGAGCTGAAGAGCACGTTCCTCGACCAGATAGACATCGACCCACAGAATATCTTCAGCCCCAACGGCACGGTGAGCAAGGACGCCATCTTCGACTTCTGCCGCCTCTACGAGCAACGCATCGAGAGCTTCGGCGGAATCGACATCGCCTTGCTGGGCATCGGACGCATGGGCAACATCGCCTTCAACGAACCCGGCTCGCGACGCAACTCCACCACCCGGCTGATCCTACTCGACAACGCTTCGCGCGACGAGGCGTCCAAACTCTTCGGCTCGATGGACAGCACGCCCATCAGCTCCATCACCATGGGCGTATCCACCATCCTGTCGGCCAAGAAAGCTTACCTGCTGGCATGGGGCGAAAACAAGGCAACGATGATTAAGGAGTGTGTAGAAGGACCCATCACCGACACCATCCCCGCCTCATTCCTACAGACGCACAACAACGCCCACGTAGTGATCGACCTCCCCGCGGCCATGAACCTCACCCGCATACAACGCCCTTGGCTGGTGACCTCCTGCGAATGGACGGACAAACTCATCCGCAGCGCCATTGTCTGGCTCTGCCAACTCACCAAGAAACCCATCCTGAAGCTGACCAATAAGGACTACAACGAGAACGGGCTGAGCGAGCTGCTCGCCCTCTACGGCTCGGCCTACAACGTCAACATCAAGATATTCAACGACCTGCAGCACACCATCACCGGATGGCCGGGCGGCAAGCCGAACGCCGACGACACCTATCGTCCCGAACGCGCCAAACCGTTCCCCAAACGGGTCATCATCTTCTCGCCGCACCCCGACGACGATGTCATCTCCATGGGAGGCACGCTACGTCGCCTTGTGGAGCAGAAGCACGAAGTGCACGTAGCCTACGAAACCTCCGGCAACATCGCCGTGGGTGACGAAGAGGTAATCCGCTTCCTCCACTTCATCAACGGCTTCAACCAAATCTTCAACGAAAGCGCCGACCAGGTCATCAACGAGAAGTACGCCGAGATACGTAAGTTCCTCGCCGAGAAGAAGGACGGCGACATCGATACGCGCGACATCCTTACCATCAAAGGCCTCATCCGCCGTGGCGAGGCACGCACCGCCTGCGCCTTCAACAACGTACCGCTGGAACGTTGCCACTTCCTCGACCTGCCGTTCTACGAGACGGGGCGCATCCAGAAGAACCCCATCAGCGAGGCCGACGTAGAAATCGTGCGCAACCTCCTGCGTGAAGTGAAGCCTCACCAGATATTCGTGGCCGGCGACCTGGCCGACCCGCACGGCACGCACCGCGTCTGCACCGATGCCGTCTTCGCCGCCGTCGACCTCGAGAAGGAAGAGGGAGCCAAGTGGCTGAAGGACTGCCGCATCTGGATGTATCGTGGCGCTTGGGCCGAATGGGAAATAGAGAACATCGAGATGGCCGTGCCCATCAGTCCCGAGGAGCTACGCGCCAAACGAAACGCCATCCTCAAGCACCAGTCGCAGATGGAGAGCGCGCCCTTCCTCGGCAACGACGAACGCCTCTTCTGGCAACGCAGCGAGGACCGCAACCGCAGCACCGCCCTGCTCTACGATGAGCTGGGACTGGCATCCTACGAGGCCATGGAAGCTTTCGTGGAGTACATCCCGCTGTAAGAAGAGAAACGAGGAGACAAACGCTGACAAACAGAATCGGCGGCAAGGCTCCAGCCTATAATCAAAAAGAGAGGGAAGCGCAACACTTCCCTCTCTTTTTTGTTTACCTTTGCAGACGCATCCATAACAACAATGAAAAAATTATCTCTACTCATCCTATTCCTTGTGGTGGCAGGCAACCACCTCCTCTTCGCCCAAGACATTGAGCGGAACGTACAAGAACGGCTCACCACCTACTTCGCCGGCTACACCATCCCAGTGAAGGCCGGCCAGCCCTCGCTAAAGAGCGTCAGCATCGATTTCGATCGCAAAAGCATCGACATATACGCCTCCGACAGCTTTGCCTACCAACCCTTCCGCCCCCAGACCGTCACGGACATCTACCACCAAGTGCAAGCCCTGCTGCCCGGCCCGGTGTACTACTACAAACTGCGCATCCATGCCGACGGGCGCCTCCTCGAGGACCTCGTGCCCAACTACTACCGCGAGAAGCGGAAAGACAAGAGCCGCCTCGCCACCGGCACCGAGTACAAAGGCGACCCATGGGTAGAGAACACCTCGCGCCCCAACGAAGTGTCGCGCGGACTGCAAAACCGACACATCGCCCTCTGGCCCAGCCACGGCAGATACTACAAGAACGACAAGCAGATCTGGGAGTGGCAACGCCCCCGCCTCTTCTGCACCACCGAGGACCTCTTCACCCAATCCTTCGTACTCCCCTACGTCATCCCGATGCTCGAGAACGCCGGTGCCATCGTCTACACCCCGCGCGAACGCGACACGCAACGACACGAAGTCATCGTGGACAACGACCGCCGCACCTCCTCCCTCTACCTCGAGCAGGACAGCCGCAAGGCACGCTGGAGCACACCCGCCGCCACGCCGGGATTCGCACAGCTGAAAAGCGTCTATGCCGATGGCGAGAACCCCTTCGCCGACGGCACCTGCCGCACCATCGCCACCGAGAAGCGGCGCAAGCGCGGGCAAGCCTTCGCCGAGTGGGCACCACAACTGCCCGAGCGGGGACGCTACGCCGTGTACGTCGCCTACCGCACCCTGCCCCGTAGCGTGAGCGACGCCCGCTACTCGGTGTACCACAACGGCGGCGTCACCACCTTCAAGGTGAACCAGCAGATGGGCGGAGGCACGTGGGTGTACCTCGGCACCTTCGAGTTCGACAAAGGAAGCAATGACTACAACATGGTGGTGCTCACCAACGAGAGCGACGAGCACGGCGTAGTGTGCGCCGATGCCGTGCGCTTTGGCGGAGGAATGGGCAACATCGCCCGCGGCGGACACACCAGCGGTCTGCCCCGCTACCTCGAAGGAGCGCGCTACGCCGCCCAGTGGAACGGACTGCCGTACCAAGTCTACGCGGGCCGGAAGGGAGCGAACGACTACGCCGACGACATCAACACACGCTCCAACGCCGTGAACTACCTCAACGGAGGGTCGGCCTTCAACCCGAACGAGCCGGGCCTGCGCGTGCCACTCGAGATGACCCTCGGTCTGCACAGCGACGCGGGCGCCGACCGGGCCGGCAACGTGATAGGCACGCTGGGCATCTACACCACCGACTTCAACGAAGGGCGTCTCGCCACAGGCACCGACCGCTATGCCTCGCGCGACCTCACCGACCTCCTCCTCACGCAAGTGAGCCAAGACATCAGCACCACCTACAACCGCCCCTGGACCCGACGGGCAATGTGGAACCGCAACTATAGCGAGACACGCCTGCCCGACGTGGCGAGCACCATCGTCGAACTGCTCTCGCACCAGAATTTCGCCGACATGCAATGGGGGCACGACCCCAACTTCAAGTTCACCGTGGGACGCGCCATCTACAAAGGCATCCTACGCTTCGTCAGCGGCCAGCACGGCAAGGAGTACGTGGTTCAGCCCCTGCCCGTCAGCCATTTCGCCATCGCCTTCGGCCCCAAGAAGAACACCGTGGAGCTAAGCTGGCAGGCCGAGAACGACCCCTTGGAACCCACCGCCACGCCGCGCGACTACATCGTCTACACCCGCATCGGCTACGGCGGCTTCGACAACGGCACGCTGGTGCACAAACCCTCGTACACCCTGAAGATAGAACCCGGGCTGGTCTACTCCTTCAAGGTGACGGCCGTCAACCGTGGCGGCGAGAGCTTCCCCTCCGAAATCCTCTCGGCCTACCGCGCCAAGCAAGAGCAGGGACGGGTGCTCATCGTCAACGGGTTCGACCGCCTCAGCGGCCCTGCCATCGTCAACACGGCGGACAGCGTCGGGTTCGACATCAACCGCGACCCCGGCGTGGCCTACCTCGCCAACCTCTCGTACAGCGGGGCACAGCTCGGCTTCGACCCCGCCAAGGCCGGTGGCGAAGGGATGGGCAGCCTCGGCTATAGCGGTGGCGAGCTGGAAGGGCGGACGGTAGCCGGCAATACGTTCGACTATCCCTTCGTACACGGCAAAGCCATACAGGCGGCCCGGCGTTTCAGCTTCGTGTCGTGCAGCGCCCGCGCGGTAGAGAGCGGGGCGGTCGACCTGCAAGCCTATCCCATGGTCGACTACATCCTCGGGCTGGAGAAAGAACAGCCTGATGCCAAAGTATATTACAAGACCTTCTCCTCCGACATGCAACGCCTCCTCACCTCCTACCTCCGCTCTGGCGGCAGCCTGTTGGTGAGCGGCGCCTACATCGGCAGCGACATGAGCGCCACTCAGGGCGGCCGCGAGTTCACCGAGCGCATCCTCAAGTACGGCTACCAAGGCAGTATAACCGACAAACAGGTGTCAGAGGTCACCGGCATGGGGCACACCTTTGGCTTGCCCCGCCAGATGAACGAGCGGCAATACTCCCTACCCGCCGTCGACTGCATCGTACCCGCCGACGGAGCCTTCCCCCTCTTCACCTACTCCACCGGGAGCTGCGCCGGCACGGCCTACCAAGGCGCCGACTATCGCACCATCGCCCTTGGCTTCCCCTTCGAGAGCATCACCTCCGACGAGGCGCTGGCCAGCCTCATGGCAGGGATGCTCCGGTTCCTCATGGGGAGTTCCCGATGATTGTGGCATGTACGCACGCAGGAAGAAGGTAAGCCGCTATCAATCCATGGCATGTAGATGGGTAGGCAGGGGGCGTCTGCTTCCATCCCTATGGGTGTGTTTCAGCTCTCCCCCCTACGTGTTTTTTTGCATTTCTATTCTCACTACTCTCACAGTAGCTCGTTACTTATTGGTAACCAATACGTTAAGACCATGATATTAGCCATGATATTAGCATGATATTAGGAGCTACTATCATGGTCCTTTCCTAAGCAAACATTTTACCAAATTCTGTGTGAATTCTTTCTCAGCACGTTGGGGCTTTTTTCCCAACACGGTGGAACTTTTTTCCCAACGCGTTGGAACTTTCTTCCCAAGGCGGTGGGACTTTTTTCCCAAGGCGTTGGGACTTTCTTCCCAACACCGTGGGACTTTCTTCCCAAGGCGTTGGGACTTCTTTCCCAACACGGTGGGACTTTCTCCCAACACAGTCGGAAAGATGAGACAATAGGGTGGTCCGCTCAAGGTATATGCTTTTGCAGGACGAGACAATCTTTGCCGCCGCAAGCCCGGGGCTAAGCTCCTCCCAATGCTAAGGAACAATATTGGACAACCAATAGTAGGATTAAGAAGTCAAACCAGTCAACCAAAATCAGGACGAGACACACAGTGAGAGTAACTTTACCCTCACGGTTACCATCACGGTTACTTTCACGGGCTAACCATCTTGTTTATAATGCATTACGCTATATACAGTGAGGGTATGAGGGTAAAAGACGAAAAAAAACATTCTAGGAGGGAGAAGTCAAAGGGATGCAATGCTCGCTGTACAATAGGCCACCTGTCAAGCAGTGTACGGGAGAGTTGCTCTCAATCCTCCCGTTTATCGTACCTTTCGCCCACCGGTTCTTCATTTCCAAGTACAGTATAAACACCGATTATTCCCAGTACCCCATGAAGGCTTACCTTACGACTGGCCCAATCCCAGCCGAAAAGGCTCATCTTTCTCAAAATAAATACCCCAAACATGGCAAGTTCTCTGTTTTTATAGCTACTTTTGTCCGCATATCCGACTCGGTCATTATATTTTTTGCGATGCTATGATAAGTCGCTTATTAGCCTCCTCAATTGGTTGATGACTGTTCGGTGATTGACAAATAGAGAATGTTTGAAGGTGTGCTAAGCAAGCTTGATACGGATTTAAGGTGCGGTATTGAATATAGCGCATTGACATATAGATTCATACAAATATTGCGTTGTGAATGCCCTGAATTTGAAGGGTGGTAACAACAGTTTTCCAGTCCTGAAGGATATGCCGCAAGTTGTGAATGCCCTGAATTTGAAGGGTGGTAACAACCTCGACGTAGTTGAATGCAATCACCATTTCGTTGTGAATGCCCTGAATTTGAAGGGTGGTAACAATCTAAGTTACTATTCATAATTGTACTGTGTTGTTGTGAATGCCCTGAATTTGTAGGGTGATAACAACCGCAAAACACCGGGTGTATTGGATGATATTATATACGTTCACTATTTGTCCCTCCCCTCCTTAAGGCGGAAGCTGTATCATAAGTCGGTACGGATAACGCCTCCGGCGTTATCCGTACCGACTTATCTATTTCAGATACTACCGCCGTGACAAAACCACATACAACATGGCATACGCCAACCATACCGAACGGAATGTCACTCGAATGTCCTCCTTCTGCGAGCACCTCTCATTTTTGCACGGACACCATGACGCATCGTAGGATTAAATTTGTATCTTTGCCACAAAAGAGTCAGTATTCATTAATATCGATAGAAGATGAAAAATGAGATTCATACCATGAGCTTGAAAGATGCTCGTTATTACTTCTCGCACTACGCAAACATGGGAAGACATAATGCTTACGTCATCATAAGCGACATCACAGAACAATTGGAACTCCCTAAAAAAGAAATCAAGGAAGAGAGTTTGCAACAGTGTGGCCTGCTATCTGACAGCATTTATCGGAAATATCCGGAACGACGGGCGTTAGCCAGCCAGCTACTGTGCCAACATTTCCCGTTTCTGTCTTACTTCAGGGAACAAGAGGTCAAGGATGGGGAGGAAGGCACCATGAAAGTGATGGCTACCCTGAAAAGCTACCTGACCGACCTCAATACATTCAGGAACGAATACACCCACGCAGAGCACGAACATCGACACATCGAATTGCAGGAGCTGCAGGGTGTTTTCGGACATGCCATAGCACAGGCGGCGCGCATGCAGCAAACACTGACCGAGAAGGATTTTGAAAGTCAATATAAAGCGAAATACCTGAATCCATTGTGGGGAACGACAGAAGGGGATGAAAACGACAATGGAGTTTTCTTCTTTCTCTGCCTCTTCTTGGAGAAGAAGTATGCTTTCCAGTTCTTGGGCAAGCTGAACGGTTTCAAGAATACCCAAGGGGGAAGATTCCGTGCACAACTGGAAGCTTTCACGCAATTATGCTGCCGGCTACCTTACCCGAAGCTGGATAGCGCGGACATCGCGCTGGATATGCTGAACGAACTGGCACGCTGTCCCAAGGAGCTTTACCATGTATTGTCGGCCGAAAAGCAGAAGGACTTCTTGGCAAAAGAAGAATCGACGGAGCAAGGGATGCTGGAAGAAGAACAGCCAGATGAGAACGAGCCAATCATGATGCGTAGTGGGACACGATTCCCCTATTTCGCGTTGCGCTACTTCGACGAGTCGGGCAAGTTGGAAGGCATACAGTTTCAACTAAACCTGGGCCGGATGCACAAGGCGGAGGCGCACGAGAAAATAATCAATGGAGAAAAGAGGCTGCATCCCATCCTGAAAGAGATACATCTGTTTGGACACCTGTCCGACTACCAGACGGACGAGGTCCGCAAGAAGTTAAATCCGGCAGACAACCCTCGCGTTGAGTTCTACTCCCCCAAGTACAACATCACGGGCAATCGCATCGCTTTGTCGCTGACCCCATATAATCGGAACAATGTGCAAGCGGCTATTCACAAGATTGCTAACGGGGAAACCAACTTGAACCAGAAAGCCCCTTTCCTCAACCAGCCACAAGCCATCATCAGCACAAACGAACTGGCAGCGTTGTTCTTCTACAACCACCTCTATCGGCAAGGCAAGATAGAGTGTTCTCCGCAAGAGCTGATTGGAAACTACATCGAGAGTTTCAAGAGCTTCGTAGCCGACTTGAAGGACGGCACGATTCGGCCGGTAGAGGCGAAGGAGAAGTTCAGGAAGAAGCGGCACCATACCGACGAAGAGAAGCAGGAGTTGGCGGAAGCGACGGCCGCTTTGCAGCAACGGCTGGACAGTCGGCCATATCCATGCCGCCTGAAGGTGAAAGATCTGCCGGATGTTTGCCGGGAATATCTGCTGTCGTACAAAAGCGCTTCCGTGCAGAAGACCGCCATCGACAAACTGGGCAAGATGCAAAAAGAGACGAAGTATCAACAAACGTTATTGGAAGAGATTCAAACCAACGGGTACCGAAGCAAGGCCATCGTGAAGAACGGTGAGCTTGCCCAACAAATAGCCCGTGACATTGTCTTCCTCACCAAGCCGCAGCCTCGCGGAGAAAAGCCGCCGAAGAAAATAAACGGTATGGAGTACGATATACTCCAAAAAGCCTTGGCCTATTATCCTGTCTACAAGAAAGACCTGAAGGAGTATCTCTCTATGCTGAAAGAGCCGGCAACAGGGCGTTGGACGCATCCGTTCCTGCACAAGGTGCTTTTCCGACACTTGGATAGATGCAACACGCTTCTGGACTTTGCCGCAGCCTACTATGAGGAGAAGAAGAGATGGCTTGCCTGTATGCTCGTTGTGGATAGAGGCGGAAAGAAGAGACTAAGCCCGAGAGCCAAACTGGAGGAGTGGAGCTATTTCTTGAAGTTTGCAGACAAGACTCAGGAAGCCGTGAAAAAGGAGTGGAACCTCGAATGCATTTATCTGTCCACCGGACTGTTGGACGAGGGGATACGCCACGCGTTGCAACTGAAAGAGACCGACAACGCGGCGTATGCGCTGAAACGCTATTTCGACGGGAAGACACAGTCTTTCTACTTGCAGCCCAGATACTACAACGAACAGTTGCAAGAGAAAGGGAGCGCCAAAGAGCGTGACGTGTTGAAGGAAGAAATCAATTCGGGATGGAAAGGAGCCAGCGAAGAGCAACAGGCTGAATGGAAAAAGACGATTAAACGCATACGCGCAAACGAAACGGAGATTTTGCGTCAACAGACAGAAGACCGTGCACTCTTCTTGATGGCAATCGACAGGTGGGATAAGCAAGAATCGGACCTCTCGCAAGAGGACATCGAACGAGTAGGCTTCGATGTGCAAGAACGTAACCTTCTGGACGAAGACCGTGAGATGGAGATGTATCTCCATGGCAAACGAGTCACGGCCCGGTTGCCTATCAAACGATATGGAGAGTTCCGGCGCTTCCTGAAAGATAGGCGGTTGGAAGGCCTACTGCCGTATTATGCCACGGACACGATTCCGTTAGGGACCTTGGCAAGCGCCGAAATAGCCCGGAAAGGACAGAAAGGGGCAGAGAGTAACTTGGTAGAGGAGATGGAATGCTACGACACGCAACGCATGGATTTTATCGAAATGATCATGCAATTTGAGACGCTCGTCGGTCAGCATTGTCAAGAAGATGCGGTTCTAAAAGAAGGAGAACGCCCCAACCATTGGGCGTATGTAGAGGCGGCCAGACGCACTTTCCCCGAAATTGAAGTCCCATCTGAACAGCTGAATACCCTAAGGATGAAGCTGGCCCACAATGAGATTCCTTATGAGGAGTGGATAAAGGAGGCCATAGAAAAAGACCATAGCACGCCGATGATTACCCAGCGTATCATCGGGCTTGCTCGCAGGTATTACGATACAATCATTCAGGAAATAGAAAAGAGTTGAATGCACTATTGAAAGAGATGTTGGAAAAATGAATTTGGCACTCTGGCGCTCACCGCATCTTCCGGCAGAAATCTTCCAAGAGAAGTGCATAAATCCTCCAAATCGCAGAAACTTCTGGGCAGGGAAGGTGATTTTGGTCCCCCTTGAGGTGGAGTTCTCTAAATTAAGTCTTACTTTTGTACGCTCGAAACACCCATAAGTGACCATGAGGCATCTGTTAACATTATACCTGATTCTATTATTCCCTTTCACGCTCTGTGGCAAGGGATACTACTTCCGGCATATCGGTGTGGCCGATGGCTTGTCGCAGGTATGTGTCATGTCCGTCTACCAAGACGGGCTGGGCGCCGTGTGGCTGGGTACTTCCGAAGGGCTTTGCCGTTACAATGGCGGCGATATGCGCGTGTTCCATGCCTCGTCCGACGGGCAGGGGCTGACAAATGATGAAATAAGCAACCTCTGCGGCAACAAAGCCGGACTGATGTACATCAAGGCCGGTACCAATCTGGTGCGGTTCAACACCAATAAGGAAGAGTTCACCTGCCTGCGACGGAAAGACGTGCTGGGCATCTACTGCCAAGGTGACACGCTTTGGGTGAGCTGCAACCAAGGCGACATCTACTACTATACGGAGCAAAGCGGCCAGTTCACGCTTTTCGCCCATCTGCCAAGCGACTTCGGCTTAGGGGGACCCATCTATGCCGACGAGGATACGGTATGGGTGGCCACGTTCAACCGCTTGGTGGCCATTCCACGCCAAGAACCCGACAGGCTGGAATCCATCCTTCCATTCTATCGTGGGCAATGCATCACCAAAGACCGCAACGGGAACCTGTGGGCGGGCGCTTGGAGCGGCCTCTACCGCCTCTCGCCCCAACGAACCATCACACATTATACCGCCACCCAAGAGAAAAGCGAAGAAGGCTCGCTCGCCCGCCTGTCGGACAACCAGGTGCGTTGCGTGCAGGAAGACGACCAAGGACAGCTGTGGATTGGAACTTTCCGCGGGCTGGATTGTTATAACCCTTATACCGAAGAGTGGACTCGCTACGACGCTTATGGCACCTCGCCCAACAAGCTAAGCCACAACTCCATCCTGACGTTGCACAAAGACCTGCGAGGCAACCTCTGGGTAGGGACCTACTTTGGCGGAGTGAACGTCTTCGCCCCCGACAATGACAATATACAAATGTATTATGCCGAACCACAGCAAGCCGGTTGCCTGAATTTTCCGGTGGTGGGACCGATGACAAAGGATGGCGCTGGCAACCTGTGGATTGGCACCGAGGGAGGAGGCCTGAACTGCCTCCGTGCCGACAGACAAACCTTCAGCCACCTGATGCACAAGGCCGATGACGCGCAAAGCATCGGCAGCGACAACATCAAATGCGTGTTCTACCGCAAAGAGAACAACACCCTCTATGCAGGCACGCACCTCGGCGGACTATTCGTGCTCAACCTCACCAGCGGCAAAGGACATACCCTACGCCACGAGGAAGGCAACGCCACCTCGTTGCCGCACAACATCGTGAGCGACATCTGCCGCTACAAGAATGGGCTGGCACTACTCACACAGCATGGGCCAACCTATTTCGACCCCACCACGGAAACCTGCTCGCCACTGACGACAGACGCCGCCATCCAACGGGTGCTCCACCGCGAATTTGCCTACGAGACCTTCCTCCTCGACAGCCGTCAGCGCCTCTGGCTCTCCCGTCCTTGGGGAGGACTGGTACGGGTCGACCTCCTATCTTCCAAGCTTTTACACTTCGAACCGGCTTATGGCGACTCTTCCGTGGTGAGCAAAGCGAAGGTGATGAACATCCTGGAGGATAGCCAGGGCGACATCTACTTCTGCACACGTGGGGAGGGGCTGTTGAAGTACGAAGAACGGACAGGCTCCTTCGTGGCCTACGACAAGGCCGGACAAGCGCTACCCAGCGACTATTGCTATGCCGCCTGCCGTTCCAACGACGACCGGAAGATCTACATCATACACAGCGACGGCCTTTCGCTCTTCAATACCAAGACGGGACGGACGGAATATACCACCCACCTCTACAACCAAGTGTACAACCCCAGCTCCACACTCTACCGCGACGATAGCGGCAACCTTTATGCCGGGGGGAACAACGGGCTGGCCATCGTCAGGGAGGCATCCCTGCGCAGTGACGTGGCCATGGAAGGGTTGGCATTCGACAAACTGCTGGTGCTCAATCGGGAGGTACGTGCCAACGACCCTTCGGGCTTGCTGACCGACATCTTGGCCCGCACCTCCGACCTCCATCTATCGCACCGACAGAACAACATCACCATCGAGTTTGCCGACTTCAACTACTACGGCAAGCAACACGTACTCTTCGAATACCGGATGGAGGGATACGACCCCGTGTGGACACAGACCGTCGGACCCTTCATCACCTATACCAACCTGCCGGCGGGCGACTATACGCTACGGCTTCGACGGATGGGGCAAGGCGACGAAGCACAGACCATCGCCCTCGGCGTGCATGTGGCCGCCCCGTTCTATGCCACCGGATGGGCTTATCTGCTCTACCTCCTCGTGCTGGCCACACTGGCCGCGTTGTTCTACCGTTTCAGGCAACGGCAGGTACGCCTGCGCTACTCCCTCGAAGTAGAGCGGCAGGAGAAAGACCGGGTGGAACAGTTGAGCCATTCCAAACAGGTGTTCTTCACCAACATCTCGCACGAGTTCCGCACGCCACTCACACTCATCATCGGGCAGCTGGAGTCGCTGCTGCACTCGGTGAAGCTGGATACCCCGATACAAAGCCGGGTGATGCGCATCTATCGCAATGCTTGGCAGATGCGTGAGTTGGTGTCCGAGCTACTCACCTTCCGCAAGCAAGAGGAAGGCTACCTGAAACTGAAAGCAGAGGAGACGGACTTGGTGACGTTCGTCCACCAAATCTTCCTACAGTTCCAAGAGCTGGCACAACAGAAGAACATCCGTTATCACTTCTACTCCGAGGTGGAGGCACTACCGGTGTGGATAGACAGGGCACAGATACAGAAGGTAGTCTTCAACCTGCTGTCCAACGCCTTTAAGTTCACGCCCACAGGCGGAAGCGTCACGATAGACGTGCGGCAAATAGCCGGAAACGCCGTGGTGCAAGTGCGTGACACAGGCACGGGCATCTCGCCCGAGGAGCAAACGCACATCTTCGACCCCTTCTACCAAGCCGACAACCAACATTCGGGATATGCCAGCGGCTTCGGCATCGGACTGGCCCTCACCAAAGGGCTGATGGACCTACACCATGGTTCCATCGATATAGCAAGCAACGTGGGCGAAGGCAGCCTCTTCACGCTCACCTTCCTACCGGGCAACAGCCACTTCAGGCGCGACGAACTCTCCACGCGAAAAGAGGAAACACTCTTGATACCCGATAGCCCCATCTTCTACGAAGAACCGGCCGACAACAACAACGAATCCCCCCTCCCCACCCCCGAGGAGATGGGAACGGAGAAAAGCGTAGTGCTGCTGGTGGACGACAGCCAAGAAATACTGCGGATGCTGACCGACCTGCTCGGCAACCGATATGAGCTACACACCGCTACCAATGGCGAAGAGGCATTGGCCAAAGCCACTGAATTGCAACCCGACCTGATAGTAAGCGACGTGATGATGCCGGGCCTATCGGGCAAGGAACTTTGCTACAAGATAAAGTCGAGCGTGGAACTGTCGCACATCCTCGTAGTGCTACTCACCGCACAGTCCGACCCCGACCAGATAGTAGAAGGGCTGATGTTCGGTGCCGACGCTTACCTATCCAAGCCTTTCAGCTCGAAGATATTGCTGGCTCGCCTCGACAGCTTGATAAAGAATAAGAAACGCTTGTTGGCTTACTATAGCGGCAGGCCGATGGTAGACAACCAACCGGACAATGCGGTGGCAAGCGAGGCCGACCGTAAGTTCCTGGAAAATTGCGACCAGATCATCCGCCGCCACTTTGCCGACGCGTCGTTCAACGTGTTGACCCTCTCCGAGGAGGTGTTCATCAGCAAAAGCAAGCTCTACACCCAGCTCAAGCGATTGTCGGGCCTTACCCCCAACGAATATATCCTCCGCCTGAAGATGAACGAAGCCATGAAGTACCTCATGGAGCGTCCGGAGCTATCGGTGGCCGAAGTGTCTACCCTGCTCGGGTTCTCCTCCCCCCGCTACTTCAGCGCCTCGTTCAAGGTATTCTTCGGCATGACGCCTGCCGGGCTGAAGAAGAAAAACAGCATGGCAAGCAGTTGAACAGGAAAAAAGCTCTTATGATAACAACCCAATAAAGAATGAAAAGAAACAAGAATGGTAAAAAGTGGAGTAGCGCACTGCTGTGTCTCCTGCTCTGGCCCTTGCTCGCGCAAGCGGCACAAACCGAAGAAAAGACACGCGTAACCGGCGTGGACAAAATCAACCCGACGACCGTCGAAGTGCTACTGAGCGACGGCCACCGAATGACTCTCGACTTCTATGGAGAACAGATTTTCAGGCTGTTCCAAGACAACGCGAGCGGCATCATCCGCGACCCGCAAGCTACGCCGCCGGCGCAAATCTTAGTAGATAACCCCCGTCGGTCACTCTCCAAGCTGGAGGTAAGCGAAACGGCAGGCACCGTCTCCATCACCACCGACAAAGTGCGTATAGACATCAACAAGGAGACATCGCTCTTCCGTGTCGCCAACCTCCTCACCGGCCAAACGGTGATAGAGGAGACCGCCGCCCCCCTCTTTGAGAAGGGGAAGACGACGGTGACCCTGCGCGAGCAACCGGAAGAGTATTTCTACGGCGGCGGCGTACAGAACGGACGCTTCTCGCACAAAGGGAAAGCCATCGCCATCGAGAACCAGAACAGCTGGACCGACGGCGGAGTGGCTTCACCAACCCCCTTCTATTGGTCGACCGGTGGCTACGCCGTGATGGGCTACACCTTCAAGAAAGGGAAGTACGACTTCGGCGCGGCACAGAAAGGCGTGGTAAGCCTCATGCACGAAACGGACTACCTGGACCTCTTCTTCATGGTCGACGACGGTGCCGTGGCACTGCTGAATGACTTCTACCAGCTCACCGGACACCCCATCCTGCTGCCTAAGTTCGGCTTCTACGAGGGACACCTCAACGCTTACAACCGCGACTACTGGAAGGAAGACCCCAACGGCATCCTCTTCGAGGACGGCAAACGATACAAAGAGAGCCAAAAGGACAACGGCGGCATCAAGGAGTCGCTCAACGGCGAGAAGAACAACTACCAGTTCTCCGCCCGTGCCGTCATCGACCGCTACCGCCAGCACGACATGCCGCTGGGCTGGCTGCTGCCCAACGACGGTTACGGCGCCGGCTACGGACAGACCGAGACGCTGGACGGCAACATACAGAACCTCAAGAGCCTGGGCGACTATGCCCGCCAGCACGGCGTGCAGATAGGCCTCTGGACACAGTCGGACCTGCACCCCAAGGCTGGTATCAGCGCCCTGCTCCAACGCGACATTGTGAAAGAGGTACGCGACGCTGGCGTACGTGTGCTCAAGACTGACGTGGCTTGGGTAGGCGCCGGCTACTCCTTCGGACTGAACGGCGTAGCCGACGTAGGACATATCATGCCCTACTACGGACACGACGCACGCCCCTTCATCATCTCCCTCGACGGATGGGCCGGCACGCAACGCTACGCCGGCGTATGGTCGGGCGACCAGACCGGAGGCAAGTGGGAATACATCCGCTTCCACATCCCCACCTACATCGGTTCGGGACTGTCGGGACAACCCAATATCTGCTCCGACATGGACGGCATCTTCGGCGGAAAGAACTTGGTGGTAAACACCCGTGACTTCCAATGGAAAGCCTTCACCGCCATGCAGCTCAACATGGACGGCTGGGGCAGCAACGAGAAATATCCCCATGCGCTGGGCGAACCGGCAACCTCCATCAACCGCTGGTACCTCAAGCTCAAGTCAGAGCTGGTGCCCTACTCGTATAGCATCGCCAAGGAGGCTGTCGACGGCCTGCCCATGATGCGCGCCATGTTCCTGGCCGCCCCCAACGACTATACCCACGGCATCGCCACACAATATCAGTTCCTCTATGGCCCCGACTTCCTCGTGGCACCCATCTACCAAGAGACCCAAGCCGACAAAGAGGGCAACGACGTGCGCAACGGCATCTACCTGCCCAAGGGCACTTGGATTGACCTCTTCACGGGCGAGAAATACGAGGGCGACTGCGTTATCAACAACTTCGCCGCCCCATTATGGAAACTGCCTGTCTTGGTACGCGACGGTGCCATTGTGCCGCTGGCCAACCCCAACAACCACGTGGGCGAGATAGCCAAAGACCTCCGTATCTACGCCATCTACCCGGCCGGCAAGAACGCTTTCACACAGTATGACGATGACGGCGTGTCCGAAGCCTACCAACTGGGCAAGGGTGCCACGACCCGCATTGAGTCGGAGCTGGACGGCAAACAGAATGTCACCGTCACCATCCATCCCACGGAAGGCGACTTCGACGGCTTCGTACGCCAGAAAGCCACCGAGCTGCGCTTCAACGCCTCCAAGATGCCCAAGAAGCTCACCGCCCAGATAGGCAAGAAGAAGGTGAAGCTACAAGAGGCAACCTCAATGGACGACTTCCTCAAGGGCGAGAACCTCTACTTCTACGACCGTACCCCCAACCTGAACCGATTTGCCACCCCCGGCAGCGCGTTCGCACAGAAAGTCATCACCGGCTTCCCACAACTGCTCGTGAAGTTGGAAAAGGCCGACATCACAACCGCCACCACCGTGCTACGCATCGAAGGTTTCGAGAACAACCCCGCCAGCCACCTGCTGAAGCACAGTGGCGCACTCACCGCTCCGAAAGCCGAAGTGGCAGAGGCGGGAGTCGGCCCCTACACCCTGCAACCCAGCTGGCAGCCCGTGGAGAACGCCGACTACTACGAGATTCTGTTCGACGGCATGCGCTACTCTACCATCGTGGAGCCTACGCTGCTGTTCGACAACCTGCAACCCGAAACGGACTACTCCTTCCAGATACGCTCGGTGAACCAAACGGGTACTTCTCCTTGGAGTACTTTCAACGCCCGCACCGCCTCCAACCCGCTGGAGTTTGCCATCAAAGGCATTAAGGGTGAAACGAGCGTACCCGCACAGGGAGGCTTCGGCATCAAGAACATGTTCAACTTCTCCGAGACGGGCGACGGCATCTGGCACACCAAGTACCGGCTGAACGCTATGCCTTTCGACCTGACGATGGACCTCGTCACCGTCAACACGCTCGATAAGTTCCACTACCTGCCCCGCCCCGACGCTGGCAACGGCACCCTGTTGAAAGGCTCTGTGGCCTACAGCACCGACAAGGAGCACTGGACGGAAGCTGGAAACTTTGAGTGGAAACGCGACGGCGAGACGAAGGTCTTCACCTTCGCCGGTCATCCCACGGCCCGCTACATCCGCCTGCACATCACCGAAGGCGTAGGCAACTACGGTTCGGGACGTGAGATTTACGTCTTCAAGGTGCCCGGCACCCCCAGCTACCTGCAAGGCGACATCAACGCCGACGGCCGCCTGGACGAGAACGACTTCACCTCCTACACCAACTATACCGGCCTGCGTAAGGGTGACTCGGACTTCGACGGCTACATCAGCAACGGCGACATCAACAAGAATGGGCTGATCGACGCTTACGACATCTCCGTAGTAGCCACACAGCTGGAAGAGGGTGTATCGCCACGCCCCATAGAGAAGGTTGCCGGGCGCATCGAGCTGACACCCAACAAGCTGAACCTGCGCAAAGACGAAGTGGTGGAGATTGCAGTCAAAGGCATCGACCTCCGCTCGGTGAACGCCTTTAGCTTCGCCCTGCCCTACAACCAACAGGACTTCGAGTACGTAGGCTTGGACTCACTCCACGTCAAGGAGATGGACAACCTCACGTACGACCGCCTGCACAGCAACGGTACCAAGGCACTCTACCCCACCTTCGTGAACATTGGACGCAAGGAGGCGCTGGAAGGCACAACAGATCTATTCGTCATCAAGCTGAAGGCACGTCGGACAGTGAAGTTCAACCTCAAAGCCATCGACGGGCTACTGGTAGACAAGATGCTGAATAGCTCCAAATTCTAATCCCCACCGATTATTCTTATTATAAGTATGAAGAAAAGAATCTTATCGGCATTCATCCTCTGTCTGGGCCTTGCTTCGGCAAGCGCCCAGATAGGCACGAAGGCCGAAGTAAAACAAGAGATGAAAAAGGTAGCCGACTGGCAAGTAAAGAACTTCGATGGCTCCAAGTATGGCGAGCTGGACTGGGTTTACGCACCCTTCTACCTCGGTCTGACGCATTGGGCAGCCCTCGCCGAACAACAAGACCGGGACGACTCCTACTACCAGTGGCTGATGAAATTGGGCCGGCGCAACGGTTGGCAACCCGCCAAACGCATGTATCATGCTGACGACATCGCCGTGTCGCAAGCCTGGCTACAACTCTACGAGAAGTACAAGCAAAAGTCCATGCTCAACCCCACCGAGGCTCGCGCCGACTGGGTAGTGGCCAACCCGCCCACCGGCTCTTTCGAGCTGGACTACGGCAAGTCGTCCACGCTGGACCACTGGACGTGGTGCGACGCTCTCTTTATGGCACCTCCCGTCTACGTGAAGCTCTACAATATCACCGGCAACAAGAAGTTTATCCGTTTCATGGACAAGGAGTACAAGGCTACCTACAACTACCTGTACGACAAGAAAGACAGCCTCTTCTACCGCGACTGGCGATACTTCAACAAAAAGGAAGAGAACGGTGCCAAGGTCTTCTGGGGACGTGGCAACGGCTGGGTCGTGGGCGGTTTGGCCGAGATACTGCGTGAACTACCCCAAGGCAACAAGTATCGCAAGTTCTACCAAGAGCTATTTGTAGAGATGTGCACCCGGATAGCCAAGCTACAGAACAAGGACGGCTTTTGGCACGCCAGCCTCCTCGATCCCGCCTCCTACCCGTCGCCCGAAACGAGCAGCAGCTCCTTCTTCGTCTATGCTTTGGCCTACGGCGTGAACGAAGGCCTGCTTCCTCGCGATACCTTTATGCCCGTCATCGCCAAAGGGTGGGCGGCCCTCTGCTCGGCCGTAGAACCCGATGGCAAGCTGGGCTACGTGCAACCCATCGGCGCCGACCCCAAAAAGGTGACACGCGACATGACCGAAGTGTACGGACCCGGCGCCTTCTTGATGGCCGGCATGGAAATCTATAAACTGGCTAAGTAAGTAAGCGACGACAAGCCACCGCGTATAGCAAAAAGAGGCCGCACCCTGTCTTCAATAGGGTACGGCCTCTTTTCTGCAATATAGAAGGTAAAGAGCCTTAGAACATTTTTCCTTTAGTCAGCCTGTCCGCTCGAGCGGAGATTCCTTTTTTATTCCAAAACATCACCCACCACCTTTTTTGTTCTGTCAATCTATCGCAAGAACAGCCCTCATTTTTTATCTACTGCATACATCCTCCTATTTTATGAGTTTTAGTTGCCGAGCTATATCCTGCACGAACTTCGACAACGGACGTTTATGAATATCCTTTGGATTGGTGTAATTTCCTAAAATAAAACGGTTGAAGTCGGCAGGGCTGGGATGATATTTCAAAAAGGCAGCCCTGAGACTATTTTGATAACTCTGATTGTATATCTTTGCCTTCCATACCATTTCCTCCACAACATCAACATGTTGTGAATAAATGGCTTTTATTTCCATCTTAAACTTTTCATTAGAGCCTGTAGACTTGTCATCAAACCCAATCTTCAAGTCTTTTGAATC
>JAISIX010000133.1 GCA_031261805.1 Mediterranea sp. (in: CFB group bacteria)
CGAAGCAGATAGACCAGTTAGAGGAACTATATCCGAGTGAACAAGTTCCCGAGGAGCTATTCACATACTATCTTGAATATTGCATGTCTAAAGGCAAATTTGACGTGTTGCGCAAGATAATGGGCGATGAATACGGTTATATTGAACAAATTTTAAACCACATAGGATATGAAGAAGCTAACGAAGTCGCAAATCGACAAGGACGCAACGGAGTTCGGCAAGTATCTGACCGAACGTCTGAAAGAGAACAAGGGGGAAGCGGAGTTCAGGCATCGCCTCAAGCAAGCCGCCGAGGAGGCGAAACTCCGCAAACAATCCAAGAGGGGCTGAACGCTCCACTCTTCTCTTTATATTCTCACTCCATGACTTTAAGGAACGAGAAAGACCTCTCTACTTTGGAGACCCCATAGCCTCAACACTGATGCAGTTCCCTAAAGTTATGGAGCTGCACCCCTACCCATAGCAGGAGAGTTATCTCAGTCATATCAAACTGATACAAATAAGTGTATGAGAATTTGATAACTAAGAACGGGTGCAAGAACCGCAAATTTAACATAAATGTGAAGCACTTTTTCCGCCCTCTTCGTTGATACCCTGCCGGCATTGAGGCTTAACGATAAGGGTGCAAGGTGGTGGAGGAGACACGCCCGAGAGGTGGAGGGTGGCACAGCGGACAAGCAAATGGCCTCCACGGGTGTTTGTTGGGTCGGCCTGCTTCCTGACCGCCCAGTATCCCACATGCGTTTTTGATAAGGTTATCAATTGAGAATAGATAGGGTGTTAACTTCTTCACACCCTCCAAGTGAATCTGTGAATCAGGTGTGGGGTAGTAGGGGCTACGTAGAAAGGTTTGGGTTCTCCTTATCGGGGTGGGCTTTTACCCCAGCGGCTTCTTCTCAAAAAAATAATCTTCTCATCACAGTACTGGAGAGGGCAATTCTTCATTGATAACCCCTATCCTCTCTGTGAGTTGTGCAAATGTTGTGCAAATACTCCTATAAGGAAAGTGCTAACATCCTATTTTGCAAGGAGTTAGCACTTAACCTATGTACTCGAAGCGGGACTTGAACCCGCACAGCCGCAATGGCCAAAGGATTTTAAGTCCTTCGTGTCTACCATTCCACCATTCGAGCATCCTTTATTCCTTTTCGAAGGAAAGGGCGGGAGAGCGGAAAACGAGACTCGAACTCGCGACCCCAACCTTGGCAAGGTTGTGCTCTACCAACTGAGCTATTTCCGCTTGGTAGTGGGTGCAAAGATAAGGAGTTTGCCTTTCTCTGCCAAATAAACGGTTACTTTTTATAAGGATAAAAGGACGGTCATGACGTTGGTCAGCGTCCTAACAGGGCCTGCTCGGCTTCCTCCATCGTACTGAAGTTGAAGCCCTCTACCACGTGTTGCATCAAAGCCTCTATCTCGGTGTTGCAGAGGTTTCCGATGCTGCCTTCGTGGGTGTGGTGCACCTCCTTGGCGGGGGTGAAGTGCCCGGCTTCGATGTCGAGGCCCACCTTCTTGTAAGCATCGCGGAAGGGCATGCCTTGGAGCGTGAGCCGGTTCACCTCCTCTACGCTGAAGATGAGCTGGTACTTGTCGTCGTCGAGGATATGCTCGTTTACCTTAATCTCGTTCATGATGTAGGTTGTCATCTGCAGGCAGTCCTTCAACTCGTCGAAGGCGGGGAGGAACATCTCCTTGATAATCTGCAGGTCGCGGAAGTATCCGGAGGGTAGATTGTTGGCTATCATCATGATTTGCTGGGGCAGCGACTGTATCTTGTTACACTTGGCGCGTGTCAGTTCAAACACGTCTGGGTTCTTCTTGTGAGGCATGATGCTGGAGCCGGTTGTGCAGTCGTCGGGCAACTTCACGAAGCCGAAGTTCTGGCTGCTGAAGAGACAGGCATCGTAGGCCAGTTTGGAAAGTGTCCCGGCAATGGTGGCTAAGGCAAAAGCAACGTTGCGCTCCATCTTGCCACGTCCCATCTGGGCATACACCACGTTGTAGTTGAGCGAGTCGAAGCCCAGGAGACGGGTGGTGAGGGTGCGGTTGAGCGGGAAAGAGGAGCCGTAGCCCGCGGCAGAGCCGAGAGGGTTGCGGTTGCACATCTTGAAGGCAGCCTGTAGGAAGAGCATGTCGTCCACCAAACTTTCGGCATACGCGCCAAACCATAGTCCAAAGGAAGAGGGCATAGCTATCTGAAGGTGTGTATAGCCGGGCATCAGGACATCTTTGTATCGCTCGCTTTGGACGATGAGTACGTGGAAGAGTTGTTCCACGGCTTCGGCTACCTCCTTGATTTGGGTACGGGTAAATAGCTTGAGGTCGAGCAGCACCTGGTCATTGCGCGAGCGGCCGCTGTGTATCTTCTTCCCCACGTCGCCCAAGCTACGGGTGAGCATCTGTTCTACTTGGGAGTGCACATCCTCCACGCCCTCCTCGATGACGAACTCGCCACGCTCGGCGGAGGCGTAGATTTTTTTTAGTTCGGCCAGTAGCAGGGTCAGCTCCTCTTTTGTAAGCAGACCGATGCTCTCAAGCATGGTGATGTGAGCCATAGAGCCGAGCACGTCGTGCTTAGCCAAGTAGAGGTCCATCTCGCGGTCGCGCCCTACGGTGAAGCGGTCGATGTCCTTGTTCACCTCTACGGATTTCTCCCAAAGTTTCTTTGCCATTCTTCTATCTATATTAATAATGTATAGCGGCCAGTGTCTCCGCCATCTTCTCCAGCCCTTCCTTGAGGGGTTTCTGCACCATGGCTTTCATCATGGGGTTGATGTCCATGCCGATGGTGATGCGCATCTTGCATGTCTCCTCGCCGGTTGCTATCAGCTGGATCCAGAGGTTGAAGGGTAGGGGCGACTGGACGGTGGCAAACTTGATACACTCTACGGGTGTGCGTTCGATGATTTGTAGGGTCATCTTGCCTGCCGGAGGTACGGAGAAGCTCAGCGTATCGGCATCGAACTCCAAGTTGTTCACCTTGTCTTGGGGCAGATGCTCTTTCAGACCTTCAAGGTTACTGAGGTCGGAAAGTTTGGCGTATACTCGTTCCCGGCTGTAAGGGATGACCTTGACGGGACTTTCAAATGTTGTCATAAAAGGGTTATATGAGTAGGTTATGTCGGTGGTGATGCCGGTCGCGGATGGCGCTTAGTTGCCTGCCTCCCAGTGGGCGGGGTCTTTGCGCCATTCGTCGAGCGTCTCGATGTCGGTCTCTTCAATATAACCGGTCCGGAGGGCTACATCGAGCACCGCTTCGTAGTTGGTCAGCGTCACCAAGGACACCTTGGCATTTCTGAACGCCTCTTCGGCCACGGGGAATCCGTAGGTAAAGGCCGCTACCATGCCAATGACATCGCATCCGTCTCGGCGGATAGCCTCAACGGCTTTCAAACTGCTGCCTCCGGTGGAGATGAGGTCTTCTACCACTACCACCTTCATGCCCGGGCGGAGTTCTCCTTCGATGAGGTTCTCCAATCCATGGTCTTTCGGGGTGGAGCGTACATAAACGAATGGCAGGTTCAACGCGTCGGCCACCAATGCCCCTTGCGGGATGGCACCGGTAGCTACACCGGCAATGGCATCTACTTGTCCGAAGCGTTCCATGATGAGGCGTGTGATTTCAATCTTCACGAAGTTACGTAGCGAAGGATAGGAAAGAGTTTTGCGGTTGTCGCAATAGAATGGTGACTTCCATCCCGAGGCCCACGTGAAGGGGTTTGCCGGCTGGAGTTTGATGGCTTTGATCTTCAACAACTTTTCCGCAAATTGTCTCTCTAAGTTTTTCATAACTAAACTGTCTTATTAATTATTCGGCACAAAAATAGGGAAATTGAATGGAAGAAAGAAAGAAGCCACGGTTTATTTACTCTATTTTTGCAATTGCCAAGCCGAATATCGGCATACAGATGACAGTGGTTTGACAGAATCGGACATCAGTAGGAAGTGTGGTATGCCTTTAGTTTCTCGCGAAGTTCCAAGGCTCGTCCGCCGGTATGCTGGTTGAGCAGCGCCCAGAAACGCTCGCTGTGATTCATTTCCACCGTGTGGCATAGCTCGTGTAGCAGCACGTAGTCGATGAGGGGTTGGGGCAACAGCAGGAGGTAGAAGCTCAGGTTGATGGCCTTGCGTGTGGAACAGCTTCCCCACCGCCCATGGCTGGCATTGATTTTCAGGGAGGAGTAGCGTAGACCGCTTTGGTGCGACAGTTCGGTGAGGCGTTGGAGCAGGATGACCTTGGCGTTTCGTCGCAACGACTCGTCAATGACTTTCCGCATCCACGCTTGAAGCTGCTCATCGCCAAAGTTGGCGTCGGGAGGACAGATGATTTCCATCTTTCCCAGTTCGGAGCGAGCCAGGAAACGATGAGTCGTGCCCTGCTTCAAGGAGAGGTGGAAATGCTCCGTATCAATGGTGAAAGCGAGGTCGATGGGGCGCCGTTTGGGTAACAGCGTTCGGTGGGCAAGAAGCTTGGGGCGTAGCTGCTCAAGGGCATCGAGTACTTCCTTGCGGGTAGTACCGGGAGGAACCGACACAGAGATGTTGTCGCTCTTTGTCTTAAACACGTATCGTTTGGCGCGAGGGTTGACCTGCACCACGATACGGCCCAACTCTTCGTCTTCTATATCTTCCATAACGTGGTTCATTGCTTGCTCTTCTCCTATCAATATTGCGCAAAAGTAGCGAAAAAGAAGGGGCGGGCATAAAAAATGGGGGAGAAACGCAACTTTGTCTGCACGAATAGCGTCTTATGAACAAAGAAACCAAAAAACAATAGCAATTATGAAAGTGACAACCTTGAGCAAAACACTGGCCGTCTTCCTGCTGACGGCCACGTCCCTTTCGGCCTGTGCCGGGAGCGAGTACATCAAAGCAAGCAAAAACTACGTGACGAAAGAGGTGAAGGTAGACAACTTCCACGGCATCAACCTTTCGGGTATTGGAAAGGTTGAATTCCGGCAAGACAAGGATACATACGTCGAGATGTATGGCTCCGATAACGTATTGGCTCTGTTGGACGTGCGGGTGAAGGACGGCACGTTGGTCATCAAGTACAAGAAGAACAATGTGAACGTCCGCGGCAACAGCAAGCTGTCGTTTCGCATCTCCTCGCCGAACTTGGATAAGCTGTCCGTTGATGGCGCATGCAAGTTCTTGTTTGCCAATGATTTTCAGACGGAAGGCGACTTGAAGATTTCTGTCGACGGAGCAGGGGAACTACAGAGCGGAACATTGCGGTGCCAGGACTTGAAACTCTCTGTCGATGGCGCGGGAAAGCTGCGGGGAGAAACAGTGCAGTGTCGCGACTTGAAACTCTCGGCCGACGGGGCTGGGCAGCTACGGGAAGGAGCGGTGCAGTGTCGCGCGCTATCCTTTTCTGTCGACGGCGCAGCTTCAGCCCAGTTCAAGACTCTTGATGCCCAAGGCTGTAAGGGTGTTGTCGACGGTGCGGGCAAGTTTGGCCTTGCAGGCGGAAAAGCCGTGCGTGTTAGCGCGGATGTGTCCGGATCGGGTAATCTGAATGCGGAGAATCTACAAGTTGCCACCGTATCGGCCAATGTCTCCGGCGCTGGAAACGTCAGGTGTTATGCCACCGACACGCTCAAGGTGCGGACGAATGGAGCGGGGCATGTGAGCTACAAGGGTGCCCCCACCATAGTGAATCGTTCTACAGAAGGCATCTCAAGGCTATAAGCGGATGAAGGCGCCTATCGTGGTGATGAACTTTACCCATGTCTACGAGGAGGAGCGGTTCGGACGGGACCGCTCCTTCGAGTGGATAGACTGCACGGACCTACGAGGTACCGACTGCTACTGCGACGAGGAGGCGCTCCAGACGTTGCGGCGGCGCATGGCACCTTACCCGGCGGAGGGGATACACTTCATCGACTCGGGCAACTACCATTACCTCACCAAGCTATGGACGGACAAGATACGGGAGCCGTTCTCACTCATTGTCTTCGATCACCATCCCGACATGCAGCCTACTTTGTTTGGTGGTATGCTCTCCTGTGGCTCATGGGTGAAGGTGATGCTCGACGAGAATCCCTTTCTGCGTAAAGTCTGTGTCGTGGGAGTGGCCGACAAGCTTGTCAAGGCCGTCCCGGCAACTTACCGGGAGCGGGTTAGGTTTTACGCCGAAACGTCGCTCTCGCACGAAGAGAGCTGGCAGCGCTTCTCGCACGATCATGTGGACGAACCCATCTATATTTCTATCGACAAGGACGTGCTGGACACCGCCTCCGCCTCCACCAACTGGGACCAAGGTTCTCTTTCGCTGGCCGACTTGGAGAAGCTGCTTGAAATCATCCTGCAGAAAGAGAAAGTAATCGGCGTAGACGTTTGCGGCGAATGTACCCTTTCGCCCAATCTCCTTGAAGACGAGCGTGACCTCGCCATGGACAGGCTGGCCAACAAAGCGTTGCTGGCGCAGTTCCTTTAGTGCGCCAAAATCCATCGCCTACACAGTATGTTGCATTTATAGCCTTCACCGGTTTCACCATCTCACGAAACGCCTTGCAGGAGGGGGATAGCCGGTGAAAACAGGAAGACACAACTTTTGTGTAAGGAGCGATTTTGATGCGGTTGTTCCTGTTTAGCACGGTTGCCTTGGGCGTTGTATCGGATAAAACTATATCTTTGTCGGTGCAAAGGACAAAGATATGAGGAACCAAGAGATAAATCCTGAAGATGAGAAGTATATGAGGCGTTGCATTGAGCTGGCCTTGAATGGCCGCTGCAACGTGTCGCCCAACCCGATGGTGGGGGCAGTCATCGTATGCGACGGGCATATCATAGGCGAAGGCTATCATGTACGCTGCGGACAGCCGCATGCCGAGGTGAACGCCATCCGTTCGGTGCGCGACGTCTCCTTGCTGAAGCGCTCTACCATCTATGTCAGCCTGGAGCCTTGCTCGCATTACGGCAAGACACCGCCTTGTGCCGACCTGCTCATCGAAAAGGGGATTCCCCGCATCGTAGTGGGTTGCCAAGACCCTTTCCCGCAGGTGGCCGGACGGGGCATCCGCAAGCTGCGTGAAGCGGGTAGGGAGGTCGTGGTAGGTGTGCTCGAAGAAGAGTGCCGGGCGCTGAACCGCCGCTTTATCACCTTCCACACCCAGAGGCGCCCCTACATCACCTTGAAATGGGCAGAGTCCGCCGATGGCTTTATCGACCGTGGACGTACAGGCGGACAGCCGGTCGTGCTCTCCACTCCCCTCACTGCCATGCTCACCCATAAGAGGCGGACCGAGAACGACGCTATCATGGTAGGTACACGGACAGCCTTGCTCGACAATCCGTCGCTAACCGTACGTCATTGGTATGGCCACCAGCCATTGCGGGTGGTGACGGACAGAAACCTCCTCCTCCCGCCACAGCTGCAACTGTTCGACGGGAGCGCCCCTACCTTGGTCTTCACGGAGCGCGAACGCCCTTCGTCCGAGAACCTCACCTACTTGCCCCTTGACTACAGTCGCCAGCCACTGCCGCAGATGATGGAGGCGCTGTACGAACGCAAAGTGCAGTCGCTACTCGTAGAGGGTGGTAGTCGGTTGCTACAGTCGTTTATCGACAGTGGGCTGTGGGACGAAATATATGTGGAGCAATCGCCGCTTAGGCTCTGGGCGGGGGTGGCAGCGCCAACGGTGAACGTGGCTTTCGCTTGGCAGGTAGAGAAATACTTCGGGAGGACATACAAGAAATGGCTGCGGGAGAAGGTGGGGCGGAATAGTTAAAACCATCCTGCACAGAGGCTTCTGCGAGAACAAAAACAGCATTATTATCTATAATTTTATATAAAACTTGCCCTTGATGCTACGTATAGGAAAAATTGTTCCTATTTTTGCAACTTGTAAATAAATACAGTACTTACAAAATGAGAATAAAGCTTTTATCATTTATCGCAAGCCTCCTGTTAGCGTCGGTCTTCGCCGCTTCATGCTTGGATAATGACAGTGACGTCGAATATAGTAAAGATGCTACTATCCATGCGTTTGCGATTGATACGATTGGCTATGGAACCACCTATAAGTTTACCATTGATCAGATAGGACTACGGGATACGGCTCTCATCTATAATGCCGACTCGCTACCTGTGCACGCCGATACCATCATAGACCGAATCTTGGTGAAGACGTTCACTACCGCCTCGGGCGTGGTGACGATGAAAACGCAGGATGGCAAGAACGACTCTCTCATTAGTATGGCTGACTCTATGGACTTGCGCAAGCCGCTGAAAGTCACCGTGTGGTCGACCGAAGCGTATGCGGGCATCTCCAACATTAAGAAGAACTATCGCATTGAGGTGCGGGTGCATAAGCACGACCCCGACTCGCTGCGCTGGAACAACCTGAACGCTGGCATCGACAACAGCATGGACGGTAACCAGCAATCCGTACTGTATCATAACAACATTCTCACATACGGCTTGGCCGGCGGGAACTTAAAGGTTTATACGGCCTCCGTCAACGCCCCCGCCACATGGACCGGCAACGGCATAGTGATGGCCGGCGGCAACATCGTGACGACCAAGGTGACCTCTCTCGTGGTCTTCAAAGATGTACTGTATGCCACCTTCGAAGGCAACAACCAAGGATATACCAGCACCGACGGACTGACTTGGACGCCCTCCTCGCTGACGGGCGCAGTCCGCTTCCTTGCCCCTATCCCGAACGCGGACGGAACGGCCGACGCAAAACTAAGCTACCTGAAAGCCGGAGCGGCCAACGGAGGCTATACGTTCGAGACCAGTGAGAATGGGACTTCTGAAGACTACGCAGGAGCAGAGAAGGAAGGACTGAGCGCCGAAGAGTTCCAGCAGTTCCCCGGATCCATCACCTCCTATACCAACTTCAAGCGCCCCAATGGCACGAAGGGTACGATGCTCATAGGCGACGACGCCCCAATGCCTACCCTTGTGGGCGACTCGCTCGTCTCTTTGCCGTGGGCCTACGACGAGGACAAGAACGACCAAGGTCAAGCCATCACCCGTTGGGTGCCTTTGCAACCCGGTTCCACCCTCTCTTATTGCCCGCAGATGAATCATCCCACCCTTATCTATTACAATGATAAGTTCTATCTCTTCGGCAGTGGGTTCGAAGGAGCCTATATCTCCACATCGGGAAGAGACTGGAAGAAGGATCCCAAATTCGGCTTCCCCCAGTATGCTTGGGGAGACCAAACCGTGGCTTCCACTCCCGTACCCGAGTTCCGCGGACGCCATTACTACTCTATGGTGCAGAACCCCGCCAACGGGTACCTCATCTTTATGTTCGGCAAGGAAGACGTATCTTTCAAGGAAACCGTGACCGACCCGGAGGACAAGACACGGAGTATCGTAGTGCGTGAGTATAAGCACGACTCCGAAGTGTGGACGGCCCGTCTCAACCAAATATGGTTCAATGTAGCCAAGGGAATCCCTGTGAATTAACCAGTCCCCATATAGAGATGTCGTACAAAGAACAAATAGATAAAGACCGAATCCCTCAACACGTGGCCATCATCATGGATGGCAACGGACGGTGGGCCAAGCAGCGGGGCGAAGAACGCACGCAAGGACATCGTGCGGGCGCTAAGCGGGTAGAGGAAATCACCGAAACGGCGGCACGCTTGGGCGTGAAGTACCTGACGCTCTACACCTTCTCTACCGAGAACTGGAATCGTCCGCCCGAAGAGGTGAACGCCCTGATGGCCCTCCTCATGGAGTCCATCCAGGAAGATAAGTTTATGGAGAACAACCTCCGCTTCGAGGTGATTGGCGACCTCGCCAAACTGCCCGATGACATACGGGAAGCGCTGAAGCAGTGTACCCTGCACTGTTCCCAGAACACCGGCCTCTGCTTGGTGTTGGCCCTCAGCTACTCCTCGCATTGGGAAATCACCGAGGCAGCGAGGCAAATAGCCGTGCAAGTGAAAGAGGGACAGCTCTCCCCCGAACAGATTACCGACGAGTGCGTGGCCAACCACCTGGCCACACGTTTCATGCCCAACCCCGACCTGCTGATACGCACCGGAGGCGAAGTACGGCTGAGCAACTACCTGCTGTGGCAGTGCGCCTATTCCGAACTTTACTTCTGCGATACCTTTTGGCCCGACTTCCACAGCGAGGAGTTCTTCAAGGCCGTCTACGAATACCAACAACGGGAACGCCGATTCGGCAAGACCAGTGAACAGATAAGCTAATATTAATCGAAACATCTAACTACAAGATAATGTATAACCGCATCTCCTTTATCGTCCTAACGTTTGTCTGCCTGTGCTGCTTTACCACAACAGGCCTTGCGCAGAATGCCGGCACCCAAGACAACGAAAAGCCTGTCATCCTCTACTCCGGCATACCCCGGAAGTACGAGATAGCAGACATCAAGGTCGAAGGCGTGAAGAATTATGAAGATTACGTGCTCATCGGACTGTCGGGGCTGTCAGTCGGACAAACCATCAGCGTGCCCGGCGACGAGATTACAGGAGCCATCAAGCGCTACTGGAAGCATGGGCTGTTCTCCAATGTCAGCATCTCCGCCGACAAGATAGAGGGCAATAAAATATGGTTGCGCATCACCCTCACGCAACGTCCCCGTATCTCCGACATCCACTACTACGGCGTGAAGAAGTCCGAACGTACCGACCTGGAGAACAAGCTGGGCATGGTAAAGGGCATGCAAATCACCCCCAACACCGTGGACCGTGCCAAAACCCTCATCAAGCGTTACTTCGACGATAAAGGCTTCAAGAACGCGGAGGTCAACATCGTGCAGAACGACGACCCCAAGAACGAGAACCAGGTGTTCGTTGACGTCAACATCGACAAGAAGGAGAAAATCAAGGTACACGCCATCTATATTACCGGCAACCACGCCATCAAGACTTCCAAACTGAAACGGGTGATGAAGAAGACCAACGAGAAGGGCAAGCTCCTCAACCTCTTCCGCACCAAGAAGTTCGTGCCCGAGCACTACGAGGCCGATAAGCAACTCATCATCGACAAGTACAACGAGCTGGGCTACCGCGACGCCACCATCACCTCCGACAGCGTGAAAACGTACGACAACCGCACGGTAGATGTCTTCATCAACATCGACGAAGGACAGAAGTACTACCTGCGCAACGTGACGTGGGTGGGCAACACCCTCTACCCTTCCGAGCAGCTCAACTACATGCTGCGCATGAAGAAGGGCGACGTGTACAACCAAAAGCTGCTCAACGAGCGCCTCACCACCGACGACGACGCCATTGGCAACCTATACTACAACAACGGTTACCTCTTCTATAACCTCGACCCTGTGGAGGTGAATATCGTGGGCGACTCCATCGACCTGGAGATGCGCATCTCCGAAGGAAGACAGGCCACCATCAGCAAAATCAAGATTAGCGGCAACGACCGGGTGTACGAGAACGTCATCCGTCGCGAGCTGCGCATCCGCCCCGGACAGCTCTTCAGCAAAGAGGACCTGATGCGTTCGCTCCGTGAGATACAGCAGATGGGACACTTCGACCCCGAGAAGCTGCAGCCCGACATCCAGCCCGACCAAGCCAACGGAACGGTAGACATCGGCCTGCCTTTGACCTCCAAGGCCAACGACCAGGTAGAGTTCTCTGCCGGATGGGGACAGACGGGTATCATCGGTAAGCTCAGCCTGAAGTTCACCAACTTCTCCGTAGCCAACCTCCTGCACCCGGGCAAAAACTACCGGGGCATCCTGCCGCAGGGCGACGGGCAGACGCTGACCATCAGCGGACAGACCAACGCCAAGTATTACCAGTCGTATAGCATCTCCTTTTTCGACCCCTGGTTTGGCGGCAAGCGACCCAACTCGTTCTCCGTGTCGGCCTTCTTCTCCGTGCAGACCGACATCAGTAGCCAATACTACAACTCCAGCCTCATGAACAGCTACTACAACAACTACTACGGTTATGGTGGCTATGGCATGTACAACTACAACAATTACAATAATTACGAGAACTATTACGACCCCGACAAGTCCATCAAGATGTGGGGACTCTCCGTGGGTTGGGGTAAGCGCCTCAACTGGCCCGACGACTACTTCACCCTCTCGGCCGAGCTGGCCTACCAACGTTACAACCTGCGCGACTGGCAGTACTTCCCCGTGACCAATGGTAAGTGCAACGACCTCAGCCTCTCCCTCACGTTGGCACGTGCCTCGTACGACAACCCCATCTACCCCCGCACCGGTTCGGACTTCTCGCTTTCCGTACAGTTCACTCCGCCCTACTCCCTGTTCGACGGCAAGAACTACAAAAGCTACTACAACGCCGACGGAAGCATCACACAGGACAACATGAACCAGCTCCACAAGTGGATAGAGTACCACAAGTGGAAGTTCAAACTCAAGACCTATACGGCGCTGATGGACTACCAAGCCCATCCCAAGAGCCTCGTGCTCATGACCCGTACCGAGTTTGGACTGCTGGGACATTACAATAAGTACAAGAAGTCGCCCTTCGGCACCTTCGACGTGGGTGGCGACGGCATGACCGGCTACTCCACCTACGCTACCGAGAGCATCGCCCTGCGTGGATACGAGAATAGCTCGCTCACCCCCTACGGCCAAGAAGGCTATGCCTACGAACGTATCGGCATCGAGTTGCGTTACCCGCTCATGCTCGAGACCAGCACCAACATCTATGTGCTGGGCTTCCTTGAGGCCGGCAACGCTTGGCACGACATCAGCAAGATCAACCCGTTCGACCTCAAGCGCTCGGCCGGTGTCGGTGTCCGCATCTTCCTGCCGATGATTGGTATGATGGGTATCGACTGGGGCTACGGCTTCGACAAGATAAACGGTTCTAAGCAATACAGCGGAAGCCAGTTCCACTTTATCTTAGGACAGGAGTTCTAAACAAACAAGATTGTGTCACATTAAAAGAATTGACGTATGAAGAAATCCGTTCTACTAATGATGTTGATGCTGGCTGTCGCCACGGTAGCCAGCGCACAGAAGTTCGCGCTGATCGACACGGAGTACATCATGAAGAATATTCCCGCTGCGCAGAGCGCAAATGATCAGATGCAGCAAGCCACCAAGAAGTACCAAGGCGAGGTGGAAGCCAAGACCAAGGAGGTACAAGCCCTCTACCAAGACTATCAGGCTAAGTTGCACAGCCTCTCTACAGTACAGAAGACGCAGAAGGAAGATGCCATCGTTGCCAAGGAGAAAGAAGCCGCTGACCTGCGGAAGAAATACTTCGGCCCCGACGGTGAGCTGGCTAAGCTGAACGATAAGCTGATGGGCCCCATCAAGGACGAGGTGTACGAGGCCGTGAAAGAGCTGGCCGAACGGCATGGCTACGACCTGATACTGGACCGCGCCACCGCCTCCGAGGTGATTTTCGCCAACCCGCGCATCGATATAAGCGATGAAGTACTGCAAAAATTAGGATATTCAAATTAATTGCCTACATTTGCTGCGCAATTGAACGAACAGTCAGAAGAACAATCAAATAATTAATTATAAAACTATGCTAAAGAGAATTGCACTTGTCATGCTGCTCGCACTCCCCATGGGCGTGTTTGCACAGAATCTGAAATTTGGCCATATCAACGCCCAGGAAATCATCACGGCCATGCCGGAGTTTACCAAGGCGCAGGCCGACATCCAAGCGTTGGATAAGCAACTTACTACCGAACTGCAACGTACGCAGGAAGAGTTTAACCGGAAATACCAAGAGTTCCAGCAGGCCGTAGCCAAAGACTCCCTGCCGGCCAACATCGCCGAACGTCGCCAAAAAGAGCTGCAAGACATGATGCAGAACCAAGAGGCGTTCCAGCAGAGCGCCCAGCAACAGATGCAGGAGGCCCAGCAGAAAGCCATGGCTCCCATCTACAAGAAGCTTGACGATGCCATTAAGACCGTAGGCCAAGCCGAAGGAGTCATCTACGTGTTCGACCTCGCCCGTACGCCCATCCCTTACATCAACGAATCGCAGAGCATCAACCTCACCGCCAAGGTGAAGGCGCAACTCGGCATCAAGTAAGGACGCGCCACCGTATAGGCGAGCGTATCTTACGCCCCGCACAATACACCCCTTACGCATCGCTACACCACCCCTTATGTTGGTAGTAGCGTGCGCGAGGGGACTTTTTTTTGCCCCAAGTGCATCCATCATGCGTAGAAAGGCACTATCTTTGCTCCTACGAATCGTATATTACATTAACCAAAAGAAGAAAAGAGGAAACAGTTGTGAAAGATGAAGCAATAGTGTTGACCCCGATGATGAAGCAGTTCTTGGACCTGAAGGCCAAGCACCCCGATGCCGTGATGCTATTTCGTTGCGGCGACTTCTATGAGACGTACTCCACCGATGCCATCATAGCATCCGAGATATTGGGCATCACGCTTACCAAACGAAATAACGGGAAAGACAAGGCCATCGAGATGGCCGGCTTTCCCCACCACGCACTCGACACCTACCTACCCAAACTCATACGCGCCGGCAAGCGTGTGGCCATCTGCGACCAGCTGGAAGACCCCAAGCTGACCAAGAAACTGGTGAAGCGAGGCATCACTGAGCTGGTGACTCCCGGCGTCTCCATCGACGACAACGTGCTCAACTATAAGGAGAACAACTTCCTGGCCGCCGTGCACTTCGGCAAGTCGGCCTGCGGCGTAGCCTTCCTCGACATCTCCACCGGCGAGTTTCTCACCGCCGAGGGACCGTTCGACTACGTAGATAAGCTGCTGAACAACTTCGGTCCCAAAGAGGTGCTTTTCGAGCGGGGCAAACGGCCGATGTTCGAGGGAAACTTCGGCAGCAAGTTCTTCACCTTCGAGCTGGACGACTGGGTGTTCACCGAAACCACCGCCCGCGAGAAGCTGCTCAAGCACTTCGAGACGAAGAACCTCAAAGGCTTTGGCGTGGAGCACCTCAAGAACGGTATCATCGCCTCCGGAGCCATCCTGCAATACCTCACCCTGACCCAGCACACGCACATCAGCCACATCACCTCGTTGGCACGCATCGAGGAGGACAAGTACGTGCGGCTCGATAAGTTTACCGTGCGCAGCCTTGAGTTGCTGGGCAGCATGAACGATGGCGGGGGCAGCCTGCTGGGGGTCATCGACCGCACCATCAGCCCCATGGGGGCACGCCTGCTGAAACGCTGGATGGTGTTCCCCCTCAAAGACGTGAAACCCATCAACGAACGGCTCAACGTGGTAGAGTACTTCTTCCGGCAACCCGACTTCAAGGAGCTGATAGAGGAGCAACTGCACCTCATCGGCGACCTCGAACGTATCCTCTCCAAGGTAGCCGTAGGACGGGTGTCACCCCGTGAGGTAGTGCAGCTCAAGGTGGCGCTACAAGCCATACAGCCCATCAAGGAGGCTTGCCTTGAGGCCGACAACGCCAGCCTCAACAACATCGGCGAGCAGCTCAACCTATGCGCCTCCATCCGCGACCGCATCGCCCGCGAAGTGAACAACGACGCGCCCCTGCTCGTCAACAAGGGTGGCGTGATACAGAGCGGCGTCAACGCCGAGCTGGACGAGCTGCGGCTCATCTCGCACTCGGGCAAGGACTACCTGCTCAAGCTGCAGCAGCGGGAAAGCGAGCAGACAGGCATCCCCAGCCTGAAGGTGGCCTACAACAACGTCTTCGGCTACTACATAGAGGTGCGCAACGTGCACAAGGAGAAGGTGCCCAAAGAGTGGATCAGGAAGCAGACGCTGGTCAACGCCGAACGCTACATCACCCAAGAGCTGAAGGAGTACGAGGAGAAGATACTGGGAGCCGAAGACAAGATAGTGGCTCTTGAGACCCGCCTCTATACCGAATTGGTACAAGCCATCACGGAGTTCATCCCCCAGATACAGATCAACGCCAACCAAGTGGCACGCATCGACTGCCTCCTCTCCTTCGCCAACGTGGCCCGGGAGAACAACTACATCCGCCCCGTGGTGGAGGACGACGACGTGCTCGACATCCGCCAGGGACGCCATCCTGTCATCGAGAAGCAGCTCCCCATCGGCGACAGGTACATCCCCAACGACGTGATGCTCGACACCCACACTCAGCAAATCATCATCATCACCGGCCCGAACATGGCCGGTAAGTCGGCCTTGTTGCGCCAAACGGCACTCATCACCCTGATGGCGCAGATAGGCTCGTTCGTCCCCGCCGAGAGCGCCCACATCGGGCTGGTCGACAAGATATTCACCCGCGTGGGAGCCAGCGACAACATCTCCGTGGGCGAGTCTACCTTTATGGTAGAGATGAACGAGGCGGCCAACATCCTCAACAACCTCTCGCCCCGTAGTCTCGTACTCTTCGACGAGCTGGGACGCGGTACCTCCACCTACGATGGCATCTCCATCGCCTGGGCCATCGTGGAGTATATCCACGAGCATCCCAAGGCGCGGGCACGCACCCTCTTCGCTACCCACTACCACGAGTTGAACGAGATGGAGAAGTCCTTCGCCCGCATCAAGAACTACAACGTGTCGGTGAAGGAAATCGACAACAAGGTCATCTTCCTGCGCAAGCTGGAGCGGGGCGGCAGCGAGCACTCCTTCGGTATCCACGTGGCCAAGATGGCAGGTATGCCCAAGAGCATCGTCAAGCGGGCCGACGACATCCTCAAGCAACTGGAGACCGACAACCGCCAGCAAGGCATCGCCGGCAAGCCGCTGACCGAGGTGAGCGAGCATCGCGATGGCCTGCAACTCAGCTTCTTCCAGCTCGACGACCCCGTGCTCTGCCAGATACGCGACGAGATACTCAACCTCGACGTGAACAATCTCACCCCCCTTGAGGCCCTCAACAAACTGAACGATATAAAGAAGATAGTGAAGGGACGATGACACTGCCCAACGATGCTACCCTGCGCTTTGCCCTCGCCCACCGCCACGACGACCCACGTACGCTGGCCTTGCAGGCTGCCCGCTACCCTGACGTGGATATGCCCGCCGCCCTGACGCAGATAGCCGGCCGGCAGGCGGCCGCCTCGAAACTCCCTTCGTGGGCCGAACGGGACGACGTGCTCTACCCGCGCCACCTCTCGCTAGAACAATGCTCCTCGGAGGCTACCGCCCGCTACAAAGCCAGCCTGCTTGAGGGCGACTGCCTGGTCGACCTCACCGGTGGCTTTGGTATCGACTGCTATTTCCTTTCACAACGTTTTCGCCGCGCCACCTACGTGGAGCGACAGGCGGAGCTTTGCGAGCTGGCGGCCCACAACTTCGCCGCGCTGGGCCAGCCCCATATCCAGGTGTGCTACGCAGACGGCGTGGAGTACTTGGAGCGGATGGAGTCGGTAGATGCCCTTTTCCTCGACCCCGCCCGCCGCGACGGGCAGGGTGGCAAGGTAGTAGCCATCGGCGACTGTGAACCCGACGTGGCGGCACTGGAGCCGCTGCTCCTCACCAAAGCCCGGCGGGTATTGGTTAAGCTCTCGCCCATGCTCGACCTCTCGCTCGCCCTTCGTACCTTGCGCCATACCGCCGAAGCGCACATCGTATCGGTGCAGAACGAGTGCAAGGAGTTGCTCCTCCTCACCTCCGACGAGCTGCCGCCCGATGACGTGCCTATCCACTTAGTCAACCTCACACCCGGAGGAACCGTCGCCTTCAGCTTCACCCGCCGGCAAGAGCAACAAGCCGAGTGCCATTACACAGCCACCTTGGGTAGCTACCTCTACGAGCCCAATGCCTCCCTGCTGAAAGGCGGCGCTTTCCACAGCCTTGCTGTTACTTTTGGCTTGGCGAAGCTCCATCCCAACAGTCACCTCTACACCTCCGAGCACCAAGTCAAAGGCTTTCCCGGCCGCACCTTCCGCATCGTGGGCGAGTGTAGCCTCCATAAGAAAGAGGTCAAAGCCTGCCTTGGTCACCTGAAGCAAGCCAATCTCACCGTGCGAAACTTTCCCGCCTCCGTAGCCGAGCTGCGCAAGCGCTTGAAGCTGGCCGACGGAGGCGGGATTTACCTCTTCGCCACGACGATGAACGACGGGCGGCGGATACTTATTGAGTGCGAACCGTAACGTTTCCTTCGCTGAGGCGCTCTACCGTAGCGACTCGCAAATCTTTCGGTTGATGGTTCTCACGGCGGCTTCGTCGACCTTGATCATCTTCCGGTCGTAGGTCATCAGGCCATTCACCTCGCCTTCCACGTCGGTGGTTTGCGTGTACACGCCGGCGGAGAAGCCTCGGGGAATGAGTTGGAGCAGCTGGTTGGCGTACTTCACGTACTCATCCGTCACCTCTTTGGAGGTGTTGAACTTCACGTATCCCCAGTTGCGGTCGGCAAACCAAAGGTGTTCTTTCACAGCCATGCCGATGCCGCCATACTCACCCAGCACGGTGGCGCGGGTGGGGTCGAAGAGGTAAAGGCTGGGGTTGGGGTAGTTGTGCAGGTCGAGGATGTCGCCGCAGGTGTAATGGTTGCCACCGCTGGCGGGGTTCACCAAGCGGGAGGGGTCGTACTGCTTGGTCCACGCCACAATCTCGGGTGTCTTGAACTGTCCCCAAGCCTCATTGAACGGCACCCACACGCCGATGCAGGGGTTGGAGTACAGGCAGTCGATAATCTCTTTCCACTCCTTGCGATAGTTGGCTTCCGAAGCGGCCGAACGTACGGCCTCGGCTCCGTTGAAGTACTGGTGGCTCTGCCATTGCAGTCCATGTCCGCCACTGGGCATGTCCTGCCAAACGATAAGGCCGAGGCGGTCGCAATGTGTGTACCACACGGCCGGCTCCACCTTGACATGCTTGCGCACCATGTTGAAACCGAAGTCTTTGGTCTTCTGCAGGTCGTATGCCAGTGCCTCGTCGGATGGGGCGGTGTAGAGTCCGTCGGGCCACCACCCTTGGTCGAGGGGGCCGAATTGGAAGTAATCCTTATTGTTGAGTTGCAAGCGTGTGATGCCTTCTTTGTCTTTGCCGATAGAGAACTTACGGAGCGCCGTATAGCTCTTTACCCGGTCGGCGACCTTGCCGTCGCGGTAAAGCGTCACCTCCATGTCGTACAGGAAAGGCGACTCGGGCGACCACAGCTTGGCGTCGGCGGGCATCGTCAGTTCCACGGGCACGCCTCCCAAAGCGGCGCCTCGGGCCACGGTCTTTTTCCCATCAAGGAGGGTCACCTCCACCCGTTCCGAGGCGGAGGCGGGTTCATCGCCGGTCAGCGCCTCGACGGTGACGGTATGTTGGTCTATGTCGGGCGTGGTCTTTAGGCGGGCGATGTAATCCTTTCCCACCGGCTCCAGCCATACCGTCTGCCAGATGCCGCTCACGGCGGTGTACCAGATGCCTTCGGGCTTGCTCACCTGCTTGCCTCGCGGATGTTCGCTATGGTCGGTGGGGTCCCAAACCCTTACCACCAATTGGTTGGTGCCTTTCGTAGCCAGTGCGCCGGTGATGTTCAGGCTGAAAGGCGTGTAGCCTCCCGTGTGCCCGCCTACCTTCACGTCGTTCACCCATACGTCGGCTTTCCAGTCCACCGCGCCAAAGTGCAGCAACACCTGGCGGCCTTTCCAGCCCGAGGGGAGGGTGAAGGTACGCTGGTACCACAGTTCTTCTTGCTCGCCCACGTGCTTGCCCACGCCCGACAGGGCCGACTCGATGGCAAATGGTACCAATATCTGCCCTTGGTAGGTAGCTGGGGCCGACGAGCCTTTGGGGGCGATGGCATACTGCCACAGCCCGTTGAGGTTCTGCCAGTCGGGACGTTCCAGCAAGGGACGCGGGTATTCGGCCCACACGTTGTTCGGGTTGAGTTGTTCGCCCCATCGGGTCATGATCTTGCCGCCGGCGGGTTTCCACTGGGCGAACGTCGGGCTACAGGCCGCTAAGGCGAATAGCGCTGTCAGCAGTTGCTTTCTCATACGTGTCATTCGTTTTATAATTATCTATTGTTATTTCTGCCAGTTCACGGTCTGTAGGAATGCCTTCGTGTTCGCCTCGTTCAGTCCTTGCTCTTTCAGCAGGTCGGGCAGGCGGTGGTAGCTTGTCCAGAAGGCGGCCGCCAGTGCCGGGAGTTGTTGGGGCGCATAGCCTATCGCCTCGCAGAGGCTGCCCATCTGTCCCAGTTCTTCCTTGAAGCAGATTCCTGCGTCGTGATACTTCAGCTGCTCCATCGCCTTGGCTACCCGACGGGCGGCGGCAGGTAGACCATCTACCTCGGCTTTCTGCCCGGATGGATAGGTTATCTTGACTACCTTTTCGTGGCTGCAGTCGGCATCGGGTAGGTCGACAAGGAGTGCCAACCCCTCGCCGTCGTATTGATACTTGGCCGGTGCGCCATCTACGGTGACCGACTGTGGCATGAGTGCCGACAGCACCTTGACTTGGAACGTGCGGCGCTCCGTCATGCCTTGGTAGTGACCTGTGCGTGCGCCGATGACGATAGTTTGCACGTTGCCCTCGCGCGAGGTGGTGATGGGCGTGGTGGCATACTGGCTCATGTATTGCTTGTCGTTGCCGTTGTCCTCGTACAGACTGAAGGAGGAACCCTTGGCGTCGCTGGTGGGAAAGAGTGTCACTACCATCTCCTCGTCGTTGCCGTTGAGGTTCATCACCCGGTCGTTGTACATCGGGAGCACGGCGCCCGCCTTCACATAGATGGGGTATTCGTCGATGGCAAAGTTGCGCTCTATCGTCCGTCCGCCTTGGAGGAGCGTCCCCGTGGACCATTCGTACCACTCTCCGGCGGGCAGCCAGAGGCGACGGGTAGCATAGCCGTTTTGTGCGGGAGCGGTGATGGGGGCCACGAGGATGTGATCGCCAAACATATACTCGTTGCGGAAGTCATAAGCCTCTTTGGCCTCGGGATAGTCGTAGTAGAGCGGGCGGCAGAGTGATACGCCGGTATCGGTCGCCTCGCGTGCCATGGTATATATATAAGGTGCCAGCTCGTAGCGTAGGCGGATGGTCTGTCGGATGATGCCGCAATACTCCTTGCCGAATACCCACGGCTCCTTGTTCATCTGGGCATTCTTCTGCGAGTGGGTGCGCATGATGGGGCTAAGGGCGCCGAACTGCAGCCAGCGCACGTACATCTCCGGGTCTATGTGGTTGCCGATATGCCCGCCGAGGTCGTGCCCCCAGTATCCATAAAGCACGTTGGAGGCGGTGGCGTTGAAGTAGGGCTGGTAGTCGAGCGACTTCCACGAAGAGACGGCATCGCCCGAGAAGCCTATCTGGTAGCGGTGGTTGCCCAGTCCGCCCCAGCGGTGGAAAATCATGGGACGTGTGTCGCGTTTCTTCTCCATCTCGCTGAAGAAGACGTAGTTGAGCCACCACGTATTGCTAAGGCCTTTCACCTTGGCATCGTTGGGGTTCTGTTGCCAGTCGAGCCACCAGAAGTCAACGCCCTCTTTCTGCATGGGGGTGAGAATCTCCTTGAACATGCTCTTGATGAACCGTTTGTCGGAGCTGACCCACGGGACAGTCTGCTTGCTTTGCGGGTCGATGTCCATATCGCGTGCCACCTCGGGATACTTCTCCTCGTAGGCGGCCACGCCGTCGGCGGGGTGCAGGTTAAGGGTTACCTTCAGGTCGTTCTGTTTCAGGTAGCCGATGAAGCGGGCGGGGTTGGGGAAGAGGTCCTTGTTCCAGGTCCATCCGGTCCATCCGCCTTTGCCCGGTTCGGTGTAGTGCCAGTCCATGTCCACCACCATCACGTCGAGCGGGATTTGGTAAGTGTGGAAGTTGTCCACCAATTGCCGGAACTCCTTGTCGGAGTAGAGCCAGTAGCGCGACCACCAATAGCCAAAGGCGTAGCGGGGCGGCAGGGGCACACGTCCGGCGAAGCGGGTGAAGTCCTTGAGTGCTGCCTTGTAGTCGTGCCCGTAGGCCAGGAAGTACCAGTCTTGCCGGTCGCCACCCTCCTCGGGCCGCTGCTTCACCCAGCCCCAGTCGGGGTCGTTGTCGAAGAGGAAGTTTTTCGAGTCGTCGATGAGTGTCCAGCCATCGGTGGCCAGCAGGCCGTCTTCCAGCTTCATCTTGGAGTTTTGGGGCGAGTCGCGCACGTAGCCATGTGTCTGTGTGTCACCGTCGAACCCGTCGAGGGTGCGGGAGGTCCCTTTCAGGTTGCCTTTCTGCACGGTGCCGGGCTTCCAGCTAAAGGGGAGCATCCCCTTGGCGGAGGTGATGGAGAGGTTCTTCTCCGTGAAGGATCCGCTTCCTTTGCGGTAGCGCACCTTCATCTTCGAGGTGCTGATTTCTACCCAGCTGCCGCTGCTCTTCACTTTATACTCTACCGCCGAATAGGTACGTTGTACGGCCACAAACGAGGGGTTGTCGGTAAACTTCCCGTCGGGGGCGTACTCCAGACGGAGCGCCCCGTCGGCGATGACGGTGAAGCGCGTCTGACCGTCGGTGTAGGCGATGTTCTTTTGCATCCCGCCTTGCGCCTGCAAGATCAGTAGCGTGCTTTGCAGGAGGCAGAGCAGGAGGAGGATTCTTTTTTTAATCATAATTATATGGGTAGTTAATGGTCTGGTTAGCACGTAGCAACGTACAAATATAGCTATTTCTGTAAACTTATGGCGCAGATAACCAGCAATCTACGCCATAAGTCTACAGAATTATCTCGGATCTTCGTACCCCGGGTTCTGCTTGAGGTTGAGGTCTGCTTGGAGCGTTTTCTTGGAAAGAGGTAATATCTCGGTGTGTGTATCAGCATCAGGTTGCTTGTCCCACCACGTACCTTGGCTGAACCTATTCCAACGGATAAGGTCGGTGCGGCGACGTCCTTCGGCGCAGAATTCACGCATCCATTCGTCGAGCAACTCGTCTTCGGTCAATATTACGTTCCCATCGGGCTGATAGAGGTACTCTTGCCATTTATCCTCAGGATAGTAGCGCTTACGCACGGTGTTCAATAGTGTGCCTGCGCTTTGCACGTCACCAGCCCGGAATTTGCATTCTGCTAATGAGTAGTAAATCTCGGCTAAACGAATTTCTGTATAATCGGCCTCAATGGCACCTGGGTCGCCATCCCTATAGAAGGGGTATTTCACTACATGCCAACCCGAATTGTGGTCGGCATGGTCTATATTCGAGACCTTATCATCGATGATAGCATCGGGAGCCGCACCCAAGAATTTGCCAACTTGGTCGCGTATATAAAGCGTATAACCATCGCCAGGCTTCTTTACTCGCTTGATATTTCCTTGGTCATCTTTATATTCCAAATAGCCATATAGGAACATACCTTCACGTGTGCTGGGAGCGTCTAAGTTCTTATAAAGTTTTAGGCGTACATCCTCTGGATATTTCTTAAACTTGGCAACTGGCCGTCCTAAAGTAAACGTATAAGGATTACCATCTACATCTAAGCTGGGTTGCAATGCAAACTTAGGATTCGAGTTACCCCAGCTCTTAAACCCTAAGTAGTTGCCTACAAGTCCAGGCATACTCCACCAATACATATCGTTACCATAATGCCAGTGGGCACGAGAGTATGCACCCGTAAAGGCATAGATTACCTCGTCACTATTGACGTTATCCCAATCATAAGGGGCATCCCATCGGGTATCTATCTTGTAAGGGCCATATTTGCCGCTGATGATATCTTCGGCATATTGGGCACATTCAGTGTACATGGGCTTGCCTATCCATTTTTCGGCATTTAGGTATAAGCGTACTAATAGCGAGGCTGCTCCTGCCTTATTCCATAACCCTTGGTCCAACTGATTGCCGCCTAAAGCTGCTTTTTGGGGCAACAATTCCAGACACTCTTTCAACTCCTTCTCTATAAAGTTGAACATATCCTGTGGAGATACTTGTCCTACCGAATTCTTTGAAGCGTCAAGGCTGACAGCTAATGGGATATTCCGGTATAAATCCAGTGCGCGTATGTAGAACCAAGCACGTAAGGTCCTTAGCCCTGCCGAGAAACCATCAAAATCGGCTTGAGTAAAACCGAACTGCTCAGGGTTGAGCTTGGACAGGTCCTCTATCGAGGAGTTACAGAACATGACCCCTTCAAATAGGGCATCCCAACAAGCCTTGGACGGTTCGTCGTCTTCTATATTCCAAGTGTGATAATGCACCCTTTCAAATATGCCTTCATTATACCAGTCCTGCTCCCTATTGTATGTAGCCATCTCATCGCTGGAGTTTTCCTGCACTTCGTAGGTCGCTCCTACGGACCAGAAGGCATGTTCGTAAGGACGGAATGCACCACGTATCACATCATCGTGTGTCTGGTAGAAATTCTCTGAACCTATGGTGTCATAAAGCTTTTCGGACAGATCCGTGCAAGAGGTCATGAGCATCAAACCTAAGGATGCAACGCCTCCATATATGTATTTTACACAATTATTCATATTCATATTTTTATATAGGTTAAAAACTTATCTGTGCGCCCAACATAAACTGACGAGTAGAAGGATAATACTTGTTGCTTCCGTTAAATGTGCTGGGAGTCAGTCCGTTGACAGGGTATTGCGCAGGGTCTATTCCACTAAATCCAGTAATGGTAAATAAGTTGCGAGCTGTGGCATATACTCTAACTCTGTCCAGCCATTTATTCTTTGGAAGATTCAACGTGTAACCCAAACTGCACATATCCAGTTTCACGTAGTCTCCTTTTTCTATAAAATAATCGATATTACAATTATCCGCATTTGTCAATGCGGCATTTTTCGTGTACGATTTCATCATCGTATTATAACTGGCATTGACCCGCTGCAAAGCAAAATACATATCATGTATATTGTATATGTCGAAGCCAAAAGCTCCAGTAAAGAACAAAGTAAGGTCGAAGTTCTTATAAGTGAACACGTTGTTCCATGAGGCTGTTACCCAAGGGAGACCATTGCCTGTTACGGCCTTGTCAGATGTTGTTGCATTGCTTATTGGAATCACCTCATTATCTTTGTTATATACAAGCCAATTGCCGGTGTCGTCTACTCCAGCGTATCTATAAGTAAAGAAGTTACCAACCCTCTGCCCCTCTTGAATACGTACCAATTGCCCCGGAGAGCCTGGGTTGGACATGGAACACAAGTCGTAATAGCTTTGTCCATGAAATATCTGGTTAGAGAAGTGGAGAAATTTGTTATTGTCAGTAGCCCCTACTAAGGTGGTAGTCCAACTGAAGTCTTTGGTGCGTATGGCATCATAGGTCAGTTGAAACTCGAAGCCTGTATTGCGCATCGTTCCTACATTGGCATAGATGGTGCCCCAAAGATATGGAGGTGTCGATACGTCATAGTCACCTAACAAATCTTGTTGTTTGCGACTGTAATAGTTGAAACTGCCGGATAGCTTTCCAAACAAAGCGAAATCAATGCCTATGTTCCAGTTAACCCCCTTCTCCCATTTCAAATTGGGGTTTGGGTTGATGTTTGGTCCCCATCCAGTGTACCATTTACCTTTGTAATAAATGCCACTATAACTCCCATAGGTAGGAAGCGATTTGTAAGGAGAAAAATCTTGATTGCCTGTCATACCAAAGTCTGCACGAATCTTCAAGTCGTTAATCCATTTAACCCCTTTCAGAAAAGGTTCGTCACTGATGCGCCACCCTGCGGATATAGCAGGGAAATAGCCCCATTTGTGATTGGCTCCAAATTTGGATGACCCTTCATAACGCAAAGATGCTGTCATCAGATAACGTTTTTGATAATCGTATGTTACACGTCCAAAGAATGCGATTAATTTGGAACTATTACGCCATGACCCCATTTCGTTCATGCCTTCTTCTTTGGCATATTCTCCGGAGTTTAAGTTGTCCCAAGTCAAGGCATCCGACGCAAAGTCCTTATTATTGGCATTGAATCCGTAGTTCATAAACTGCTGATAGGAATACCCTCCCAAGAACCCAAAGTTATGCCCATTCTTTTCTAATCCATAATTAACCGTCCATTCTAAGGATTCATCCCGCTCTTTAGTCAACTTCTGCGAGGCTTCCCCGTCTTTGTCTGAACCTTGTGCGATTTCTTCCGTGTTCCACGATGGCTTGAACGTATAGTAATGGTCGTTATTGAGTTTTTGCCCAATGGTGACTTGAGTGCTTAACCGATGCCCCTCAAGCCTGCCTTTCGAGAGGAGTGGCAACAGGTTTAACTTTGCTGTAAAGTCCCAATCCACATTCAAGTATTCATGATAATCCTTGGCGGTTTTCAATCGTTCAACAGGATTGAACATGTCATCGCCGGAGAACCAAGTATATTTCTGTCCCATGGGGTCAGAGGCATCTTTTATAGGCATCGTTGGGTTGGCTCTCAGCGCTTGTTTGAAAGCATCCACATCTGTAGAATTGGCCTTGATGACACGTGGTGTGACATTCCCCGAGAACTTAAACAGTCCACTGCGCGTGGTATGGTCGAAGCCGATGCGAGTCCCATAATCCAAACGAGTAGAACGCAAATCAATTCCTTTCGCATCACGGATATCCGTGGTTACGCGGTAGCTACTGTTTTCATTGCCTCCCGCCACGCTAATGCTATGCGTTTGGGTATATCCCACGCGGGTTATTTCTTTGAACCAATCCGTATTGGATCCATAATCGGTGCTCAAGCCAGTATCTACCCTATATTTGCGAAATTCATCGGCATTGAGAACTTCCAATTCGCGTTCAGGCAAATTAATGGCGATGGTACCATTGTATTCTGTATGTACTTTGCCATCTTTGGTGCCACGTTTGGTCGTTACAAGCACTACGCCGTTACTACCACGAGTGCCATAGATTGCAGAGGCTGCACCGTCCTTCAACACGTCGATGGAGGCGATGTCGTTGGGATTAACGCTGTCAAGATTGCCGCCCGGTACGCCATCAATTACAATCAAAGGGCCTAAGCCGGCGTTACGAGAGGAGATTCCTCGGATTTGGATACTGGCGTTGTTGTTGGGGTCACCCATCTGCGTGTTGTTGATGGATACGCCCGGAATCTTGCCCTGTATCTGCATGGCGGGGTCGTGTGAGTTGGACTGCAGGAAGTCTTTCTCCCCCACGTGTCCGATGGCGGAGGTCAGCTCTTTCTTGTCCATCGTGCCGTAGCCGATGACGACTACCTCGTTGAGCTTCTGCACATCCTCTCGCAGGGAGATGTTGAGCGTTTGTCGCCCGTTAACGGCTACCTCCTGCGTGGTGTAGCCGATGTACGACACCACTAAGGTGCCTTTGGTGTTGGTCAGGATGCTGAAGTTGCCATCAATGTCGGTGATGACTCCTTGGTCGGTGCCTTTGGCGGCGATGCTGGCGCCGATGACAGGCTCGCCCGAAGAGGCGTCCTTGACTGTACCTTTCACCGTGGCTTGTTGCGCCGTGGCCGTCGGTATTCCTACCGTAAAAAGAAAAACTGCTGTGAGCAAAAGAAATACTTTTCTTTTCGTCGTTTTGAAGAGTGAATTCATAAGTTAGACTACTTTTGAATGAACCGTTTAATTTCTCATAGTGCGCCGACGGTCGATACTACGTCTTTTCTCTCCTGTCGTCGCAGAGGCAAAGGTAGGGCTTAACACACGATTGGGGTATTAGAAACAAACCAACTATTAACAATAACCGGTCAAAATGGGGTTTCTTTATTCGGCGAGTCTGACTTATGCAAAGCTATCCCGAGCAACGTATGAAATATACTGTACTCGGGATGGTTTTGTGCAATCTGGTTCGCTGATAAATTGGAGGTTATGTTAGTGATTAGCGGTGAGGGATGAGTGATTAGCGGTTAGTGATTAGCCGCCGCAGTCAGCACCCCGTTAGGGGTGACCGTTTCATAGCCCGGCAGCTTGCTGCCGGGTTCCATGGGGTGTGTACGGTGCGCCTCCGTAGGTTGCGCACAACCGGTGTGTGCATTGGGCGGTGGCCTGAAAGGCCCAAGGTGGCTGAAAGCCTTTGTCCGAAGGACTCTTATCCCAGCCCAACGCAAAGTGAGGAACGAACGACGCGTTGGGTTAACGTCATATTGTCCCTGCGTAGTCGCCCTTTTAAGGGCAGCTTAACTACCTGACATTAAGCTGCCCTTAAAAGGGCGATTTGGCACATACCCCAACCAAAACCCAACGCGTCGTTCGTTCCTCACTTTGCGTTGGGCTGGGATAAGAGTCCTTCGGACAAAGGCTTTCAGCCACCTTGGGCCTTTCAGGCCACCACCCAATGCACACACTGGTTGTGCGCAACCTACGGAGGCGCACCGTACACACCCCATGGAACCCAGCAGCAAGCTGCCGGGCTATGAAACTGTCACCCCTAACGGGGTGCTGATTACGGAGGCTAATCGCTCATCACTAACGTAATCTCCAATTTGTTGCACTTCCTCGCCCCCCATTCTTCATTCCTAATTCTTCATTTCCCCTAACCGCTAATTTATCAGCAAACCTAACCAGCACAAAACCATCCCAATTACCCCCTTGCGCACGCAAAGCCCGATGAGTACAGGGTTGTAGAGGTGCGTAAGGGGGTATTGCACAAACTCCCAGGTAAGTCTCTTAGCTTGGGGCAAGATAGATTCTTTCTGTCGATATAGCACAAGAGCATGCCGGCTTGTTGCCTGCACGCTCTTGCCTGGTTCGTTTTGACGCGCCTAATGCTTTTTTAAGAGAGAGAGAGTATATATAAATAGTATGGTATGTAATATCCTTTATGGCTTCTTGTTGAGCCGGTAGCTTAGGGCACCCGACGGGCATTGGTCTATTTGCGCCATCAGTTGCTTGGTGGTGGCGTTCTCCATTTGGACCCATGGCCTTTCCTTGGGGTGGTACACGGCGGGGAGGGTCTTGACGCAGATTCCTGCGTGGATGCAGATGTCGGGCCGCCATACGATGGTCAGTTCGCCATTGGTGTATTCTATCTTTCTTTCCATGATGGTAAATATAGGGGTTTAGATGTTGATTCTTTATTGGGGGTGAGAAGGGTGGGTCATCCGACGTGGAATCCGGGTAATACGATGCCTTTCCATTCGGGGTGCTTCTTGATATATCCGGCTACGAAAGGGCAGAGTGGCACTAATTTCAACCCTTTCAGCTCGATGTCTTCCAACGCTTTCTGCACCAGCTGGCTGGCGATGCCTTGGCCGCCCAAGGAGATGGGGACCTCTGTATGCACAAGGAAAATCTGGTTGTGCTGGGACTTGATATAGTCTATTTGGGCAACCTTTCCGTCTATCTGGAACTCATAGCGGCGCTTGTCCACATTGTCTATTAAAGTGTATTCAGCCATATATTTAACTCTTTTAAAGGTGGTTTATTCTCTTATATAACAAGGTGATTGCCATATTGTTCGGCCGGGGCAGAGATTCTTTTGTTTCTCTTGTGTGTGACCTTTTTTTAGATCCATCCGAGGCTGCTCACTCCGGCATAGATGGCTATGCAACCGATGGTGAGCGTGCCTACGTAGACAGGGGCCAACTGATGTTTCATCTCTGGCCTGCGAAGGTGCTTGACGTGTGGCTCGAGATAGCGTACCAATAGCTTATGGACGATGTAGGTGAAGAGCCAGCCGAAGAAAGCGCCAATGAGCAAACCCACGAGGAGGTCGCCCGGATAGTGTACGCCCAAGTAGATGCGGGTATAGCAATTGACAAGCGCCCAGAAGAAGATGAAAAACACCAGTAGATGCTTGCGGAAAAGGTAGGCTACGAAGAGGGCCAAGCCGAAGGAGTTGCCCGCGTGGCTGGAGGGGAAACCGTAAGCGCCGCCTCGATAGCCGCCTACGATGTGCACTAAGTGGGCTATGGGACAATTCGTGTTGCTGGGACGCAGGCGCATCACCAAGGGGCGGATGACGTGTGCGCACAGTTGGTCGGCGAAGGTGATGATGAGGGCGATGGCTATGACGTAGCAAATCACTGCCTTCCAGTGGAAGTTGAGCAGCAATACGTATAAGATAGCGGCATACATGGGAATCCAGATGAACTTCTGGGTGAAGGCACTCATGAAATAGTCCCAAAAGGAGGCATGCACGCCATTGAGGGCGAGCAACATATTGGTGTCGATGCCCGATAGGGTATCGACAAAGTCGGGCGTTATCATATTATCATATACTACTAATTATCACTGCCTTTCCAGATGCTTGAAGCTATCTCACGGTACAAAGATAGGTAAAGTGTAGATAGGATGTACCATCATACAGTAAAAAAAGTAAGAGAGGGCGCGCCGTACCTTACCTTTTGGCCAAGTCGTCGTATAGTTTTTGCAGGAATGCCTTCCCCCGTTCGGCGTTGGCACCTTTCTCCGGACCCTCGTCTACCCATACCTTGTGGGCGTCGAGGTCGTACACCCATTGGTTCTCGGGGGTCACTATGCCGAAGTAGCCGGGACGGGCGAAGTAGGCGAAGTGTGGTGATGAGGGGTTGAGGAGGTTCTTGCTGAAGGTGAACTCCGTGTGTGGGATGCCGAGCTGGTAGAGCAGCGTGGCGGCGATGTCTATCTGTGAGGCGTAGGTGCTGATGACTTGTGGCTCCTTCACCGCCCCGCCGAGGAGGATGAGGGGGATGGTCTGGCCTGACAAAGGGTCGGGTATCGGGTTGGGGTAAGCCCCTTGGTGGTCGGGCACGAGGATGAAGAGGGTATTCTTCCATACAGGCAGCTTCTCGTATCGGCGCACGAAGTCGCCCAGGCAGCTGTCGGCGTAGGCGAAGGCATTGAGCACCTTGTTGTCCAGCCGGTGGAAGGGCACGTCGTAAGGCTCGTGGCTGCTCGAGGTCTGTACTATTTTAAGGAACGGTTTTTCGTCCTTGTACGCTTCTACATCCTTCAGTACGCGGCGGAAGAGGAACTCGTCGGCCGCGCCCCATTTCTCGGTCCGTTCTGCGCGGGGGAAGTCTTTGTCGGACACGATATGCTCTATACCTGCCGAGATGAGGTAGGAGCGCATGTTGGTGAAGTCGGCGTCTCCTCCGTAGTAGTAGGAGGTGGCATAGCCTTCCTCTTTCAGCGTACGGGGGATGGAGGGCAGGTGGTCGGTCTTCTCGGAGTACTTCATGATGCTGGTGCTGGGCTGTGCCGGGTAGCCGCTGATGATGGACACCAGTCCGCGGTCGGTGCGGAAGCTGTTGCCGTAGAAGTGGTCGAAGAGGATGCCCTCCTTGGCGAATCGGTCCATATTGATGGCTACGTTGGGTTGTCCTCCGAAGGTGGTCATCAGGTGTGTGGAGAAGCTCTCGAGCACCACGAGCACGATGTTGGGCCGTCGGGTGTTGAGGAGTTGCGGCACGCTGTCGGTGGAGGCCACGGGCTTGTCCAGCATCTCGGCGAAAAGGCTGTCGGCTTTCTCCGGCTTCATAAAGCGGTACTGCTTGTCGAAATTGTTCTGGTGCAGGAGGGAGTACATGAAGCTGAAGGCCGGGTTGATGGCGGCGTGGTTTAGCCCTTGGTTTTGGCTGAAGTACACCTTGCTCAGGTTCATGGTAGAGGTGCTGAACCCACCCCGGATGGGGATGAAGAGTGCCGCTGTGAGCAGCAGGAGCACCAGCGATACGTTGAGCCGGCGGAAGGGAATCTTTATGGCTTTGGGCTTGATAGCCACTTGGTAGAATAGGGCGTATAGCAGCGCTGCGTATGCCAGGAATACAACGACACCCAGTGCGACGAACCATCCGCTGACGCTGGCTACGGCATCCTTGGGCGAGGAGAAGAAGTAGAAGAGAGGGGTGGCGTCGAGGCGGAAGCCCCAGAACCCGTACAGCCCGAGGTCGATGGTGAAGAGGAGGCTCATCAGCGCGGCTATGAAGCCGAAGTAGAACTTGCGGATGTGGGTGAGCGTGGGGGAGGTGGTCCATGCCGAGGCAACGAGCAGAAAGCCGGGGATGGCGGTGAGGTAGCCAGCCAACGCACAGTCCAATGGCAGGCCATGCCAAAGGACTAAGAGCCAGTCCGAAAGGGTGGCACTCGCGTACAGCTTATGATAGTACCCCATGAAGAGAGGCTTCTGTAGGGCGAATAGGATAACAAATAAGAAATATGTCGTTAGGAAACGGGTAACTCTCTTCTTCATCTTTAGGTGATTGTCTGGTATATCAATAATGTTTCAGCGGGCAAAGATAAGATGTCTTTCCCGTTTTCCTGCTTTCTTCCGTAAACATTTAGCAGTTTTTTAACCTAAAGAGGGCTATGTGGTTGTAAAAGGAAGCAGGCAGGAAAGTGCTTCGTGCGCCTTCCTGCCTGCTATTCTTTATAAAGAGAGAAGATGTCTCTACTCTTTAGGACCGTTGCCCAACTCAAACTCAGCGCATTGTACGGTGTTGTTGTTGACTGTATCCCACTTGGTGTAGTCCACCTTCACATAGCGGTAGGTAGTTGTGGGGAGCTGGATTTCGATGAGGTCGGTGTAGTTGGCTGTTGGGAGCGTGATGTTTTCCTGAATCACCGTATAGTTCGTCCCGTCGTTACTACCCGAAAGTGTAATAGCCTTCGCACGCAGTCCTTCGCTGGAGTTGTTATAGCGATGTTTCCAGCGCAGGACGTTGAACGCTTTGCTCTCCTTCATGTCTACCACGAAGTAGAACGGGTCGTCCTTTGCTGCCGTACATCCGGCGTAGGTCCTGCCCGGCTTTATCAACGAGAGGAAGGTGGATTGGTCACCGTCGAGGATGTCTTCCGGTTTGCCGGTGTCATTGTCCACTACATAATTGTTGCCGGTGGCGTAGCGAGCTGATGTGTCTACCGTCCATCCGGTGCGGTCGAACCACGAGGTGACTTTCACGGTACATTCCTTGCTGATGTTGGAGCCATCGGTGGTGCTTACCATGATGGTGGTCTGTCCGCCCTTCAAGGCTTTTACGACCCCTCTCTCGTTGACCGTTGCCACCGTTTCGTCCGACGAGGCATACTTCAACGTCTGGTAAGTGGCATTAGCTGGAATGATGGTGGTGGAGAGCGACAAGTCGTACTTCTCTTTCTCATTCAGCTTCACCTCGGTGGTCGATAGCTGCAGGTCTGTGATATAGAACAGTACTACTACCTTGTAGGTTTTCTTTAGCTGAGTGTTGTTGACCGGCGTAACTGTAAGTACAGCTTCGCCCGGGCCAACGGTGGTCAGTGTGCCATCTTCGGTTACGGTGAAGACCTTCTCGTCACTTGAGGCGTACTCGAAGTAGTAACGGTCGGCATCGCCACCGTTGGCAGGTGAGGCAGTGGCTGCTACCTGCTGTGTCTGGCCGATACTTTCGAAGCGGAGTACACCATCTTCGGGTACGTTGGGCACCGTGATGTCCGTCACCGGATTGGTAATCGTTTCCGGCTTGTACTCGTCTTTCTTGTCGTCGCTACACGCCGCTGTGAGAGCGGCGGTAGCGAGCAGGATGTATATGAATTGTTTTTTCATATCTGCTGCAGGTTAATTGCTGGGTGAATAATCGTTTTTGATAGGATCTCCGTCGCGGAACACCGTGTCGCTGTTGAACAGCACCTTGGCATACTCCGTGAAGTAGTCGGAATAGTTGTATGCGAGGGTGGCCTGGTCTAAGCCGTTGGAACCAAGACCTTTGATAGCATTGGCTATATAGGTGGCATTGTTGGGGCAGAAAGCGGCAAGGTCGTAGAAGAAGACAACGCCATACTCATCCTTTACCCTTTTTATTTGCGCTTGGTAGCTATCGGTTTGCAGTTGACTCAAGTAGGGATGGGCACCCCCGTAATTCTTGTCATCGAAATCGTCGTAGATGATGGCCGACCATGGTCCCCAGTGGCGTTTGTCCATGCCGTTGAACGATTGATACCCGGTGGAATTGAAAGAGTTGCTGGAGGACTGCACGGCATAGTCTACGAAGTTGCCCGTGGGCTGTCCCATGGTGGTGCCTTTGAAGTCATTATTGATGTCGTAGTTGTAAACTGTCACCAGCTTGTCGGGCATCAGCTGCTTGAGGTAGTAGCAGAGGTAACCCCACGAGGTGGAGTTTGTCGGAGGCAGGTTGTTGGCACCGTAGTTCATATATTCCTCGTCCATGAATACGCCATCCAATCCATACCCATCAACTACTGCTTTGATTTCTTTGGCAAAGTCGAGTGCACCTTGCTGCGTGTAGTTGCGGAAGCATACACCGTCGCGGTTGCCCAGCAGTCCGAGCGTCACCTTGATGCCTTTGTCCTGCAGAGGTTTGATGTACTTGTTGCGGTTCTCCATCAAGGGGGTTAAGTTCTCGTTGAAGGTGACGATGGCTTTCTTCTGTTGTGCATCCCAGTTGATGTTGGCCGAGAAGAGAACTACTTGGGAGAAGAAAGGCTCTCCGCTATTCTTTAATGTGTAGAGTCCGGCGTTGAGCGGATTGGTACCATTGATTTGCACACAAGCAATAGGTTGCACGTCTCTGGCTTTCAATGTAATCCGTTCCTTGCCTACGCTTACCCGGAACCACAGTAGTTGCTTGCCGGGGAGCATGTCAGGTTCTTCACCCTTGACTCGGACGGGTAGCAGATAGTCGCCCAGCGGTGTCTTGCTGTCTCTCTCGTCGAAGGTGACGGTGATTGGTTCGGACACGGTGCGCCAGGGTTCTACGGTGAGGTTACCCTCGTTGCCCAAAGTCACGTTCTCGATAGGGAACTGCTTTAAGTTGGTAGCATTGGCCATGTTGTAGCTGGTCACCAGGTCTTCGTCGGATACCAGTTCTACTTGCAGGCTCCGGCCTACGGCAGTGGCTTTCGTCAGGTTGAGGCAGATGAAGCGGCTGAGGCTATCGGCTCGTACTTCCACATCGGCTTCCACGTTGGGCAATCCTTTGTGCGATAGGAAAGCGAGAGACTCTGTTGCCCCTTCGTTGGGGTTCTTGTCGAACACGTCTACCTGGATGTCGTCCGAGCAGGCTGAGAGTGCCAGCGCTGCCACAAACCCGCATATCCCAGTGTAGCGGTATATCTTGTTTTTCAGTTTCATATTCATAATCTTGTTTGGGGGTTATTCGTCTTCGCCGCCCAGCTCCACGTTAATCCACGTAATGTTGGGATAGGGTGTGCCATTCTTTACGAAGAGTTTTAGGTTGTTGTTCACGGAGGCATCCTCGTGCTTGGCATTGTCCTTGATGTCGTTTCCGGCACCCTCGTCGAATTTCCAATAAGCTTCCAGCCCGGGAGCGTCCTCGGCCACTTGGTAGATGCTTGCTTGGATTTCCTTCTGCGTGCGTACTTTGCTCCAGATGCGCATCTCGCATACGTCGCCGTCGAAAGGACGGCCATCCTCAAACGACTTCCCAATACCGAATTTTTCAGTAGCAAGCGTTAGGCTTTCTGTGCCGCCTTTGTCTTTCTGTATCAGTTCGCCGTTGATATAGAGTTTCTCCTCACCGGTAGTGAAATCCTGCGTGATGGCTACGTGTTGCCAAATGCCCAGCTCAAGCGTGCCTCCTACGGGTGCCCAGTTTCCACCCAGTCCGCCCGAGCGGGCCAGCTGAATTTGGTTGTTGGGGATACCGGCATCGCTGATACGCCACAGATAAGTACCCTCGATTCCCATGATAGATGAAATCTGTGAATCGCTCACCGGCCATGATTGTGGCCGCATCAGGGTCTCCATCGTGATTTGTTTCATATCCTTCAGGCTCGACTTCGAGTAGTCGCTCAATACCAAAGCTGTTCCCTTGATGTTGGCGGCTCTTACCACGGGCGGTCCTTCGCGCACTACAAAGAACATCGTCTGCGAGCTGGACAAGATGGACAAAGCGCTTGTGGTAGCCAGTGTTATCGGCAGCACATACGTCTTCTGCTCCATGCGGGGAAACTGGTCGAGTGCCTTGAAGTCTATTTCAATCTTCTTGGTAGAGGTTACCTTGCCCGCATAGATGGTGTCGTGCACGTCGGGAAGCTCGTAAAACTCCTCCGGTAGCATTTCGGCCTTCTTCTTGTATAGCTCGTTGTAGCGAGCCACCAGCGTGGGGTCGACCTTGTAGGTCACCGTGATGTTCTTATCTTCGCGTGTGGCGATGGCCGTTTGCAGATAAGAGGTGAGATTCACGTCGTAGGGCTTCAGCAGTATCTTGCTGACGTTCTGGATACGGGCTTCGTTGATAAACACTTGGTTGTCGAAGTTCGTATCTTTTTCGTCTACCCGGTCGCAACCCGTCACGAGGGCGAGTAGGGCGAGTAGCGTAAATAGTATATTCTTCTGTTTCATTGTATTCCTCCTTTGGGGGTTAGTTGGCGGGGTTCATGATGTTGATGCCCTCTTTTACGGCCGCATAGCTGTTGTCGGGGACATAGTAGTCCTTGTTCATCATCCATACGCCCATGCCGGCCTTCTTGAATGCCTGCGTATCGTCGGTCTTCACCCATTCGGCTACGCTCTTGATGGCGTTAGAGGGCTTTCCGGCCAGGTTCGTCATACTGCCGTAAGCGGTTCCACTTTGGCTGAACTGCGGAGCGGCGGATACGATGATACGGTCGGAGGGTACTCCTTCCTCTTGGGTGGCGGCTATCACGTCGCGGCCGATAGCCAAGGCGCTTGTCTCCGTATAGGTGTGGACCACCAGGTAGTCGAATTTCGTCAGTACCGACTTATCAATCCGCAGGTATTGGGGCAGGCCTTCGTAGATAAAGGTCTTGCCGGCATGGCTGTCGATGGTAGCGGCGGTCTTTTCGAAGATAATCTTCTGCACGGCATCCATCTCTTCCACGTCGTCATTGGGGGTCATGCCGGTGGCTTGCCCGTTGTAGAGCACGGTCAGTCCGTCGTACGGATACTTGTCGAGCAGAGCCAGTTGCAGGTCCATGTACTTGGCCAGCGTGTCGGTGAAGACGATGAGCGGCATAGGCTCTTTGCCTTCGCTCACCAGCTCCTCGTTCTCCGTCTCTATGTCGTTGTTCATCGACGTAATCTTATCGCGGAACGTCTGGCAATTGATGGTGTAGAGCACACGCGTGCCTTTGGCACTTTGCAGGCGGTTCATCTCTTGCAGCTCCGTGTCGGTGAGGTTGTCGGGAGTCATCAGTGAGAGGATGTCTACCTTGTCGGGCACTTGGCCTATGTGCTCGCCCATGCTGGCGTAGTTCTTGCTGCTGTTGTCGAACCAGCCTATCATAAGTGGGTGCAGTGTCTTCTTGTAGGCACGCAGGGCTTCCAAGTATTCGGGCGTCTCGTAGCCATCGGCGTTCGGGGCATTCACGTGGATGGAGTCTGTGTCCGTCCAGTCGTCACAGGAAGCCAGGCAGAGGCTTCCCAAGGCAAACAGTGATATAAATAGTCTTTTTACTTTCATTGTTCTAACGTGAGGGTTGGTTAGTTATTCTTAGCATCCCACCAGAGTTTGGTGTTCTGCGTGTCGGGTCCGCCCAGCAGCCCGATGGCTTTCTCCACGTTCTGGGTGTTGTTTTGGTACTCCGTGGTAGAGAAAAGGATGCGCTTGGGGAACTCTCCTTGCGGCACCATGCCACCGCTGCGGTTGTCTACGATGGGTGCCAGCTTGGGGTATCCCGTCCGGCGGAACTCAGCCCATGCCTCGTTGCTCAGCGGGTAGATGGCAATCCACTTCTGTGTGATGATACGTTCCAGCTTTTTCTCGTCCGTATCTTTATCGTTCCACTTGATGGTGATGTCCGATTGTGGTGCGAAGCCCAATGCGGCATATCCGGGTATGCTGGTGTTCCAGCAGTTGTAGGCAGCAGGCTTCAGCGTTTCGTTGTTCAGGTAGTCGGTGGCTCCCGACAGGCCATCCTGCTCAAAGGAGAGTGTGATACCTTTATTATATAGTTCACCGGCTGTGCTGCCTCCCATGCTCCAGCCGCGCAGTACACCTTCGGCCTTGAGGAAAGCCACCTCGGAGGCCGTGAACCACGGCATGGGTGTGGTCTTGGTGAAGGTCGGGTCGGAAGTCTCCGGATATTTGATGCTGATGGCGATGCCGTTGCGGATGCCTGCATACTCTGTCTCGTGTTCTTTGTAGGTACAGGGGGTGAAGTAGATGGGCAGTCGCGGGTCGTTGTACCCACTCATGTATGAGATGAGGTCGGCGCCGGCTTTCATCTGCTTCCAGCTGCCGATAGCCATGGTGTACATCGGGTTGGTGTCTACTTGGCGTATGGCGTTTTGGCTGTTGGCCGTAATCACGCCAATGGGCTGGCTCACTGCCTCTTCGGCCGTCTGCCGGGCCAGTTCGGGCGCTACGTAGCTCATGCGTATGGCCATGCGTAGTTTCAGCGAGTTGGCAAAACGAATCCAGTTCTCCACGTCGCCGTTGTACACCTTGTCGTACTTGGCAAACCAAGCCGTCTCGGCCAATCGGTTCTTCATCAGCTGGTCGATGGCCGCGTTGAGGTCGGTGAGGAGGGCTTTGTACACATCCTCCTGTGAGTCGTAGGGGGCGGCGAACATCGTGCCTTTGAACTGTCCGTCGGAGTTCACTTCATTGTCGCCATTGGCGTTCGAGCGCATCTGCGTATAGGGGATGGGACCTATCATGTCGGTCACCCGTTGCATGGAAGCTACGCGACATATATCGCCTATGGCCAGCACCACGGGGTCGTTGGTGACGGTCTTCAGCAGATCGTAGCTGGGGTAGAAGCCGCCTATCACGTCGTTGAACGGCGAGAGGTTCCAGTCGGGTGGTGCGTTGTAGGTCGAGAACTTGCCTCCCCACTCTTGGTCGGCTCCCCAATATCCGGAGTATGCTCCTCCACAGAGCCATTCTACAAACTGATTCAGGTACAGGCCTACCGGCACTACATAGCTTTCGATGCTCATCAAGGCCGATCCTACGTTGTAGCCACCCCGCTCCAGCTCGTCACCGGTCACTTGGTTCTTGTCGGTGTTGTAGTCGAGGAAGTTGCCTGTGCACGATTGCGTCATGCAGGCGGCGGCTATTGCTATGATGGATAATCTCTTACTTTTCTTCATGTCTCTTGCGTATTAAAATTTGAGTTTCAGGCTGACACCGATGTTGCGCAGGGCGGGCATCATGAAGTAGTCGATGCCTTGGTAGTACGAGTCGGTGGTGTTGGCTGTTGTCTCGGGGTCGAACGGTGCCTTGTTGTATATCATCCACAGGTTGCGTCCGTAGGCCGAGATGCTGATGTCGGCCACGTTGCCTACCCACTTGCGGGGGATGGTGTAGCCCAGTGTCACCTCTTGCAGGCGCACGTTGGTGGCGCTGTACACGTAGTTCTGCGGCAGGGCGTTGCCCACTATCGCGGTGGCTTTGTAGAACTTCTCGGCATCCACCC
>JAISIX010000146.1 GCA_031261805.1 Mediterranea sp. (in: CFB group bacteria)
CAAGTGTCGGGCGACGGCGATGGTCTGGCCATTGGTGGCAATCACTTTATCCACGCCGTACGTCGCAACATCGACCTGAATATGATTCTGCTCAACAACCGTATCTACGGGCTTACCAAAGGGCAGTACTCTCCCACGTCGCCCCGAGGCTTCGTGAGCAAGTCGACCCCTTATGGCACGGTAGAAGACCCGTTTCATCCGGCCGAGCTGACCTTCGGCGCCCGTGGGCACTTCTTTGCCCGCTGTGTAGCCGTCGACGGTCCCGGGTCGGTAGAGGTGCTACTGGCAGCCGCCCGTCACAAAGGCGCTTCGGTCATTGAGATTCTCCAGAACTGCGTCATCTTCAACGATGGCACACACGCCAGCGTAGCCACCAAGGAAGGTCGTTCCAAGAACGCCATCTACCTCGAACACGGAAAACCGATGCTCTTTGGAGAAAACAAGGAGTTCGGCCTCATACAGGAGGGCTTCGGCCTGAAGGTGGTGAAACTAGGCGAGAACGGCATCACGGAGAAAGACATTCTGGTGCACGACGCTCACTGCCAAGACAACACCCTGCAACTGAAGCTGGCGCTGATGGAAGGTCCCGACTTCCCCATTGCGTTGGGCGTGATTCGCGACGTGGAAGCTCCCACTTACGAAGAGGCTGTGGCCGAACAGGTAGAAGAGGTAAAAGGCAAGAAGAAGTACCACAACTTCCAAGAGCTGCTGATGACCAACGACACTTGGGAGGTTAAGTAGTCCTCGACCGCATCTCTATTTCAAATAGATAGAGGCACGGATTATACGGAAACCATGCGCTTTGTCAGGCAGAGCCATGGTTGACCGATAATCCGTGCCTTTTTTATGTCACTCTCCTTAGTCAGAAGAGGCCCGGTAGCACCTCTGGCTTACTGCCCAAATCGGGTGTCCGGAACTCGCCATTCACGGTAGCCTCCTCTTCGGGCTTCAGTTCCATGGCCTTTTTCACGTCGGCAATAGAGCCTTCTTTATCGCCATTCAGTAGCTTGGCCCGTCCCCGCTCTTTGTAAGCCTCGGCAAACTCAGGATTGAGTTCGATGGCTTCGTCGAAGAGCGAGAGGGCCTCGTCCAGCTTCTTTTGGCCGATGTAGAGCTGTCCCAAGTAGAGGTAGGCCTGTTGGTTGAAGGGGTTTATCTCAGTGATGAGGCGATAGTCGGCTTCAGCCTCCTCTACCTTTCCGGTGGCCTCGCGCACCTTACCTCGCAGCAGGATGGCAGTCTCTTCCTCGGGGGTATGCGCCAAGATGGCGTCAATGTCCTCCATCGCCTCCTTGTACTGCTTCATGCCCAACAGTGCTTCGGCCCGTGCCAGGCGGGCTTCCATGAAGTCGTCTCTCAATGCGATGGCTTGCGTGAGGTGCGCCACGGTCATTAGGTCGTCGCCCAATCCCTTACGGGCTTTGCCCAGCAGATAGAAAGCCATGGCATCCCCTTCGTCCAAGGCGATGGCCTTGTTGGCAGCTGCTTCCATGGCAGGGTAGTCCTCCTGTAGATAGCACAGATTGGCCAGGCTGATAAAGGTGCGGGCCACGTGAGGTTCCAGAGCAGTCATCCGTTCCAGCAACTCGCGTGCGGGTGCGTACTGTCCGGTTTGGATGTACGCCTGGCTGAGGTATCCCATGGTTTCGAAGTCCTCGTCGAGAGCGAGGGCTTCGTTGAAGCACTTCATGGCGTAGTCGAGACGACCCATCCGTTGGGCGCGCAACCCGTCGTACTTGAAGACTTCGAACTTCTTTTGGTCACTTTTCTTTTTCTCGTCCTCCGTACTCTCTTGCTTGCCGGAGAAGAGCGATTTTAGGAAGTTTGGCATCATTTATCTATTCTCTTATGTTCGATTCAGCTACAAAAGTAGCGAAAACATCTGGCTTATCTTAGGAATGATATTCCCAAAATACCCAAATGCAAACAAAATATCCGGCAAATATTGGCGGCAAAGCGAATAGTAGCTATATTTGTAGACTATAAATGCAAAGGCGCACGGCGGGATGCAGGTCTTGAGACTAAGAAATGCGACTGAGCTTACATTAACCAAATAAATAATAGAATTATGAATGCAAAATTGAAAATGATGCTGGGCTGTTTCCTTCTGTTGACAGTAGGACTGGCCGGATGCAGCGACGACGACGCCAAGAAAGGCAACGACATTGAGATTGCGAAAGATGTACAGACACAGACATTTTACGCAGATGACGTACAAACAGCAAGTGGATTGAGTTTCTCCACCAAAGGACCTTGGACCTCTACTGTCACTGACAAGAATGCCACAAGAGCCAACGCTACGTGGCTCACCATCACGCCCGACAAGGGCGATGCGGCAGGCGACTACACCATCAACCTCACGATGGATACCAATTACTCGGGTGCCGACCGCACGGCCACCATCACGATTCTTAGTGGAGCGAGCCATGTTGAAATCAACGTGACACAGAAGGCAGGGAAGAAAGACTCGCCCGACACTCCCCTGATCATGGGCGCTCCCGAAGCCAAGGAGAGACTGGCTAAGATAGGGAAAGAAGCGGCGGCGATGGTCAACGCGGATGATCTAAAGAAGCTGACGCAATTGAGCAATAGGTTCTATGATATCTCCGGATATTGGGGGGAAAAGGAAGATTATCTTTCGACTCGTCTAACTTCCAACCAACCAGAAGCAAGTATGCAGCGTGCGTTGCGTTCCATGGTATCGGCCGCTCACGGGAACTTCGGAGAGTTGTACGCATTGACGCGGCTCAGCGGCTACTATGATCTGCCGGGTTACTATGCCATTCGTACCTATAACGAGAGTACGCATAGATGGGATCAACAGGCTTCGACCACGGAATGTACCTGGAAGTTCAAGTGTGAGAGTGAGGATGCCCAGATAAAGGTTACCCAGACGGGTGCCACCTCCAACTTGAGCATCGACGACTATACAGTGGTAGAGGTGCCTGAGCAACTGAACGCCGTGATTACCATGGGTGGAAGCACGTTGTTGACCCTCGTGGTCAAAGCTTCGAACGTGAACGATGCCCTTCGTACCATCAACTTGGACATAACGCAGGATGCCAATGGTTATGTAGCCACTGCCGTAGCGAGCCTCAAGTCCCAAAAAATTACGGGTAGCGGCTCGTTCACCATTAAAGGCAAAGTACTGACAACAGCTGCCGCCGAATTTTCTCTGGACAGCGACAACAACCCCAACGGTGGCCAAGGAAGAGTAAGCCTGCTGGATCAAGCCCAAGTAGAGCTGGCTTGCCCGAACTACGTCTCTTACAAGAAAGCATACAATAAGGTGGAAGAGCAATACAACTATGACTATAAACAAGAGGCAGCCGAGGCTTTGGCGAAAGTGAACAGCCAATATATAGGTGGAAACCTGAGTTTCCCGAATGTCAAGGAGCCTGCGGCTATACTGACATTCGGCATCTATTTAGTAGATATCTACGAATATCAGGGATACAAACGTGAAGATTGGGACATAGAGAACCGGCTTAAGTTCTCGGATGGCACGGAAGTAAGTTTAGATAGCTTCATGGACAATGATTCAGGCCCGTTCAAGTCGCTCACCGATAGCTTCACGAAACTGCTGAATAGCTTCCAGGCATTTATAAAATAGTGCTTTGCGACAGGCCTGCCTATCGCAGAGTAATGCATGACCAAACAAAAGGAAAGCCGAAAGGGAACCCTATATTCCCCTTCGGCTTTCCTGCGATAAGCAGTGATCTCGCGCGATTAACGTCTTTTTCAAAAATCATGGTTTCATGTGATGCCAAAGTGAGGTGAGCACCTTATCTTTGCCAACGGTAAAAGTCAAACGATGGAAACAAAGAATGGGATAAAAATATTAGTTGTTGACGACCATGAACTCATCCTACACGGTGTGAAACGGGTCTTGGAAAACTCTATGCCGGAAGTGAGCTGTATCTGTACCGCTTCTTCGGGCAAAGAGGTGCTGGCTCTCATTCATGCCGAACGATTTGATTTATTCCTACTCGATATAGAGCTTCCTGATATTTCGGGCATTACGCTTATACTATCCATTCGAGAGGCAAACCCGGACGCACGCATCATTGTCAATACGATGCACGAAGAGCGATGGGTGCTCAAAGAATTGTTGGCGGCCGATGTAGATGGTATATTAGTGAAATCACGACGCTCTTCAACGTTGATAGATGCCGTCAAGACCGTATTAACAGGTCAAGGGAAATATTACTGCAAAGAGGTGCGTCGGATAAGCAGCCATATACAACATGCGGACAAGAGCACCCATGGAGAACTTTCGGACAGAGAGTTGGATGTGCTCAAGTGCATATCGGAAGGGAAGAGTACACAGGGGATAGCCGAGGAATTGTTCATCTCGCCCAATACTGTAGAAACACACCGGAGACACTTGTTCGAGAAACTTGACGTACACAACGCCGTGGACCTTGTGATGGTTGCCATCTCAAGGAATCTCATACCCATAGTGAGGAATAGAGATGCGTGGCTCCAACAGCCTTGAATGAAGCAACAATTATTAATTATACAAACTTATGAGAAAAATCCTTTTAATGACGCTCCTGCTGATTGTCGCAGGAGGAAATGCGATGGGCCAAGAGACTCGTACACGAGGTACGTACTTGAATCTTAATTATGTATCCTCAACGATGAAATTCGAGGGGAACTCGAGCAAACTGAAGAGTGACTATGGAGCCGCCCTAACCATTGGACATACATTCAACTTGCACAAAAAGCCCATATTGGGCCTTATCCGCATCGGGATAGACTGTACGTACTTCGACCTCAATTTCGCCAAGTCCAGCTACGATACCGAAGGGTATAGCGATGGCTCTGGGTGGGAAGCAGAGAATGTAAATGTCTATAAGGCAGAAGTCGGTATGCAGGTTGGCCCGTCGATAAAAATCACACCAGTAAAAGGGTTAAGCGCAAGCGTCTACTACCGCTACGCCCCTTCCTACTCGGGATACTACGACGACGAGGTGGAGGAGTTCAAGGGGGGATATGGCAGTTACTCGGTGTTGGGTCTCTCCGTCGCCTACAAGGTCATTGCCATTGGCGTGGAGAACCGCTGGGGAACTACCAAACTAAATATCGACAGCGAGGACAGCGATGGCAAAACGGTAACAAACAAGATGAAGCTGAAGACATCGGGACCACGCCTTTATGTGGGATTCAGGTTTTGAAATCGGGATTTCGCCGGCATACAAGGGACGGGAAGCCTGCCGGGCCAAGTCCAAATGACGCTGGCTTGTTCGGATTGTGCCTCTTACAAGACTGCCTATCACAGAGTGATGCATGGCCAAGCAAAAGAAAAGCCGAAAGGGAATATTGGGTTCCCTCTTCGGCTTTTCTGTGATTAAACAGTGATTTTGCGGGATTAAACTTGCATTATACGTGTATATGTGCGAACTTTGTGTTCTGAAATATATTGATTGGGAAAGGTGAAGATCCGGATAAGACACATTCCTCGGTTACTCCTTTGGATGCCCTTAGGGGCGGTTGCCCAAGGCTTACCGAGCGACACGATTAAAACAGACTCCGTACACCACATCCAAGAAGTGGAGGTGGTGGCGCCGCATGTACCTCGGTTGTTGGAGCATAACGCCAAGGGCGAGTGGACACTCGACCCTGTGGCCGTGAATGAGCTGCCCCGCATGTTGGGCGACAGCGACCCGATGAAGGCATTCCGTCTGCTACCCGGTGTAACACAGGGTGGCGAACTGGACGGAGGGCTGTATGTGTATGGCAATGAGCCGGGACACAACTTTGTATGCATAGACGGGGTACCGGTGTACAACTCCTCCCACTTGTTGGGCTTCTTCTCCATCTTCAACACCGACCACTTCTCTTCCTTTTCGCTAAACAAATCGTACCAACCCATTGAGCAAGGCGGCAGGCTCGGTGCCGTGATAGAGATGACACCCCGCGACTCGGTGGAGCGGCACGCCAGCCTCTCGGGAAACGTAGGTATCTTGGCCTCCCGGGCTACGGTGGGCCTCCCCATAGGTAGCCACAGCACCTTGTTCCTCTCAGGACGGGTGACTTACATCAATCCCATCCTCAGCTTGATAGAGGGTGACTTCAGCAACGGCACCCGGCTACGCTACGGCTTTCAGGATTATAACCTCACGTACGTGTGGCAACCCGGCAGCAAGGACAAGCTCGTGCTCAATGGCTATGTGGGCGACGACCTGCTCAAAATGAGAGATCACGAATACCAGGCCGATGCCAAGCTGCAATGGCTCAACGCGATAGGTTCCTTCCGATGGGAGCATCGCTTCGGTCCCAAGCTCCAACTCACGCAGCGCGTCTACCTCACCCATTACCGCACCCAGCTGCAAGTGTTACAGAATGCGCTGAACATCAGCCTACCCTCCCGCCTCACCGATATAGGTTATGTAGGCAAGCTAAGCCACACATGGCAGCAAGGAAGTCTGACGGCAGGCGGAACTTTCACACGCCACCGCCTACACCCGCAATATCCGGAGACGATAAATGTATTAGAAGGCATCAATACGGGCAACCCCGGACAATATACGATGGAGGAGTTTGCGCTTTACGCCGAAGGTTCCCATCGATGGAATAGACTCACGGCCGAGGTGGGGTTGCGTTATAGCGGAGCGACGAATCG
>JAISIX010000058.1 GCA_031261805.1 Mediterranea sp. (in: CFB group bacteria)
ATCAGCGTGTTGCCGATGCCCAGCAGCGAGAAGGCAAGCAGCATCAGCAGGTAGCCATCGCCAAAAAGGGGCAACAGCAGCGACACGAACGTCACCACGAGGCTAAGTAGCACCGTCCGCTTACGCCCGATGCGGCTCATCAGCATCCCCGTGGGCACGGAGAAGATGAGGAACCAGAAGAAGACCAGCGAAGGGAAGATATTGGCCTGCGCGTCCGACAGTCCCAGGTCGGCCTTTACGTAGTTGGAGGCGATGCCCACCAAGTCCACGAAACCCATGGCAAAGAAGCAGAGCATCACGGGGATGAGCTTCGAAAGGGCGGAGTTATTGTTAGAGTTATCTTTCATTGTCAGTGCAAATTTACGCTATTTTCCATTCACAGGCACATATCATAAGAATATGCGCACAGTTATTCGTATCCCGCATTCTGTGTGTACAGCCCCGGTATGTAGTTCAGCTGGTTATACGGAATCGGCATGTACTCGTTTTTGCCCGCGGTGAAATGTGCGTCCTTGTAATACTCGGCATACATCTGCTTCACCGTCTTCCCTCCGTCATCCACATAAGTGTACGTACGGTCGCTCTCGCCGGCATAGTACTTGTTCAACGTTTGCGCGGCGATACCCCACCGGCGCAGGTCGAAAAACCGGCTGCTCTCCATGGCCATCTCCAAGCGGCGTTCCCAACGCAAGGCTTGGCGGGCATACTCCTGGCTCGGGAAAGAGGGGTATGGCTTGATGTCACAGAAGTCTTTGGCATACGGGATATACTTGTCGACCGAATTGGCGGCACGCATACGAATGGCGTTGATGATAGGCAGTGCTTGGTCGGCCTGTCCCAGTTCGATGTAAGCCTCGGCACGCCACAGCATCACATCGGTGTAGCGGAAGACGTAATCATTCTGGTTGGTGGCTTGCCACGAGCCATTATAGGTAGTGTACTTGCTGCCCACCGGCACGTTCTCCTTGAGCGAAGAGTAGTATCCGTAGGTATTGGGCGTGCGGTTATTGGCATAAGTGAAGAGGGTGTTCACGTCGTACTTATAGGGGAATCCGTTGATGGCCACCGTATGAAACAGGCGCGGGTCGAACTTCTGCTCCGTGCTTCCTCCCGGCACGGGCACCGAAGCGACATCGTCGTAGGTATCAAACTCGGGCAACCCGTTCTCCGTCTTGAAGGCATCCACCAAGTTCTGCGAGGGCTTGTGGAAGTCCCACCCGCAGGCAAAGAGTCCCCACGGGGCATTTAGGGTATTGCTCCAATTGGCACGTCCGAAGACGGTGTTGTCGTCCAACGAGTGTTGTACCGCAAAGATAGACTCTACCCCATTGCGCTGGTCGGGCATGAAGATGTCGCCAAAGTCAGTAGCATAGCCATACTTGGTAGCCGTATGGAGCACGAAGTCGGTATAGTCTATCACCTTCTGCATGTACTCTTTGTTCACCGTACCGGTAAATTGATACTTATCGTCCTCCGGATAAGCCAAGTTGAGATAACACTTCGCCAAGTAGCAGGCAGCGGCCGTCTTGCTCACGCGTGCCGGATCTTCGGGATAAGTATCGAGCACATCATAAGCTGCCTTGAAGTCGTCCATCACCTTCTGCCACAACTCACCGTTGGTGTATTGCGTGTTGGAGGTTTTCTCCACGCTTCCATCTTTCACCACCTGCTCGTCAACCCAAGGCACTTGCCTGAACAGGGTCAGCAGTTTGAAATAGAAATGTCCGCGCAAGAAACGTACCTCGCCGATGCGTTTCTCCTTTTCAGGGTAGTTCGCCTCGTCGGCTTGTTCGAGCGAGATGAGCGCTTTGTTGCAACGCGAGATGGCGCAGTAGAGTCGATACCATAGCTCATCGAGCGGTCCGGCAGTGGATACCAACGAGGACATGATGTCCAGCTGATGATATTCGCCTACATCGCCTGTACTGCCGCCGCCTTTGTAACAGTCGTCGGAGATGACATCGCCATACGGCCAGAGATTGAACGGATAAGTGTACCAGTCGTCGCCCAACATGGCATAGGCTGCGGTCGTCATCTGCTCGGGTTGGCCGAAGACGTAGTCCTCGTCGGCCACCCCGTTGGGTTCGACATTGATAAAGTCATTGCACGAGGAGAGCGACAATAAGAGTGCCACACCTCCCAATATAGGATTGATTAATCGTTTCATGATGCTAAGTTATTAGAGTGATTCATTGTTAGAAGGAGACCTGCAGGCCAAAAGTCAGCGACATCGGGATGGGGTATGCCCAGCCCGCATTCTCGGGGTCTTCGGCAGTATAGCTGCTACTCTTCAGCGTCAGCAGGTTCTGTCCGCTGACGTAAAGGCGGGCACTCTCTATGAAGCTCTTGCGCAACAACTGCGGGGCGAAGCTGTAGCCCACCTGCAGGGAGCGCAGCTTCAAGTAGCTCCCGTTCTCCACAAAGTAGGTGGAGAAACGTCCTTCGTCGCCGGTATTGTTGGTCGATAGCGCGGGAATGGTGGAACCTGTATTGGTAGGTGTCCAAGCATCAAGCAGGCGTGTCCCTTTGTTGGAGCCTACATCGTTCACACTCCAGAAGTCTGTCTGGTACTTCTGTGCGTTCTCCACGTCCACACCATACACACCCTGCCAAAACATCTGCAAGTCGAGCCGACGGTACTTGAGCTGGATATTGAGTCCATACGAAAAGTCGGGGATGGGATTGAGTATCCACGTGCGGTCTTTGGAGTCGATGGCTCCGCTGTCGTCCAAGTCTTTATACTTCAGTCCGCCCACGCGTGCGTTGACCTGTCCGGAAGCATCGGCCTCCGCTTGGGTTTGAAACAAGCCGTCGGCCACATAGCCCACCCGCGAGCCATACGCATGGCCAATGAGCGTTTCCGTATCCGTATGCTCGTAAGCGCCGGTGGTCGTAGCAGGCAGCGAGGTCACCTTGTTGCGGAAGAGCGAAAGATTTCCATTAAGGTCTATCGACCAGTCCTTATTGAACGCCTGCCGATAGCCCAACGTCATCTCGAAGCCTTTGTTGACCATCGAAGGGCCGTTGGCCCACGAGTTTCCACCCTCGCCCAACGCGCCTAAATAGGCTGGTTGGATAAGCATATCGGATATTTTCTTCCGGTACACGTCGAAGCTACCATACAGGCGTTGCCCAAGGAGCGTGAAGTCCAAGCCGATATTTGCCTGCGTGGCACTCTCCCACTTCAGGTTCGGGTTGGCGGTCTGTGTGGTGCGGAAGCCGGAGGGGAACACTCCCGCTCCCTGCTCCTGCAGGTCGTAGGCGGTAGAGATGACGCGGTCACTGCCATAATCGGCCACATAGAGTCCATAACGGGCGGTATTGGCGATAGCTTGGTTGCCGGTGACACCCCACGAGGCACGTAGTTTCAGGTCGTCTATCCACGGGGTATGTTTGCGCATGAAAGCCTCATCGGAGATACGCCATCCCAACGTAAAGGCGGGGAAGGTGGCATACCGGTTGTTCTTTCCGAAGCGGGAGGAGCCGTCATAGCGGAGCGTTGCCGATGCCAAATAGCGTCCTTTGTAGTTGTAACTGGCCTTGCCGAAGAAAGAAGCCAGTGCATAGCCCGTCTCGTTACCCGTTACCGTCGACGTCCCCGTACCGGCATCCGGCCACATATAGTTGGGGGTCTCCACGTCGAAGTTCTTCTTATTGCCGGCAAAGTCCACCCGCTCCTGCTTGTACAGCTCCATACCAGCCAGCAGGCTGATGTTGTGCGCTTGGTTCACCGTGAAGTCGTAAGTGGCCGTGTTCGACCAGTTCCACTTCGTGTCGTTAGCTTGCGAGAGCGTCACCTCCGCCGTCTCGTTTTTCACAATGTCCGAGTCAAACGTATGCACGAGGTTACGCTTGAACGCCGTGTCGTAGTCCAATCCGAAGTTGGAACGCAGGTTCAGCCCCTTGATGGGATGGATGTCTACATAAGCATTCCCGAAGAGTCGCCATACCTTCTGACGGTTGTCCTTGTTGTGGTACAACATGCGCATGGGGTTCTGACGGTCGGGCATCGACCCCGTAGGCCCGCCAAACGCTCCATCCACCGTGTACACGGGGATAATGGAGGGTATCTTCAACGAGTATTCCATGATACCGGGATTGTCTACCTGCGTGGTATAGGTCAGCGTGAAGTTCTCGCCCACCGAAACCAGTTTGCCTACGTTGTAAGTCGAGTTCATACGGGCGGCTATGGAGTTGAAGTCGGTGTACTTCAGCACGCCATCGGTACCTTTGTAGCCCAAAGAGAACATCATAGTACCCTTGTCCGACCCTGTAGAGAGCGACACGTCGTAGTTCTGCGTGAAGCCCGTATCCGAGATGACGTCGAACCAATCCGTATCAGCCGGCAACATGGAATGGGAGGCGTTAAGGTAACCATCGTAAATGCCTGGCGTAATGGTATAGTCGCTCAGGTTCGCCCCGCTACCCGTCACCGTATATCCATAGTTGTGTGCGTACGACACGGGGTTGATGCCATCGTTGAGTGCGGCCTGCACCAGCGCCTTGCCGTAGCCCGCTGTGTCCAGCACCTTGGTATGCGTGGTGTAGAACTGCGCAGTGAGTGAGGCGGAGAAGTCAACCTTCATCTTCTGCCCCTCCTTGGCATGTTTGGTAGTGATGATAATCACGCCATTGGCGGCACGCGAACCATAGATGGATGCCGAAGCCGCGTCTTTCAGCACCTGGATGCTCTCAATATCGTTTGTATTGAGCGAGTTGAGCGTGGAGGTGGTAGGCACTCCGTCGATGACGAACAAAGGGTCTTGGCTGGAGTTGATGGAACCGATGCCACGAATGCGGATGGTACCCGTCCCCGAGGGACTGCCGTCGTCGGTAATCGTCACGCCGGCTATACGCCCTTGCAAGGCACGCATGGGGTCAGTGTCGGGGATGGTCTTGAGTGACGCCACCGGGGCGATAGCTACCGCGCCCGTCAGGTCGGCTTTCTTTTCCGAGGTATATCCCGTCACCACCACCTCGTCAAGCGTTTCGGCATCCTCTTCGAGCATCACCCGTACGGTAG
>JAISIX010000076.1 GCA_031261805.1 Mediterranea sp. (in: CFB group bacteria)
GACAACGTGCCGGCCAATGAGTTCCTCAACCTCGAGGGTGAGAAGATTTCCACCTCACGCAACTGGGCCGTATGGCTCCACGAGTACCTGGCCGACTTCCCCGGCAAGCAGGACGTGCTGCGCTACGTGCTCACCGCCAACGCCCCCGAGACGAAAGACAACGACTTCACCTGGAAAGACTTCCAGGCACGCAACAACAACGAGCTGGTGGCCGTCTACGGCAACTTCGTGAACCGCGCCATGGTACTCACGCAGAAGTACTTCGACGGACGCGTACCCGCACAGGGCGAGCTGACGGAGCAGGACCGCGACACCCTCAAGGAGTTTGCCGACGTGAAGGCCGAGGTGGAGAAGCTGCTCGACATATTCAAGTTCCGCGACGCGCAGAAGGAGGCCATGAACCTGGCGCGCATCGGCAACAAATACCTGGCCGACACCGAGCCGTGGAAGCTTGCCAAGACCGACATGCAACGCGTAGGCACCATCCTCAACATCGCCCTGCAACTGGTGGCCAACCTCGCCATCGCCTTCGAACCCTTCCTCCCCTTCAGCTCCAAGCGGCTACGCGAGATGCTGAACATGGGCGAGTTCGACTGGAGCGAGCTGGGACGTAGCGACCTGCTGGCCGCCGGACACCAGATGAACCAGCCCGAGCTACTCTTCGAGAAGCTTGACGACAGCGTCATCGACGCCCAAGTGCAGAAGCTCGAGGACACGAAGAAGGCCAACGAGGAAGCCAACTACAAGGCCAACCCCATCCGCCCCAACATCGAATTCGCCGACTTCGAGAAACTCGACATCCGTGTGGGCACGGTGCTGGAGTGCCAAAAGGTGCCCAAGGCCGACAAGCTGCTCCAGTTCAAGATAGACGACGGGCTGGAGACGCGCACCATCGTGTCGGGCATCGCCAAGCACTACCAACCCGAAGAGCTGGTGGGCAAGCAGGTATGCTTCATCGCCAACCTCGCCCCACGCAAGCTGAAAGGCATCGTGAGCGAAGGGATGATACTGAGTGCCGAGAACCACGATGGCGGCTTGGCAGTCGTCATGCCGGGACGCGAAGTGAAACCCGGCAGCGAGGTGAAATAGTTTTTCGTCCCACTCACCTTAACCATTACCATCATTATGAGAATCAGGACTTTCATACCCAACCGCCTGCTCAGCACGCTGAAAGAGGTGGAGACGAGGGTACAGATAAGGCAATGGGAGCGGGCAGGAATGCCCCTCCCACCCGTACACGCCGTCAAGCGGATGGCCATCCGCGAGGCGCAGGAGAAGAACGGCGCCCGCACGTTGATAGAGACCGGCACGTACACCGGCGAGATGGTGTTCGTACAGCTCCGGCACTTCGACGAGATAGCCAGCATCGAGCTGGCCGACTATTACTACGAACGCGCCGTACGCCGCTTCCGACGCTACCCCAAGGTGCACCTCTATCACGGCGACTCGGCCGTGATGCTGCACGAGGTAGTGCGCCACGTCAACGGCCCCGCCGTCTTCTGGCTCGACGGCCATTACTCCGGCGGGTTGACGGCCAAAGGCACCACGGAGTGCCCCCTCTTCGGCGAGCTGGATGCCATCCTGCCCGCCCGGTGGCCGCACATCCTGCTCATCGACGATGCCCACTGCTTCGTGGGGGCAAACGATTACCCCACCCTCCACGAGTTGCGGGAGTACCTGGGGCACAGAGGCATCAAGCATACGTTCTTCGTGAAGGACAACATCATACATATCGAACTACAGTAGAACCCATAGCAGAAACAGGAGTATAGAAACGAAGATGACAGAACAGACGCTCAAGCAGAAGACCGCCAAGGGACTCTTCTGGGGAGGCATCAGCAACGGCGCACAACAGTTGCTGATGGCATTCTTCGGCCTCTTCCTCCTCCGCCTCCTCGACCCGGCCGACTACGGCATGGTGGGGAAGATTGCCATCTTCTCCGCCTTGGCAGGCGTGTTGCAGGAGAGCGGCTTCACGGCGGCACTGGTCAACAAGAAGGAGGTGACCGACCGCGACTACAACGCCGTCTTCTGGTCCAACATCGGACTGAGCCTCTTCCTCTACCTACTACTCTTCGCCTGCGCCCCGCTCATCGCACGCTTCTACGAAAGCCCCGAGCTGACGGCACTCTGCCGCTACATCTTCCTCGGCTTCCTCGTCTCGAGCCTCGGCATCGCCCAAAACGCCCACATGTTCCGCAACCTGATGGTGAAGGAGAAGGCCATCTCGCTGATGGCCGGCTTGGTAGTGTCCGGCACCGTCGGCGTGGCGATGGCCTTCGGTGGATATTCCTACTGGGCGCTGGCCACGCAGACCATCCTCAACGTGCTGGTGGTCAACCTTTGTTACTGGCACTTCTCCTCGTGGCGCCCCACGTTCACGTTCGACCTCAGCCCGCTACGCGGCATGATAGGCTTCAGCAGCAAGCTCCTGTTCACCAATATCTTCAGCCGCATCAACAGCAACTACCTCTCTGTCATTATCGGTAAGCTCTATACCAATGAGGAGGTGGGCTACTTCACGCAGGCCGACAAATGGAACTACATGGGCTACTCCTTGGTGAACGGCATGATAGCCGGCGTGGCGCAGCCTGTACTGGCCAGCATCTCCGACGACCGGGAGCGGCAACGTCGCACCTTCCGTAAGATGCTACGTTTCACCGCCTTCATCTCCTTCCCGGCCATGCTGGGGCTGTCGTTTATCGCCCCCGAGTTCGTTACCGTCGTCCTCACCGACAAGTGGGCCGACAGTACCGTCATCCTCCAGCTACTCTGCATTGCCGGGGCCTTCATCCCGCTCAACACGCTCTATTCCAACCTGCTCATCAGCAAGGGGCGCTCGGACACCTATATGTGGGTCACCATCGCCCAAGGAGTCCTACAGATGGCCACCGTGCTGGCGTGCTACCCGTACGGCATCATCACCATGATTACCGCCTACGCCGCCATCAATGCCGGCTGGCTGCTGGTGTGGCATTACTTTGTGTGGCGCGAAATAGGGCTTCGCCTCCTCTCCCTACTGAAGGATATCCTACCCTTCGCACTCGCCATCCTGGGGGCTATGGCAGTCGCTTGGTTCCTCACGCGCGACATCGCGAACATCTACTTGCTATTCATCGCCAAGGTAGCGGTAAGCGCCGCACTCTATCTCCTGGTGATGTGGCTAAGCCGAGCTGTCACCTTCCACGAAAGCATGACTTATCTGAGGAGCGCGTTCAAAAAGGAGAAGAGAAAAGGCAGTTCGCAACGCCATCCTTAACTATAGCGTATAATCATCCATAGAACAGGGTGGTAGTTACCATGTTACGCTACATGGCTTTAGAAACGCAAGCTCTATCTGCCTGCCATGTAGCAAACCTTGTAGACGCGCTATTTCATCCAGCAGAATGGCTATTTTAGCGCCATCCCAGCGGAAGTCTGTCCAATGATTAAGCTCGTGAATATACATATCATTCTATTTTGTACGTCGATAGCAGCCCTATAACGACGCAAATTCTGCGGCAAAATACGAAATAAACGACGCACAGCCAAAAGAATGGGGCAAAATGTTTGATGACTCACCGGACTCGGCATCCGATAGGCGTCATCTTACTTCCATTCACCACTTCACGACCTCCAGCGGAACCTGCCCCACCTGTGCCGCGATTTCGGAGAAGGAGCTGCCGTAGGAGCCGAAAATCTTTTGGGTGCGGGCGAGCGTGTACAGTTCTACAAGCCCTTCTTGTACGCCTGCCAAGGAGGTGCGGTCGGCTTGATGGGCGGATGTCATCAAGCGCTCGGCTCCGTAGCGTTGCTTCAAGGCTTGCTTCACCTCTTCGGAGTCGGTGGCGAGATAAAAGAGGGTGCGGCCACCGGCATTTATCTCTGCGTCGAGCTTGGGGTAGAAAAGCTCCAGCGGACTTTGTGCCGTGGCGAGGACGTTGTCCGTGCGACGGATATGTACACCGATAGTACGTGTCGTGGCGAAGGATGCGGAGCGTTCGTCTATCTGTCGCAACAGCTCGACTTGGGGCACGAACAGGCGGGCAATCTCCGTGTGGGCGTAGTTTTGGAAATGGGTGTACGAGGCCAAGTAGACCCGCTCATGCTGCTTTACCCAGGCGGCGAAATCGAACCCTTCTTTGCAGAGGGGCGTGATGGAACGCTCGTAGAGGGAGGCGCGAAACCGACACTTCTGGTAGAGGCGGGGCAGGAAGAGGTTCTTAGGCCGGGGCCGGTCCAGCATGAGGTGGTCGGCCCGTGTCGCTTCGCGCAGCTCAACGCTCGCTTGGCTGAGGGGTTGGAACAGCGCTTGGAAGGGGGCCTGCATAGCCCAGTCTCGGAACCAGACGATGCGTAACTCGCTACGGGTAGCCTGGGCCAGTGTCACGGCGGAGGCGATGGCTCGCATTCGGTTGCCCAGTCCGCCTACGGGGATGAAGGTAAGGCAGTTCATCTGCGCGGGTGTTTGCAGGGTTCACTCACTGCACGCAGGGCCTCGGCCACTTCGCGGGCGCATATCGCGAGGTTGAAGCGTTCTTCGGCCAATCGTCGGGCGTTGGCCCCCATACGGCGTGCCTCTTCGGGATGCTCCGTCAGCCGGAGGATGGCAGCTATCCATCCCTCCACATCACCGTAGGGTACGGTGATGCCCACCTCTTCGCGGTCGATGTCGAAGCCAAAGTAAGGGTTACGCGAGCAGATGACGGGCAGGCCGAGGGCAAGCGCCTCCACCAACGTGGTCAGCCCCACGGTGTAGGGGAACTCCAGGCAGCAGATGACGACGACGCTCCTCTGCGCCACCTTCTTGGCCAGTTCGTAGGGGATGACACCTTCCGTATAGTGCACCCGCACACATTCGGGCAAGCGATGGTGCTCGAAGAATTGCCGGTAATTCACCAGCCCGTTGGCCGGGGCGGTATAGATGTCCAGCTCAACTCCCCCTGCGGCATCGAAAGCCCGGAACAGGGTTTCCATGTCGCGGTTCTCCTTGCCGGTGGAGATAAAGCCGTGGGGATGCTGTCGCGGATGGTCTTGCAGCAGGTGGTCGTAGAAGGGCAGGTCGGGTCCCCAATGCACCAGTTGCATCCGTTCGGCGGGCATCTTGCCGCAAGGCAGGGAGTCGTCCATCAGCCGCTGGCTGAAGAAGAACGCCCGGTCGATGCCCCGGTAGAAGAGGCGTGAGGCCCATTCACGCAGTTTGGAAGCGGCGGCACGTACCGACTGGTGGTGCCACACCACCACGGGTTTGCGATACAGGCCGATGGCACGGAGGAAGATGATGAGTTCCAAGCCCCGGAAGGAGGTGCCGTAGAGCACTTGGTACTTCTGCCGGCAGAACAGAATCTGGCGGGTGGTGTAGAGCGTGAGCTTCCAACGGGAAGCAAACGCCTTGTAGCGGTGCATCACCGAACGGATACCGTACTGCTCCAGTAACGGCTGCCCGTAGAGCAGATGGCCGGGGAAGCGGTATGCCTTCCACTCCTCGTAGCTCTCGGTGGTGAGGCGTGTATGGTAGAAGTAGATGGTAAGCGGCGCGGGCGTTAGCGGTGTTGTTTTTTTCCCATCCATTTGTCGAGGCGGTTTTTGAAGGATTGCACGATGACGGCGAAGTTGCCGTAACGCAGGTTGAGCGCCAGCTCCTCGAAGGAGCGACCCACCTTGCGCCAAGGATGTCCCCAGCCCATGATGCGGTAGACGGCTTGCTTATAGCGCACGTTCTCTATCACGTAGCGGGGGTGGCGGAGCGGGAATTCCAGCTCGTAGCGCTTCATGGTGAAGATGCGACGGTAACCACGGGGCAGGGTGGCGATGGAGCCGCCGAAGTGGGTGGACTCGCCGATGGGGCCGAGGTTGTTCACCAGGTTACGGGTGGGCACGATGGCCAGTCCGGAGTTGAAGAGCATGGAGGCGTGGAAGATGGTCTCGTAGAACGCCTTCCCGCTCTGGCGGTGTGAGCGGCACATCGGCACAAAGTCGCGCCGGAAACGTCGCTCCCGGATGAGGGCTTCCAGCTGCCGCATGTTGAACGTGTCGTCAAGGAAGGTATAACGTTCGTCCCACTGGTCCACCACGCGTCGCCAGCTGGCCCATCCCCAGATGGAGAAGGTGGAGGCGAAGAAATAGTCGTCGGGCACGTCGGGCGTCACCTCCTCGTTGTTGAAGCCGGCTATCATGCTGATGCGGGTGTCGTGCTCATAGCGGTCGAGCATCTCCTTGCAGAAGGCGAAGAAGGAGACGGCGGGCACGTCGTCGTCCTCCAGCACCACGCACTTGTCCACCTGTGCGAAGGCCCACTTCTGCGACAGGTATTCGGAGGGGTCGCAGCCGTAGTTGCGCTCTTGGTAGAGCCGTTGCACCTCGCACTCCCAGTCCACCTGCTCCACGATGCGGCGGCAGGCTTCGATGCCTGCCAGGTCGCGCTCGCCGCGCGGGCCATCCTGGTAGAGGAAGAGCTTGCTGGGACGTGCCTTGCGCACTTGCTCGAACACCTGCTCCAAGGGTTTGGGGCGGTTGAAGAAGAGGATGAGTACGGGCACATCTACAAGGGCGGGCTTTTTCATTGCTTCAGTAATTCAGGGTGAATGTAAATGGCGTGGACCTTCTGCTTCTCTTTCGGCGGAATGTCCATATAGTTCTTGTACAGGTCCTTCAGATAGGCATCGGGGTTGGCTGGTGCCTGGAAGGTTTTCCCTTCATACGTGATGGTCGACAACGGATAGACCGAATCCTTGCGGTGCATGATGCCATATCCGTTGTTGACAAGGATGTTGGAGAGATAGGCACCCTTCTTGCAGCAGAGGCAGAGCGTTCCCCACAAGAGGCGACAGAGGCAGTACTTCGCTCCGAAGTAAAAGAACTCGGAGAAGGAGCGCGCGGAATAATAGTGCTGGCTGTGAAGGATGGAGAAACTCTTAGAGACGCCTGTAGTCAACCACTTTACCCACGAACGGGGGATGCTGGGATAGTCGATAAAAGGGAAGATGTCAACATACAGCCCCTTCTGATAATCGGCATTGAAGTTATCGCCCGGCTCTACAAAAAAAGAGTTCAAGTCGCGCACCTTTGTGATAGGCTCCTTGCCCGACGGCTCGTTCAACGGAGTCTGCAGGAAGAGACCGTCGCGCAACTCGGCTGGGGCGACCTCTACAAAACGATGCAGGTCGGCCAGTGACATACCGATGTCAATGTCGTCATCCCAAGGGATGAAGCCTCCGTGGCGTACCGCTCCCAGCAGGGTGCCGCCATCGAGCCAGTAGCCGATGCGATGCTTCCGGCAGATGCGGTCAATCTCTTCGAGGATGGAGAGTTGCTTGAGCTGGCAGGCACGCAGGTTCTGCGCCGTATAGGCCGACAGGTATTCGTTCTTCATAAGTTTTTCCTTTTAACATCAATCACCTGTCCGGTGAAGTCCGAGAGCAGGGTTTGTACGGTAGCCTCCGCCACTTGTTCGGGCATCAGCAGTGAGTCGTCGGGTTCGATGCCGAAGTTCTTCACCCGCATGGGGGTTTTCGTCCGTTCGGGATTGACGCAGTTGACACGGATGCCGAAAGGTTCCCACTCCTGTGCGATGGCCTGCACGAAGTTGACAATCGCCGCCTTGGTGGAGGAGTAGATGCTGTAAAAAGCGCGTCCGCGGGTATAGGAGCTGGAGGTGAAGAAAAGGAGCGCCCCTTTGCTCTCCTTCAGGTAGCTGTATGCTTCGAGCGCCACGTTGATAGTACCTGTATAGTTGGTATTGATGGCATCGCAGATAGTTGCGTAGTCGGAGCCTATCAACGGTTCTTTCCGGAGCATGCCGGCGCTATTGATGACGTAGTCGATGCGGTGTGTCTGCTCAAAGACCTTCGCCAGCGCATCGGCCACCTCTTCCCGGTTGCCAATGTCCACACCGTTCATGCTACGCGAGAAGCAAAAGACACGAGCCTGTTTCTGTCCCAGCAGGCGTGCCACCTCCCGGCCGATGCCGTAGCTGCCGCCAAAGACAACGGCGACCTTTTCTTTCAGCAGTCGCTCGTCCGGCTGTTCGTCGTGTAGCTCACTCTTGCGCAACTGGAAGAACTTATCGAGCAGATAGGTGTCTTCCTTATAGGTCAGCTTCATATTGCTTTCCTCGCCCCGTACGACATAGACCGGCACGTGGGGCAGGTATTTCACCACCACGCCACAGTCGTCGGTCACCTTGAACAGCGGATCTTTCAGCGCTACCTCGTAAGCCCTGTCGATAATCTCCAGCCGGAAAGCCTGCGGGGTCTGTCCTCGTTGCAGACGGGAGCGGTCGGGTATCTGGTGAATGAAGTCGCCCTCCATCTCAATGATGGTATCGGTAGCAGGCATAGCCACGTCGATGGCGTCGTAACTGTTTAGCGCCTTCACCACATCATCCAGGATGCGCTGGCTCACCAAGGGACGTACGGCATCGTGGAAGATAAGGTTCACGTCATCACCCTCATAGGCCTTGATAGCGGAGAGGCTGGATTCATACCGTTCCTTTCCCCCTTTCAGGATACGTTTCACCTTCTTCCACCCGTTCTTGATGACGATGGACTCGAAGTCGGAGACATAGAAGGGGTTGGAGACGATGGCTATCTCGTCGATGTGGGGATTGCACTCAAAAGCGTCCACTGTGTGCTCCACCACCATTTTGCCGGCTACCTTGAAGAATTGCTTGGGGGTGGAGAGGCCCAGACGGCTTCCCATGCCTCCTGCCAATATGATTGCTATGTTCCTTCTCATGCTATGTTCTTTTCTTTATCAGTTATCGGTTGAGCCACGGCTCGGGATTCAGTTTGTCCTTCTCGCGGCGCAGCTGGAAGTGTAGCACGGTGCGTCCGTTGTCGGCTCCGTCGGAGAAGATGTCGCCGATGGCCTGCTTGGTCTTTACCGTGTCGCCTTGCTTGACCAAGGTGGACGAGAGGTTGCAGTACACGGAGATGTAGCTGCCGTGGCGTATGAGGATGTTGAACAGTCCGTTGAGCTTGAAGACCGCCGCCACCTTCCCGTCGAAGATAGCACGTGCCTGTGCGCCGGCGCGGCCCTGTATATCGATGCCTTTGTTGTCCAGCTTCACGTTGCGCAGCCCCGGCACGGAGTACTCGCCGTAACGGCTCACGATGATGTAGGCGCCGGAGATGGGCATGGGTAGCTTGCCTTTGTTGGCGGCGAAGTTGCCGGAGAGTTCCTGGTCGGCCTTGGTCATGGTGAAGGCTTCCATCGGGCTTGCTTTGCCGCCCTTGGAGCGCACCGCCTCTTTCCCATCCGTCTTCTTGGCGGTGCCCGCCGTGCGCCTTGCCTCCTCTTCGGCTTGCTTGCGCGCCTTCTCTATCTCGTCGGCTATCAGCTTGTCGATGCGGGCGTTGAGGCGGTTGGCCTCTCGCCGTTTCTTGTTCAGCTCGTTCTGCAGGCCGCGTTGTTTCTTCTGTAGGCCGGTCACCAAGGTACGTTGTTCCTTCTCCTGCGTCTCCAGCTTCGTCTGCTCCTGTTCCCGGTCTTTCAGCAGACCGGCTTGGGTGTTCCGCACTTGTTGGCGTTCGGCTTTCTTCTGGCGTATCTGCTCCTGTTTCTTCAGTATCTCTTCGCCTTGCAGCCGTTGGTAGGTGGCGTACTCCCGCACGTAGCGCAGGCGGCGGTAGGTCTGGTCCAAGTCTTTGGCGGAAAGGATAAAGAGGAGCTTCTCCTGGATGGAGCGGTTCTTATAGAGGTATTGCACGGAGGCCTCGTACCGTTTCTTCTTGAGGGCGAGGTCTTTCTGCAAGGCATCAAGTTGCCTCCCCAAGGAGGCCAGTTCCCGGTCGATGGCATCGAGGTCCATGTTGATGCGTATGATGTAGCGTTTCCGCTCGGCGATTTGCCCGGTGAGCGCCGCCAAGCTGTTGAGCTGGCTGCCCACGTCTTTCTTTGTGCTCCGCAGGAGCGTCTCTGACTCGGAGATTTGCTTCTGCAACATACCACGCTTGCTCTCCAGGTCGCGAATAAGCGGATTGGTGGACTGGGCCGCAAGCGGCAACACCAACCCCAGTAGGGCGAGGAGTATCAAGCAGGCGCGTTTCATCGCAACATCCCTTTCAGCATGGTGACAAATTCGTCCAGCGGTATCTGGCGGTAGCGTTCGTTCAGCGCGGTGGGCGTCACTTGCAACTCCTTGGTGGAGAAGTCGTACAGCATCACCTTGGAACCATCCAAGGCGGGTATGCCGAGGTCGGCACCGCTCAACTCACGTTTTCCACCGGGCTTGGCGGCATCGTCCAGCAATTTTTGCAAGCGGGCAAACTCCACGTGTGCGATGGGGAACATAGTCCGTAGCTCTTCCCGGCTGGCCCGCACGTAGCGGCGGTTCATCCGGTCCACCAGCAAGACTTGTTGGGGCGTGGCCTCCACACGTGCCACCTCGGTGCGCAGGATGGGCATCAACAGTGCTATCTGCACACACTCACCGCTCTTCATCTTCATGGTACCATTCACCACGATGGGGCCTTTGCGGCTTGCCAACGAAAGCTGCACCCTTGAGCTGAGGTAATGGGGGACTTCCACTGCCTCGGGTGCCAACAGATGCTTGGAGCTGCGGCAACCGGCCAGCACCACGAGCAGTAGTAGGAGGTAGGCGATTCTTTTCATTCGGCGATGTATTTTCGAGCCTTTATCTTCTGCTTCAGCGTCTTGGAGTCGCTCCCTTTCTCGAGCGCCTGCTGCCAGTATTTCATCGCCCGCTCCGTGTCGCCCAGCTTGGAGTAGATGTCACCGGCATGTTCCAGCAGCACGCTGCTCTGCTCGGTATCGTTCTTGAGGGCGTCGTCCATATAAAGACGGGCTTCGGTGTAGCGGCCCTTCTCGAAGAGTATCCAAGCGTAAGTGTCGAGGAAGGTGGCGTTGCCCGGTTCGGCCTTGACGGTGCGGTAACTCATCTCCTCGGCTTTGTCGAGGTCGCGCCGCTCCAGCGAGAGGTAATAGGCGTAGTTGTTCAGTACGCCGGTATTGTCGGGGTTGTACACCAAGGCCGAATCGTAGGCGGCATAAGCCTCCTTCATCATCTTCTTGGCTTGGTAGGTGTCACCCATGATGTTGTAGAAGTCGGACACCACCTCGTCTTTCGTATCGGCGGTGATGTGCGTCAAAGCCCGTTTGCTCACGCTCAGCACGCTGTCGGGCTGTTCGGCCTGGCTGTAGGCGATGGCGAGGTAGTAGTACAGCGGCACAGCGTCGGGGGTGGCCTCTATGCCCGGCTCGCAGACTTTGATGATCTGCTTGTAGTCCTCATGCTTGATGGCGGCGCTCACCAGCATCAGGCGCGCTTGTTTGTTGGTCGGGTCGATGTTCACCACCTGCTCCAAGGCGGGTACGGCTTTGTCCTGCAAGTTCTTCGTGAAGAGGTATTGCGCATAGAGCATCGGCACTTTCGCGTCGTCCATATCTTCTTTTATCATCCGGTCGAAGAGGGAAATGAGCTGTGTGCTGTCTTTGCCGGCCTGCTCATTGGCGCTTATCATCTGCTGCATGATGTTCACTTTGGTGTCCGACGGCACTCCGTCGTTCAGCAGCAGCGTGTCCAACTGCTGGCGATAGAGTTCCTTCTGTCCCGTCTGGTCGTAGTAGGAGGCCATGGAGAGGAGGGCAGAAGGGTTGGTTGGCTCAGCTTTCAACACCTTCTGGTAGAGGTTGTAGGCCTCTTGCTTTTTCCCGTTTTGCATGTACACGTCGCCCAAGATGACTTGGTAACGCAGCTCCGTGGGATACTCATGAATCAGGCTCTCTATCTCGTGCAGCGCCTTGGAGTTATCTTTCATCTGCAGATAGGTGCGGAACTTCTCCATGGATAGCTGCTCGCTCTTACCCAAGCGGGTCTCCAGCCGGTTCAGCGTGTTGATGACTTGCGGGTACTGCTCCTGCTTGCCATAGATGTCGAGAAGGGTGAAGAGCGGGTCTTGCTTGCCGGGGAAGCGGGTCACCATCTGCTCCAGCAGCGTGGTGGCCTTGTCCAAGGAGTCTTGTTGCAAGTACAAGTTGGATAGTTTCTGCGCGTACCAGTAGTTATCGGGGGCATTGTTCACCGCTTTCTCCAACACGGCCTGCGCTTTGGGCGTTTGCCGGAGGTACTGGTAGTAGTGCGACATCTCGTAGAGGGCCGAAGCCGCCTCGGGGTCAATGTCCAAACAGTGTTTCAGCATCCCGAAGGCAGCTGTGTAGTCCAGCTTCTGTTCCTGCCTCACGGCCTCCAGGAAGTAATAGTCGTATTTGCGTTGTTGCTCTGCGGAGAGTTCGTGCCGGGTCGCCGTAGGCACAGAATCCTTCTTCACCTTGCTTGTCGTCCCACAAGAGCCGATGAGCAGGGCCAGTCCCAGCAACCATCCTATTTGTTTCTTTTTCATGTTAGCTTTCTTCTCCTCCTTAATTTCTTTTTGTTATGGGGTTAGGTTCCGGTATGCCCGAAGCCACCGGCTCCGCGCTCCGTATCGTCGAGCGTCTCCACCTCTTCCCACCGCACCTGTTCGTGGCGGGCTATCACCATCTGTGCGATACGCTCTCCATCTTCTATGACAAACGGCACGTCCGAAATGTTCACCAAGACGACACCTATCTCGCCCCGATAGTCGGCGTCGATGGTTCCGGGCGAATTGAGTACGGTGATGCCTTTCTTCAGGGCCAGTCCGCTGCGGGGGCGCACTTGCGCTTCGTATCCTTCAGGCAGGGCGATGTACAGCCCCGTGGGCACCAAGCAGCGTTGCAATGGAGCCAAGGTGATGGATTCGGTGAGGTTGGCACGTAGGTCCATGCCCGCCGAGAGCGCCGTAGCGTACGATGGGAGGGGGTGTTTGGAGTGGTTTATAATTTGTATCTTCATAAAAACAGTTGGCTTCTACACTATTATAATAATGGATGGCAAGCGTCTCCCTCCTGCGTCACCACCTTGGGTGCGAACACCTCTTCACCTTGTCGGGGTGTGAACTTCAGCGCCTCGGGATGCTCCTCTATATAGGTTTGTATATGCCGGATGCGCTTCTCTTCCAGAATCTCGTCCACGGCAATAAGGATACCGGTCTCCTCTACGTCGCCAAACTCATAGTTGATGGCGGTGCCAAACATGCGCATCGTGGGGCTGAGGCCCATATAGGCATTCACCAGCGGGGGGATGTTGTAGCCCAGCCTGCGAATCTCGTGGTTCAGTATCTTGTAGTCGTCCTTGAAAGAGTCCTTGCAGAACAGCGTGGCCAGCTCTTCGGTAGAGGTCTCGGGCAACAACGGCTCGATGGGGGTAATCAACCCCTCCTTATCACCGAAGTGTTTCTTGAGGAAATAGAGAATCATGTCGCGTCCGCGGCGGTGGTAACTGGGATACATGGTCACCTTGCCGAAGAAGTACTTCACGTTGGGCATCACCACGGTGAGCGCTCCCAGTCCATCCCACAGGTTGTCCAATGCGAACAGTCCCTTGCGGTCGGTACGGGTGGATTGATACTCGAGAGTGACGAACGAGCGTCCCAGCTCGATAGTGAGTGGCAAGTACTCGTTGATAAACTTCTCCGAGAAACGGAACATGTGCGAGGTAGCCAGCATGGGAGCGCCTGCCTCATCGAACTGGACATCGGTGCCCAGCAGGTAGCGGTAGCCTCCCAAGATTTCTTCCGTCTCGGGGTTCCACACGATGAGTTGTTTGTAGGGGTGCTCCATCACGTCGTATTCGTCGATGTCCATCGACAGGCCCGTCCCTCCACCAGCAGCGCGGAATGCAATCTCGCGCAAGCGGCCAATCTCCCGCATCACGTGAGGCGCGTTCTGGTGAGTAACGATGTATATCTGGTTGTTACTCTTGTTGGTCATCCGCAGGCGTTTTTCCTCTGTCAGCTCCGCTTTCAGCAAGGCTTTGCTTACCGGCTCAATGATTTCTTCCATATCCTTCTTTTGTTGCTCTAAGCAATTACAGTTTATATACTATATCCTTTACGTACTCTGCCCACTGGGTGGGTGTCTTCGATTTATCGAACGTCTGCCACGGGATGGGCTTTCCAAACGTCACGGTGAACGTCTTATGCCGGTTTTTCAGCATCTCGTCCGCCAGGTACAACATGGCGATATTGAACTTAATGCCCAATGCCTTGCAAAGGTTCGCCAAGCGATAGAAAAAGCTGGAGTTTTGCCCGTCGAAATGCACCGGTACCACGTCGCGCTGCGTCTGTACGCTCTTCACCACGAAGGTCTTTTTCCAGTCCAAGTCGCATATCACCCCTTTCTGCTTGCGCGAGCAAAGCCCGGCAGGAAACATGATGAGCTGGTTGTCCGAGCGGAAACCGGCCTCTACCATCCGTGGGAAGTCTTTGGCCTGCTTGCCCGTCTTGTTGATGGGGATGCAGAGTGGAGCCAACCCGTGAAGGTTCATCAGCAGGTCGTTCACCAAGTACTTCACCTTGCCGTCGAACCGCCGGCCCAGCACATAGCCCAGTGCCACGCCGTCTTGCCCGCCCAATGGGTGATTGGACACAAACGTGTACAGCCCGTCGGAAGGTATGTTCTCCAGCCCTTTCACCTCTATCTTGGCATCAAGGAACTCCAGGCAAGCTTCCAGAAAGTCTACACCTACCTTGTCTTTCGATGCTTCCAAAAACACGTTCAGCTCCTCCTGATGAACAATCTTCTTCAGGTAGGAGACGACGAACCGGGGTATGTACTTGTATTGCTTCGGCGCCTTGGACCGAAGTATGCTGTCGACATCTATTAAGAACAAAGAGTCATTGGTCATCCTTTTTCTACTAACAATGATGGCACAAAATTAAGGGTTCTTTTTCATTAATCGCTATAATTTGTTGGAAAAAGCAAGCCGTAGCCCCTCTCTTAGCTCAAAATGACATCCGATAACTATCCAAAAGCACCCGAAAACCGACAATTGACAGTTTTTCCCCTAAAGTTAGCTAACCTCCCTCCCCTCTCCCTCTCGAAAAGGCCGTAAACTTGCAACGTCGAAAGACAACAAACAAAGTATTCACTCTTAAAGATAAACCGTATGAGAAGTTTGAGTTTTAGAAAAGACTTAATCGCGCTGCAAGATGAACTCTTGCGTTTCGCCTACAAGCTGACCACCAACTATGAGGAGGCCAACGACTTACTACAGGAGACCTCTCTCAAAGCGCTGGACAATGAAGACAAGTACATGCCCGACACCAACTTCAAAGGCTGGATGTACACCATCATGCGCAACATCTTCATCAACAACTATCGCAAGGTGATGCGTGAACAGACTTTTGTCGACCATACCGACAACCTCTATCACTTGAACTTACCTCAGACAACCGCCTTCGAAAGTACCGACAGTGCCCACGACCTCAAAGAGATGCGCCGCATCGTGAACTCCATGGCCAAGGAGTACCGCATTCCTTTCGCCATGCACGTGGCCGGATTCAAGTACCGTGAGATAGCCGACAAGCTCGGCCTCCCGCTGGGCACGGTGAAGAGCCGCATCTTTTTCATGCGCCAGAAGTTGCAAGAGGAACTGAAAGACTTTCGTTAAAGCATACTTCCCCATAACAGGATAACCCCCTTGACTATTTTATTATAACCCGGCAATGCTGCTATGAGAACAGAAATACTCTCTCTCTTTTAGGACAGAACAGGAGGCTAATACACCCTCCTCTTGATTCAGCCCGGTGGTTCTTCTCTTTCCACCGGGCTGTATTGCTATTTTAGGCTATTCTTATTCTATTTCGTGACCCGTATCCGTGCGTCCACCGCCACGATTCCTTCCGGCGTGCCCAACAACGGGTTGAGGTCCATCTCCTTGATTTCAGTAGCGAAACGTAGCAGGGTGGATAGACGGACGATGATTTCGGCAAACCTGTCTTCGTTGACCCCGGCCTGACCACGTGTCCCTTTTATGATTTTGTAGGCACGAAGGGAACGAATCATGGAGTAGGCTTCCTCGTACGAAAGGGGAGCGAGACCCGAAGAGACATCCTTGAGCACTTCCACAAAGATGCCACCCAAGCCGCAGAGCACCACATGCCCGAACTTATCTTCGTACTTGGCGCCTACAAACAGCTCCGTGCCCTTCAGCATGGGTTGCACCATCACGGCACGTGCCTCGGGGATTTGCATCATGCGGTCGAACTCCCAAGCCAGATGACCCTCGCTCTTGATATTGAGCGCCACACCGCCTACGTCCGACTTATGCACCGGGCCTACCACCTTGGCCACCACGGGGTAACCACACTGGGCGGCAAAGGCAAACAGTTCCTCTTTGTTGGTAGCCACCCGCTCGGGCACCATCGGTATGCCGGCGGCACGGAGCAGCTCCTGCACGTGGTTGGGTTCTATATAACGGTCGCCTGCGGGCAGGGAGTCGATAAGACGGCGGATGCGAGGGATGTCGACCCCAAACAGCTCAATCTCGGGAGCGGCGGGCCGGGGGGCGTTGACGATGCGTGAGAGGGCGGTGCCGAGTGTCACCTCGTCGGAGAAGTTGACGTGCCCCTTTCCCAGGAAGTCGGCCACCTCCGCCCCGGCGGTGTTCACCGAAGGCAGGATGGGGAAGATGGGCTTACGGCAGGTGAGCATCTTCTGGTGTATCACCTCGTAGGTGTCGAACATGGTCACCAAGCCCGGCGTGCCGAAGATGGTCATCATGGCATCAATGTTGTCCAGCTTCTCCTCGCAGTAGTCGATGCAGTAGCTCAACTGGTCGGGCGTGCCGGTGGCCAGTATGTCGATGGGATTGCCCACGGCGGCCCCGGGAAAGAAATGTGCCTTCAGCTCTTCGGCCGCTTCGCCTTCGATACGGGGCACGTTCAGGCCGCCCTTGCTTAGGGCATCGGTAAGCATCACACCCGGACCTCCGGCATGGGTGATGACGGCGAAGTTGCGTCCCCGCAGCTCGGGCAGGGTAAAAACACAGCCCACGGTGGTCAGCTCGCCACGCGAGAAGCAACGGATGATGCCGGCCTTGCGGAAGAGTGCCTCCACGGCCGAGTCGGAACTGGCGATGGCTCCCGTATGCGAGGAGGCCGCCCGGCTGCCGCTCTCCGAGCTACCGGCCTTGATGGCGGCTATCTTGCACCCCTTACGGATGAGCGAGGAGGCGTGGAGCAACAGGCGGTCGGGGTTCTTGATGCTTTCGATGTAGAGGAGCTTGATGTGCGAGTCGGTGGCGGGGTCGAAGTGTTCGTCCATGTATTGCAGCACATCCTCCACGCCTATCTGCTTGGCGTTGCCCACGGACCATACGGAGTTGAATTGCAAGCCCATGGTGACGGCGCTCTCGAGAATAAACACCGCCGTGGCACCCGAGCTGGAGATCAGGTCGACCCCACGCGGGTGGAGGTGGGGGATGGGTTGGCTGAAGACGCTGTGGTGCCACGTGTTCATCAGCCCGATGCAGTTGGGACCGATGAGCGAAGCGCCATAAGCATTCACCGTCTGGAGGATACGTTCTTCGAGCACGGCCCCCTCGTGTGTCTCCTCACCAAAGCCAGCCGAGAGGATGATAAAGGCGCGGGTATGTTTGTCGCGGGCCAGTGTCTCCACGATGTCGGGGCAGGCTACCGCAGGCACGGCCAGCACGGCCAGGTCGGTATCGGGTACGGCGGTAGCGTCGGGATAAGCCGGCACGCCTTGCACTTCAGTCTCTTTGGGGTTGATGGCACGAAGCTCGCCTTGGTAGCCGCCTTGGATAAGGTTCTTCAGGATGGCTCCACCAGGCTTGTGCTCGTTGTTGGAGGCTCCTACCACGACGATACTCTCGGGACGGAGCAGTTGGGGTGTAATCATGAGGTGTGGTTTTTTTTTAAGTATGGCGCAATGTTAGTGAAAAGTAATGGAATGGGCAAATAAATGCCCCTAAATGATGCACACCCCAATAATGAACGGTGAGTGATTAGCCATGGATAATCTACGCATCCACTAATCACTCACCGCCGACCATTTGGCTACTCAGCCGCTTGGCCCTCGTTTCCTATCATTGTATATTATCTGATAGTTTTATCGACTACTCCCCTACCGACAGCGTAAAGGTCCTGTAAATACTTGGGTTATCTTCGCGCTTCACGCTGAAGGTGAAGTCTCCTGTATGCCCGTTCTTCCTCCATATATCCACGTCGTTGCGCAGCACCGAGGCGAACTTTGCGAAGAAGGCCTCAAGGGCGTTGGTGTCATCGTTGGAATTTGCGTAAATGGTAAGCGTTGGCTTCCAGTAGTCGGCATAACGGCTTTCGAGGTACTGATCCACATTGTCGTCCATCGATGAGGAGTATGACATCTGCCATCTTTGAGTGACACGGGCAGGCGGCGTAAGCACAAATTCGAAGTGTTGCTTATTGTCTAAGCCCATGTACACCGACCCACTCCACCAAAGGCCTTTAGTCCGATACGCCAAAATCTCAGTATGTACGTTCACATCGCTCGAGAGGGTGTACGTTCCCGAGGCGTCAGGCTGTCGCCATATCCAAGAGTTGTGTACTTGGCAATCGTTCTGCAAGATGTTGGCCGCATCGTCATGCTCGTAGTACAACTTCCCGTGCGCCTTGGGCGATGGACCCGAATAAACCCAATAAGGGCTACTACCGTCGGAATTGGCCGAAATAGACAGGTCGGGTATATTCGTTGTCCAACTTTGGCCGAAATGAACACCGCCGCTCACTCCTCCCGACACGCCCTCCGCACTCAGGCCTACTTCGCCGCCAATGTTATAGCTCAAGTCGGTGCTCACTTGCGTTGCACCCACGGTGGTACCCGGCTTGTGGTCACGTAGCTCCAAGCTGCCCGTATTGGCACCGCTCAAGGAGTTGCGCGACTCTATCTTCGTCATGTAACCGCCGTAGGCCTCCCATTTGTGTCCGCCCGAATTGCGTTCATACCAATACTTCGCCCCTTCGGGACCGCAATTCAATCCCGCATTCTTGGCGTCTATCCCTTGGTGAATCAAGTAATAATCCACATGATTTGTCATGTCGTTGACGGCCCATATATCGTATGTCACCACGGCCGAAGCCACACTACTGAATATATCGTTGGTATAGACATTGAACTGGTAGTACTTGGTCTGTGCCGACATGAGTTCAGTCAAATCGGCCGACGCACGGGTTTGGCTTTTCAGCAAGGCGTACCCCCGTGTCATCATGGCGGCATCTTTCTGCCCTTGGTTAGGTTGTTGGTTGAGCCACTCCACCACCTTGTCAGCACTCACACCATAGTCGTAAGCGTTCAGGTCGGCTTTCCAGGGTTCCGTCTCCTCGCTATTCAGGTCACTATTTCCCTCGTTATCCTTGTCGAAAGAGAAGTAGGTCGTCTGTTTCGTGTCGTCGGCATCGTTCAAGTCGTCCAAGTAATAGGTATCGTTACCACGCAAAGCAAGCAAGTCGCAGAAGTGCTCCGTGTCGTGCTCCTCGTCGCCGTCAAAGACATAGAGCGTTTTGCTGTCGCCCACAAGTCCCTTTTGGATGCCGTTGAGCACCCCTTCTACTTGGTCCGAGAGAGCGGGAGGGAGGGTCCCATTGCTCGTCATCCGTAGGTAGGCATCTAACAGGCCTTTGGCAAAGGCGTTCCACTGCGATACGGTAGGGGTGGTGACCACCAAGTTGCCATCCTTGGCAAAGATTGTCAGCAGCGTTTCATACTGTTGGTCGCTCAGGGAACCCACTTGTGCACCCTGTAGGATGACGGTGCTCACCGTTCCGTCAAGGGATTGTACCCGATTCGTCAAGCGGTTGATGATGGCTTGAGGCACCTCAGTGTAACCTTCGCCAAAGACATAGGTGGCTAATGGAGAGGTCACCGTCAGAGCATCCGTCGTAGGTCTTTCCGGCGTTTCGACGGTAGAACTCTCGGGGATGGCTGGTCCATCGTCATCCTTACAACAGGTGAGGGATAACAGGGCAATAGAAAACAAGGTGTTCCAGGCGATAGCCGAGAACGCAGTCGCTTTTATCTTCATACTCTTTAAAGGTTTTATTAGATTACTATTTCTTGAAAGTGTGGCTGTCTACCACCACCAAATTCTCTTTGTCCACAAGCCGATCCAGCTCGACAGTGAGAAAGTCGGAATCTGACCAATCGTCAGACAACTTCACTAACGGTATCTGAGCCTCGTAAAGTGACTTGGCGGTAGCATCAGCAAGTGTCTCATTGGCTGCATAGAGGACAAACTCAGTCTCATCTCTTTGCATGGGCATCCCGGCTTTGAGCTGCGCATAGACAGCATTCATGACAGTGATATCAAGGTCGTCCGAAAAATCGTCGATGCACAAGTCGTACGTGTAGGCATGGTTCTCAATGCGATAAGTGCTTAGCAAGGCGTCTCCCCTGTAGACTTTCACGTCCAGATATCCCACCACGCCATCTTTCATCTTATAGGCCGAGGCTACTTTCTCGAACCGCTTGATGACATCAGCGTCATTTGTTGCTCGGTCGCCTTTCAAAGTGAAAGTATCGCCGCCAAACTCTGCAACAAAGGCATTGGAGACAGCAGTAAGTTCTTCCATGGGGTCGTAGGAAGTCGACCCAGAGCTACTACTCATTGATAGGCTCAACGATTCACCTGTCGAAATCCTATAAACATCGTCCGTTGATTCATCATCATCCTTCGAACAAGAAGAGAGAACAACGCTACCCGCCGCCAACAGGGTAAAGACGGAAGCAGCCAAGAAATAATTGATACTTTTCATTGCTTTTGTTTTTGAAAATTAGTTAGTTGTACCAGCAAAGATAGACTATACCGACATTCTCTCTCAACAAAAGGATTATCAATTCTGGCAAAAGGATTACCAAATAAGGAACTCATTATAAATTAGGCAATTACATGCTTTCAGAGCTGTAGCCTGTAGCTAAGCCTCCCCATAGCCATCCTCCTCCTTTGCATATACCGACAGCCAAACTGGCTCTGGAGTTCAGCAAGTCACTCAGCATGAAATAAGTGCAACACGATGACTTCGCAGCCAGTATTGCGTTCTTTTGATTTCTCCCTCCCAGAATGTTTTTTTTCGTCTTTTACCCTCATACCCTCACTCTATATAGCATAACGCATTATAAACAAGATGGTTAGCCAGTGAGAGTAACCGTGATGGTAACCGTGAAGGTAAAGTTACCCTCACTGCGTGTCTCGTCCTGATTTTGGTTGACTGGTTTGCCTTCTTAATCCTACTATTGGT
>JAISIX010000083.1 GCA_031261805.1 Mediterranea sp. (in: CFB group bacteria)
CAAGCCATCCAACAGATTGAAGAACACAGTGACTATCGGTTCGTCTATAAGACAGAAGACCTAAACATGGGAAAACGGAACATTGAATGTCATGGTTCGATAGACGAAGTGTTGAACACACTACTCAAGGGAACCGGTATTACCTACTCCGTAAACGGGAACAAGGTAATGCTGAAGAAAATTGCCGCTACACAACAGCAGCAGCCGAAAAAGAAGCGCGTCATCACCGGCATTGTACTGGATGCTTCGCAAAACAACGAGCCGGTCATAGGCGCTACCGTGAAGCTGCGCAACAGTACCATCGGTACCGTGACCGACGCAAACGGCCGATACTCCATCACCGTAGAAGGCACGGGGGGAGTTTTGGAGTTCTCCTTTATCGGCATGAAGAGACAAGCGATGACTATCGGCAGCCAAAACGTGATTAACGTCACCATGGATACGGATAGCCAGACGCTGGACGATGTGGTGGTCGTGGGCTTCGGCAAGCAGAAGAAGGAGAGCGTGGTAGGTGCCGTGCAGACCATCAAGCCGGCCGAGCTACGCGTACCGTCAAGCAGCTTGAGTACCGCCTTCGCCGGTAAGCTGGCCGGCGTGGTGAGCGTGCAACGCTCGGGTGAGCCTGGAGCCGATGGCGCCAACTTCTGGATACGTGGTATCTCTACCTTTGGCGGTGGCTCCACCCCCCTCATCTTCATCGACGGTGTAGAGGTGAGCACTGCCGACCTCAACGCACTGCCCCCCGAGGTGATTGAGAACTTCTCCGTACTGAAGGATGCTGCCGCCACGGCACTCTATGGCTCAATAGGTGCGAGCGGCGTCATGCTGGTCACCACCCGCCAAGGAAAGTCGTCCGAACGGGCCAAAATCAACATCCGCGTAGAGGGACAGATGACCCAACCCACGAAAACGATTGAGTTGGCCGACGGCGTGGATTACATGCGCATGTTCAACGAAGCAGTGCTGACACGTAACCCCAACACCTCGGTAGCCAACCTTCCCTTCAGCCAGAGCAAGATTCAGCATACCGCAGCAGGTGGCGACCCGCTCATCTACCCCAACGTGAACTGGCAAGACGTGCTCTTCAAAAACGCGTCGTACAACCAGACGGTCAACCTGAACGTAACGGGAGGTGGCTCGAAGGTCACCTATTTCCTCAACGCCACGTTCAACAACGACAACGGTATGCTGAAGAGCGACCCGCAGAACAAGTTCAACAACAACATCCGCCAGCAACGCTACTCCCTGCAAGGAAACATCGTAGCCGACCTGACAAAAACCACCAAGGTAGCTGTCCGCCTCAACACGCAGATCCTGAGCTATGGCGGTTCGCGCTACTCCACGGGCGACCTTTACAGCGAGATGTTCAACTCGCCGGGAGTGCTCTTCCCCGCCTATTATCCCGACATGGACGAAGACGTCATCCGCTTCGGTAACAAGTACGGTGGCCCTAATCCGCAAGACGGCGGTGTGCCCCTCTACCACAACCCGTACGCGCAAATGGTGAGCGGATACAAGGAGCGTAGCGAGAACACCACCATCGCCTCGTTCGACATCTCGCAGAACCTGAAGTTCATTACCCAAGGGCTTACCATCAAAGGGTTGATCTCGTTCAAGAACTGGACCTCTACCAGCATCACCCGCGACTTCCAACCCACCTTCTACGAGGTAGACCCCGACAAGATAGCCGCCAACCCCGACCTCACCTACTCACCCGATGTGATAAAGCCGAAACTGAACGTAGGACGGAACGCGCTGAACACCAGCACTGACTCCAGTGGCGACCGACTGATGAACATCCAGCTCAGCTTGGACTACGCACGCACCTTCGGACGGCACGACGTAAGCGGACTGCTGGTCTACCTGCAGCGGAACTACAACAACAATAAGCCCTCCGGCTTCCGCGATTCGTTGCCCAACCGCTACCAAGGCCTTTCGGGACGTTTCACCTACGGGTACGACGGGCGTTACCTGGCCGAGATTAACTTGGGATATACCGGCTCGGAGAACTTCGAGAAGGGCAATCGCTTCGGCCTCTTCCCCGCCTTCGCCTTGGGATACAACATCTCGCGCGAGGCTTTCTGGAAGCCCCTCGAGAGTGTGATTTCCAACCTCAAGCTACGCGGCTCATGGGGTATCGTGGGTAACTCGAGCATCAACGGTTCCCGTTTCCCTTACCTCACGGAGGTCGACCTCTCCGGCGCAAGTTTCCAGTTTGGCTCGGTAGATAGCCATACCAGCATGTCGGGTGCCACCATCACGAAGTACGGAGCCGTGGGCGCCCACTGGGAGAAAGGCAAGAAGCTGAATATCGGCCTTGACCTGGAGCTGTTCCGCTCGCTCTCCATTACGGCCGATGTCTATCGTGAGATTCGCGACGGAATCTTTATGCAATACCGTACCATCCCTACCGAGTCGGGTATATTGGGCGACAACAGACCCTACGCCAACATTGGTAAGGTGAGGAACAAAGGTATAGACCTTACGGTAGACTACAACAAGGCATTCCTGAACAACAAGCTGTTCGTCAACGTGAAAGGAACCTTTACGTATGCCAAGAACACGCTACTCGACCGCGACGAACCGCCGTACGACGAAGCCAACCGGTACCAGTCGGAGATAGGTAAGTCGTTGAACGTGTCGAAGGGATATGTGGCCGACGGATTGTATTCCGAAAGCGACTTTATCAAGGATGCCAACGGCGAGTACATACTCAAGCCGGAGTTGCCGTCGAGCAGTTACGATGTGCTACCCGGCGACATCAAGTACAAGGACCTCAATGGCGACGGCAAGATAGATGGCAACGACCAAGGATTGATAGGCAATCCTACCAATCCGGAGATTGTGTATGGCTTCGGCGCTTCGGCCACCTACAAGGGCCTCGATGTCAGCATCTTCTTCCAAGGCGTGGGCAACACCAGCTTGATGATGAGCGATATACACCCCTTTGGTGCACAGTACACGGCGCTTTACCAATTTATTGCCGACGACTACTGGTCGGAAAGCAATCCGAACCCGAATGCGGCTTATCCGCGCTTGGTACAGGGTGTGTCCGATCATAACAACTTCAAGAGTTCGACCTACTGGTTGCGCAACGGCGCTTTCATGAGGCTGAAGAACGTGGAAATCGGTTACACGTATAAGTTCGCGCGCATCTATCTATCCGGACAGAATCTGCTGACCTTCAGCAAATTCAAAAATTGGGACCCCGAAATCGGTGGCGGACGAGGTCTCTCATACCCGCCCCTGCGTATCTATTCACTCGGCTTTCAGTTCACCTTCTAAATGATAAACAGACATGAATATTAAGAAAATACTATCAGTACTCGGCATCGGTCTTTCACTGACCGCATGTAACTATCTGGACATCGTGCCCGACGATACCCCCACGCTGGACGACGCATTCAAGAACGAGAAGACGACGGAAGGGTTTCTCTATACGTGTTACTCCTTTCAGTACGACTACTTCGACTTCCGCGGCACCCCGGGACTGGCCACCTCCAACGAGCTGGTGTGTGCCTACCACTGGACGGCAGAATGGTTTGGGTGCGTAGAGTTTAACTCAGGCGTATATAGCTCCAGCAACCCCTTGATGAACCCTTGGGGCGGATTCTCGTACTATAGCTACTCTTCCAAGAGTATGTACCAAGGTATCCGTCAGTGCTATACCTTCCTCGACCACATCGACGAGTCACGCCCGGTCAATGTCGATGCCGCCACGTACGAAGCCCTGAAAAACGAGTGGAAAGGGGAGGCCAAATTCCTGATTGCCTACTATCACCAGCTCCTCTTTGAAGCCTACGGCCCCATCGTCATTCAGAAAGGCGAGACGGAAGAGAAGTTCCCCCGTCTGCCCTTAGACCAATGTGTAGACGAGATTGTGACCATGTACGACGAGGCCATTGCGCTGCTTCCCGCCACCCGTTCGCAAAAGTCGGAGTATGGCCGGGCCTCGCAAACCATCGCGAAGGCGATGAAGGCAAAGCTCTTGCTTTACGCCGCCAGCCCGCTCTTCAATGGCAATACCGACTATAGCGAGCTTAGGAGTAAAGAGGGCGAGCAGCTGATAAGCCAAGTGCCGGATAAGGAGAAGTGGAAACGCGCCATGACGGCCATCGACGAAGCCATTACCTTTGCCCAGAAGCAGGGGTTCGCACTGTACACGTTTACCAAGCCCGACCCGTTCGGCCAGGACCCTGCCGTGAAGAAGTACACCGCCGCCAATAGGCAAGCCTACCTGAACTGCCGCATGTTGCTCGTAGACGACTGGAACCATGAAATCATCTGGGCCAACACACGCAGCGAGAACAACACCAACAGTCCGCAACGTCATGCCGTGCCCAAGGGCATCGACACGCGCTCCAATGCCGAGGACCCCGTCGGCGCATTGGGTGCTTCGCTCACGGTTGCCAAAATCTTCTATACGGCCAACGGCTTGCCCCCCGAAGAAGACCCCAACCTGGGCTATACGTGGGATGCGGCAGGACGCATGACCGTGCCCCAGGGCGAAGAGACCTGCAACCTCCACCTCAACCGCGAGATGCGCTTCTATGCCGATATGGGCTTCGACAGAGGACCGTACGAGTTCAACAGCGACTCCACCTACCAGCTGCGACTCAAGGCGGGCGAAAAGAATGGTATGAATCAGAAGGGACAGGACCACCTCTATAGTGGGTATGCCGTGAAGAAGATTATCAGCCCCGACGGGATATCGACGGGTACGCAATGGAAGATGCAACAATATAGCTACCCCATCATGCGCCTGGGCGACCTCTATCTGGAATATGCCGAGGCATGTGCCGAATACCAAGGCTCGCTCGACAGCAAAGCCCAGGAGTACCTCAAGGCCATACGCGAACGTGCCGGCCTGACGATGAATTACTTTGAAGGCAAGAGCGGAGAGGAGCTGGTGAAGGCCGTGCGTCGCGAACGGATGGTCGAGATGGCTTTCGAGTCGCAATGGTACTTCGACCTACGCCGCTGGAAGATGGCCGAGGAGTGGTTCAAGAACGATGCCAACGGCATGTGGGGACTGAACGACGAAGGCAAGAACAATACCACCTTCTACCAAGAGACGCAACTCATCAACCAGCCCTTTGTGTTCACCAAGAAGAACTACCTGCTGCCTATCAAGATTGACTATATCAACGCCAACGAGAACCTCGTACAGAATACCGGATACTAACGCCTAATGATGAAAATATGATGAAGACAATAAAATATGCGTCGTTGACCATGCTCGCCATCACCACCGGCTTCCTCGTAAGCTGTGCCGATGACGACAACAAGAACGCACACATCCAGGTAGCCGAAATAACGGTAACCCAAGCTACCCCCGGCAGCGGAAGCCTGAAGGAACTGACGGCATACACCAACAACACGTTGCAACTCGACGTGACCATATCGCCCGAGAATGCCACCTACAAACGATTGCTCTATTCCACCAAGAATGAGGGAATCCTGTCGGTCAACCAATTGGGGCAACTGACCGGCCTACGGGGCGGTGTCGATACGCTCATAATCCAGTCGGCCGACGAAGGGGGCGTCACAGAGCTGTTTAGCGTGACGGTGGTACAGCAATACAAACAGGCTACCTCCATCGAGCTGGCACAGGACAATGTGGAGATGGGTATAGACACCGAGTTCGACTTGAGCGAGGTGGTAAGCCTGATGCCCACCGCGGCCAACCAAAGTGCGGTGTCGTACCTGTCTGCCGACGAGAAGGTAGTTACCGTCGACGCCGCATCCGGACACCTTACGGCTGTGGGTGTGGGCGAAACGACCGTGACAGTGAGCACCACCGACGGAAGCAACCTTTCGAAGAGCATCGCCGTGACCGTGAAGAACTCGAAAAAGTACGAGATACCTGCGGCGGCTGGCGTTGAGGATTATAAGAAAATCACCTTCGTCGAACCGTTGAACACCACCGAGAAATGGAGCATCACGGCTGTCAGCACACAAGAGTCGGACGATATAGACAAGGTGACTTACGGCACAACAGGGTGGGGCGTGCACTTGCTCAATGCCTTCTTCACCGGAAGCGTATCGGGAGCCGGCAGTAATCCTTTCGAATTCTACTTGGGCGGCACATCGCAGGGCGGAAACAAAATCGGAGCTATCGGCCGAGGCAACTGGAACAGCTCGACCGTAAACCTCGACCCACCAGCCATCACCTTGACTGCGCCCGTTACGATTAAGATGGTCTGCAACGGTGATGGAAAGATTGCTTGTACGGTACAGAACAGCGGCATCAACGGCGGTGTCCCCGTCGACTTCAAGACGATGGATGGCGTACTTACCATGACAGGCCTCCAATCCGACAATACCGTAATCACGTACGTCACCGTGTTGCTCGAAGAGTAACGAAGCGCTGCCTTCCGTTTTCCCCATCGCGCTATACAGCGCGTACCGATGTGGTGGGAAAGGGTTCATTTCCCACCACATCTACTTCAACTCACATAGATTTGTAACATAGAACGACATAGAATGAAAAAGCACTTTTTACCATTGATAGCCATTGCTCTCCTCGTTAGTTGCTCGGATGGAGAGATGCCTCAACCATACAATCCCTCCGAGAAGCCCGGCACAGGAGCCGGATCGGGAACGTTCAACCCGATGGATTTGTTTACCGACCTCTCGTGTACCCAGCTGCAAGATGGCGTGACGAAAGAACGGATAGAAGAACTACAGGAACCCTATCGGAGCATGGCACTGCAGATGCTGGACGGAACCTATAACACAGAGTTCCGGATTATGAACGTGGAGGCCTTGCCCGACCCCGAGACAGACGCCAAATTGAACAAGACCTCTACGTACGGCTTGATGGACAACCCCACCGGTATCTCCGTCACCTTGTCCGATACGTTGCATGTGTTTGTCAGTGGCCTTACGTCGGGCATCGAAGCCACATTTAAGATACAAACCCTCAGTACCGCAACCACCGGAGGCTACAGCCTTGGACCCGACGCGACAACCCTCACCAACGGCGAAAACGTAATCGTCGTGCCCCGGCTGCGAGGAGACGAAGGCAAGGGGCTGTGCTACGTTCGGTACTATTATGCCGGCACGGAGAGGCCCGGAAATATCAAGCTGAACATCTTGGGAGGCGAAGTGAACGGCTACTTCGACCCCGTCCGCAAGCAGCACACCGACAGCGACTGGACACGGCTCATCAACACCGCCGTCAATCCTTACTTTGACGTCTGCGGCGAATATGCCACCGCCACGATGCCCCTCGACTGGGTGAAAAAGAAAACGGGTGGACGAGGTGTGGACCTGACGAAGGCGTACGACGCCGTGGTCTACTTGGAGTGGAAGTTTATGGGGTTGCTCGATCCGCCACTCGGCTTTGGGGGACATCACCGCACCCGCGGATACTTCCACCAGGAAGTGATGGACGAGGGGGTTGGCGCTTACGCGGCCGGCAACCACACCGCTTTCCCGGGCGACTACATGGCAAGCCCCGACGGCATCGTGGGAAGCGACGTATGGGTCTTCGGACACGAGCACGGACACGTCAACCAGACACGGCCGGCCTTCCGCTGGGACGGCCTGGGAGAGGTGACCAACAACCTCACGGCCATGTACCTGCGTACCCACGTCAGGGAACTGGTGCCCTCCTCCACCAATACGCCCATCAATACCAACCTGCAGAACGTCACCGATGGCGGATACGTGAACACCTACGAGCGTGCGTTCAACTGGTTCTTCGGCAAAGACCGTCCGGGAACGACGCCTACGCCGCACTACCGCAACGACAATAATGCGCATCTCTTCCATAAGTTGGTACCCTTCTGGCAACTCTATCTTTACTTGGACAATGTGTTGGGCAAAACGGGTACGCACGGGGTATCTTTCTACGAAGACGTCTACGAGCATTATCGCAAAGACGACCCCAACGCCGACAAGCGCTCCGATGGAGAGCACCAGCTCTATTTCGTCGAGCTGGTGTGCGCGAAGGCGAAGCTTAACCTCACGGACTTCTTCCAGAAGACGGGCTTCTTGCAACCCTACACCGAGAATAACTTCAAGGTGACCCAAGCCATGGTAGAGGCTACCATCGATAAGATAAAAGAATATCCGCTGCCGGAGTACCGGCAAGCCTTTGAGTACATTACCGATGCCAACGCCAGCATCTTCAAGGAGAGACTGACGTTGCAGACGGGCAGCCCGGCGGAGGTGAAGAGCGGGAAGTTTGTCACCCCTCCTCTGGGATGGACAAACGCCGTAGCGTTCGAGGTGCGTGAAGGTGGCGTGGATGGCGACCTCAAGTGCGTGTTCACAGCCGACAACGACATCACTCCACAAACCTTCAGCGGCAACGGATTCAAGTTCGACCTGTCCAAAAACTACCATCTGTATGCCGTAGGGCAGAATGACGAACGCAAGGAGATTACGGTAACAGAAGCGGGCACCGCAACGACAAGGAACGCCTCGTTCTGAGCACGAAATGAAAAGGAGGGTCGACACTTTGACGAGGTGTCGGCCCTCCTGCTTGTCTATGTTTATGCTGCCTTCCCGAGGCGGTATATGCCGAAGGATTCAATTTATTGGGAAAGGAGCGAACGAGGTACGCAAAGTCTTCGTATATTTGCCGAATATAAGCCGCGGAAGCGGCAGAAAGGACTCGTAAAGAGCCGGTAAAGCCTCGTCAAAGCCAAGGGGCTGAAGAAACAGTAGAACAATGGAACAAGAAGATTTTGACATACGGGAGCATCCGCTCTCTTCCAAGGAACGGGACTTTGAGAACGCGCTCCGCCCGCTGAGCTTCGAGGACTTCAGCGGACAGGACAAGGTGGTGGACAACCTGCGCATCTTCGTGAAGGCAGCCCGCCTGCGTGGCGAGGCACTCGACCACGTATTGCTCCACGGCCCTCCCGGACTGGGAAAGACAACCCTCTCGAACATCATTGCCAACGAGCTGGGCGTGGGGTTCAAGATAACCTCCGGCCCCGTGCTCGACAAGCCGGGCGACTTGGCCGGCGTGCTCACCAGCCTTGAGACAAACGACGTGCTCTTCATCGACGAGATTCACCGCCTCTCGCCCGTGGTGGAGGAATACCTCTACTCGGCCATGGAGGATTACCGTATCGACATCATGATAGACAAAGGTCCCTCGGCCCGCAGCATACAGATAGACCTCAACCCTTTCACACTGGTAGGAGCCACCACACGTAGCGGGTTGCTGACGGCACCGCTCCGCGCCCGCTTCGGCATCAACCTGCACCTGGAATACTACGACAACGAGGTGCTGAGCCACATCATCCGCCGCTCGGCAGCGATTCTCAACGTCCCCTGCTCCACGCAGGCCGCCGCCGAGATAGCGTCGCGCAGCCGTGGCACGCCCCGTATCGCCAACGCCCTGCTCCGACGGGTACGCGACTTCGCACAGGTGAAAGGCTCCGGCTCCATCGACACGGAGATTGCCAAGTTCGCCCTCGAGGCGCTCAACATTGACAAGTATGGGTTGGACGAGATAGACAACAAGATACTGTGTACCATCATCGACAAGTTCAAGGGAGGGCCGGTAGGCATCACCACCATCGCCACCGCCTTGGGCGAAGATGCCGGAACGATAGAGGAGGTGTACGAGCCGTTCCTCATCAAGGAAGGCTTCATGAAACGTACACCCCGCGGACGCGAGGTGACGGAGCTGGCCTACAAGCACCTCGGACGCAGCCTTTATAACAGTAACAATCAACGGACGTTATTTAGTGAGTAATCTAAAATCGCTGGCGAAAGATACCGCCATTTATGGGGTAAGCAGCATTGTGGGCCGCTTCCTCAACTACATGCTGGTACCGCTCTACACAGCTGTGTTGTCGGCCTCATCGGGTGGCTACGGCGTGGTGGTGAACATGTATGCCTATACGGCCATGATACTGGTGCTACTCACCTTCGGCATGGAGACCGGTTTCTTCCGCTTTGCCAACAAACAGGATGAAGACCCCATGAAGGTGTATGCCAACGCCTTGCTTTTCGTGGGGGGGCTTTCGCTCACCTTCGTCGTGCTCTGCCTCGCCTTCCTCCACCCCATAGCAGCTCTGTTGGGCTACCCCGACCACCCCGAGTACATCGCCATGATGGGCATCGTAGTGGCGTTGGACTCGTTCCAGTGCATCCCTTTCGCCTACCTCCGCTACCAGAAACGCCCCATCAAATTCGCGGCCGTCAAGCTGTTCGGCATCGTGGGAGGTATCGGGTTGAACTGCTTCTTCCTGCTGCTCTGCCCGTGGCTGAACATCCATCACCCCGAGCTGGTGTCGTGGTTCTATGACCCCGACTCCCAAGTAGGCTACATCTTCCTGAGCAACCTTGTCTTCTCCGTCATCCAGATGTTCTTCTTCATCCCCGAGCTGCGCGGCTTCGCCTACCGCCCCGACAGGGCGTTGCTCCGGCGAATGCTCACTTACTCATTCCCCCTGCTCACGCTGGGAGTGGTGGGCATCCTCAACCAGACGATAGACAAACAAATATTCCCCTCTCTCTTCGCCGACCGCAAGGAAGGGCTGGTACAGTTGGGTATCTACGGAGCGGCCAGCAAGATTGCCATGGTGCTGGCCATGTTTACGCAAGCCTTCCGTTACGCCTACGAGCCGTTCGTGTTCGGTAAGGACAAGGAGGGCGACAGCCGCCAGACGTACGCTGCCGCCATGAAGTATTTCCTCATCTTCGCCTTCCTGGCCTATCTGGCCATCATGTTCTACTTAGACCTCTTCCGCTACCTCATCGCGAAGGACTACTGGGACGGCTTGCGTGTGGTAGGCATCGTGATGGTGGCCGAGATTTGCAAAGGCGTCTACTTCAACCTCTCCTT
>JAISIX010000187.1 GCA_031261805.1 Mediterranea sp. (in: CFB group bacteria)
GTTTTTGAAGTAGATGTGCGCCGGGGTGCCCAGCGCCTTCTCCAACCCGTAGGCACGCACGAGGGGTGTGCAGCGGTAGTACTTGTACATCTCGCGCACCTCCTCGGGAATCTCCACCCAGCGGGTAGTTTGGTCCAGCTCTTGGTGCGACAGCGCCTTGGCGAAGATGGGATAGAGGTCCTCCTCCTTCAGAGGTTGCTTCGTAGCAGGACTGAGAGGAGGCAGAGGCTTATTCACCATATCGGCCTGAAGGTTGTACCAATAGCGGGGAATCTCCTCTTCCGGCAACATGTACCGTTTCTGTTGTTCACTCATGATGTTTTTCTGTTAAATTATTCTTATAGTACCAATCTATTCTGTTCCAAGGGCCAAAAGTAGGCATTTTTTCGGTAGGGAACGAAAAAAGGAGCCATCATTCACTCTTTTTCATGTCCAAAGCTGTACAACCTATCCATTATTCACTACCTTTGCTCGACCGCACAGGAAAGTGCGCCTCATTGCTAATAACCATTTTAATAACCGAATTTAAAGCACAACGCCTTATGAAAGACTTGAAAATGTACATCGACGGCCGGTTCGAAGAGAATGCATCCGGCAAATGGATCAATGTATTGAACCCCTCGACCGAGGAGGTTATCTCGCGTATGCCCGACGGCACCGTAGCCGATGCCGACCGGGCTATAGAAGCCGCTGCCAAGGCACAACCGGCTTGGGAGGCCCTCACCTCGTCCGTACGGGGCGAATATCTGAAAAAGATTGCCCAAGGCATCCGCCGACGCGAACAGGAGCTGACCGACATCATCGTGCGCGAGGGAGGGAAGACGCAAGCACTTGCCAACGTAGAGGTGAACTTCACGGCCGACTACATCGACTACATGGCCGGATGGGCACTCCGCTACGAAGGAGAGATATTGCCCAGCGCCCGACCGAAAGAGACCATCTTCGTGTTCAAGAAACCCATCGGGGTAACCACCGGCATACTGCCTTGGAACTTCCCCTTCTTCCTCATAGCCCGCAAGGCGGCTCCCGCCCTGCTCACGGGCAACACCATCGTGGTAAAACCCAGCCAGATAACCCCCGAAAACGCCTACGTCTTCGCGCAGATAGCCCACGAAGCAGGGCTGCCCGCCGGCGTGTTCAATGTAGTGAACGGACGTGGCTCCGTCATCGGGCACGAGCTGGCAGCCAACCCCAAAGTGGGCATGGTGAGCCTCACCGGTAGCGTAGGAGCAGGCGTGCAGACCATGGAGGCCGCCTCGAAAAACGTGACGAAAGTATCGCTGGAGCTGGGCGGCAAGGCACCCGGCATCGTGATGCCCGACGCCGACCTCGACCTGGCGGTGAAGAGCATCATCGGCTCACGCGTCATCAACACCGGACAGGTGTGCAACTGCTGCGAACGGGTGTACGTGCACGCGTCGGTGAAGGAGGCCTTCATGCAGAAGCTCATCGCCGGCATGAAAGCCGTGAAGGTAGGCAACCCCTCGGAGGTGAAAGACCTCGACATGGGACCGCTCGTGGAGGCCAACGCCCTGAAGTCCATCGAAGAGAAGGTGGCCAAGGCCTTGGCTCAAGGCGCCAAGCTGGAGTGTGGCGGACACCGTATCGGCACAAAGGGATACTTCTTCGAGCCTACCGTGCTGTCGGGCTGTACGCAGCAAATGGACATCATCCAGGAAGAGACCTTCGGGCCGGTACTCCCCGTGGTGGAGTTCACCAACGTGGAGGATGCCATCGCTTGGGCCAACGACTGCGAATACGGCCTCACCTCGTCCGTGTACACCCAGAACCTGGACATCGCCTTCAAGCTGATGCGCGCGCTGAAGTTCGGCGAGACCTACATCAACCGCGAAAACTTCGAGGCGATGCAGGGCTTCCACGCCGGATGGCGCAAGTCGGGTATCGGAGGAGCCGATGGTAAGCATGGACTGGAGGAGTACCTACAGACACACGTGGTTTACTTGGAAACTCAAATTTGAAAAATGAAAATAGGACTGTTTATACCTTGTTACGTGAACGCCATCTACCCCCAAGCGGGCGTGGCCACCTACAAGTTATTAGATTATTATGGAGTGGATATGGACTATCCACTCCAACAAACCTGCTGCGGCCAGCCCATGGCCAACGCGGGTTTTGAAGGGAAGGCACACTCACTGCTCGAGCAGATGGACCGCCTCTTCGATGCGTACGACTACGTGGTAGCCCCCTCGGCCAGCTGCACCGCCTTCGTCAAGACACAACACTTCTGCCAGACCAGCGAGAAGATATACGACGTATGCGAGTTTCTGCACGATATACTCAAGGTAGACCACGTGCCGGGACGTTTCCCCCACAAAGTGAGCGTGCACAACAGCTGCCACGGCGTGCGCGAGCTACACCTCTCGTCGGCCAGTGAGCTGAACATCCCCCCCTATTCCAAGCTGAAGGACCTGCTCCGCATGGTAGCGGGCATCGAGGTGCTCGAACCCGACCACGTGGACGAGTGCTGCGGCTTTGGCGGCATGTTTGCCGTGGAGGAACCTGCCGTGTCGGTGTGCATGGGGCAGGACAAACTAAAGAACCACATCCACACCGGGGCAGAGTACGTGACCGGTGCCGACAGCTCGTGCCTGATGCACCTGCAAGGCATCGCCAACCGCGAGAAGCTACCCATTCAATTCATCCATTTCACCGAGATTTTAGCCGCCGGACTATGAGTACGAAACATGCGGAAGCGGCCGAACGCTTCCTACAGAACAAAGAACAAGAGCAGTGGCACAACGAGACACTCTGGATGGTACGCGCCAAACGTGACACGCTGGCCATGCAGATTCCCGAATGGGAAAAGCTGCGCGAGCTATCGGCACAAATCAAGATGCACACCATCACCCACCTGGAGCAGTACCTCACACAGTTTGCCAGCCAAGCCGAGGACAACGGTGTCATCGTGCACTGGGCCAAGGACGACAAGGAATTCAACGCCACCGTGCACGGCATCCTGCAACACCACGGCGTGAAGAAGATGGTAAAGAGCAAATCCATGCTCACCGAAGAGTGCCACCTCAACCCCTACCTCATAGAGCGGGGCATCGACGTGATAGAGAGCGACTTGGGTGAGCGCATCCTACAGCTGATGGGCGAGCCGCCCAGCCACATCGTGATGCCGGCCATACACCTCAAACGCCAGCAGGTAGGTCAGCTCTTCGAGGAGAAGTGGCATACCGAGCCGGGCAACAGCGACCCCACCTACCTCACCCACGCCGCCCGCCAACAACTACGGAACGAGTTCCTCACCGCCGATGCCGCCATGACGGGTGCCAACTTCGGCATAGCCGCCACCGGCGACGTAGTGGTATGTACCAACGAGGGCAACGCCGACATGGGCACCTCTTTCCCCAAGCTACACATCGTAGCCATGGGACTGGAAAAGGTGATACCCAGCTACGACGCCCTCAGCGTCTTCACCCGCCTCTTGGCACGCTCGGCCACCGGACAGCCCTCCACCACCTACACCTCGCACTACCGCAAACCCCGACAAGGGTGCGAGATGCACATCATCTTGGTAGACAACGGGCGTAGCTCCATCCTCGGCAACCCCGAGCACATCCAGGCACTGAAATGCCTGCGTTGCGGCGCCTGCATGAACACCTGCCCCGTGTACCGACGCAGCGGCGGATACTCTTATACCTATTTTATACCCGGCCCCATCGGCATCAACCTCGGCATGTTGAAGGCACCCAAAGAGTACGCCGACAACGTATCGGCCTGCTCCCTTTGCTACTCGTGCAACAACGTATGTCCGGCCAAGATTGACCTTGCCGACCAGATATACCGCTGGCGGCAGCAACTCGACAGCCTCGGCCGAGCCAACCCGATGAAGAAGGCGATGTCCGCCGGCATGAAGTACCTCTTCGCCCACCCCGCCCTCTACAACACTGCGCTGAAAGCGGCACCCATCGTAGGCGCACTACCCCGCTTCTTGGTGTACAACGGACTGAACGACTGGGGCAAAGGACGCGAGCTACCCGCCTTCGCCAAAGAGACGTTTACGGAGATGTGGAAGAAAGGGAAAGTAACCCACGCAAAAGGAAACCAAATGAAAGGAGGAACCCCAGATGAGCAGTAAAGAAGAGATATTGGCCAAGATTAAAGAGAACACCCCACAGCAGACGTACGACCTGCCCGACCTCAGCGCCCTGCAAGGCATCACCTACGGCGACAAGGTAGCACAATGGGCAATGGTGATGAGACAAGTGGGAGGCGAAGCCGTGCCCTACACCGCAGCCGACGACCTAAACGCCCTCATCCGCCAGCACTACCCCGATGCCCGGGTAATCGCCTCCAACCTCCCCGAGGTGAACATCGCCACCCTCAACCCCGACCACGTGGCCGACCCGCACGAGTTGAACGGCACGGACCTCGCCATCGTGCGCGGAGAGCTGGGCGTGCTGGAGAATGGTTGTGTATGGCTACCCCAAAACGTGAAAGAGAAAGCCCTCTACTTCATCGCGGAGTACTTGGTCATCCTCCTGCGCGAAGACCAATTGGTGAACAACATGCACGAGGCCTACCGACGTATCTCCCTGAACGACTACGGTTTCGGCACATTCATCTCCGGCCCGTCGAAAACAGCGGACATCGAGCAAGCTCTCGTGGTAGGTGCCCATGGCGCACGTGGCGTGACGGTGTTTCTCGAAACCTCCGCACACATACCCACGGAGAAAGAATAGCCCCGCACACTTTTTTTGAGGAAAACCGTAGCAGCTTTCAAACTTATTTGTATCTTTGCACCGCTTTAGACCAAAAGCACATCCCCAACAAGGATAAGGAAAGCTGCCGGAGTGGTCGATCGGGCCGCACTCGAAATGCGGTGTACGGGTAACTGTACCGGGGGTTCGAATCCCTCGCTTTCCGCTGAAAGCTGCGAGGAGCAGCAAGACATCAAGAAAAGCCTGTAGGACCTACGTTCTACAGGCTTTTTACGTTTAGGAGAGCTAAGCCTATTCGGCTCCAAATCCTACCTTTGCCACCTTTATATATATACCTGCCTGCCCCTATGGCAGTAGCCGGGCGTCCACGTAGTAGTAGCTCTGCCCGCAGGAGGTGAAGCGCTCCTCGCCGTACTTCCGCTCGAACCGCTCCTTGCACTGCTTAAAGTAATGGATGAGCCAGTCCAGCTGTATGTCCGGCAAGGCTCGCCGCTTGCGCAGGCCTTTCACCGTGAGGGTCTCCAGCAGGGGGTTGTTGGCGGGCACG
>JAISIX010000127.1 GCA_031261805.1 Mediterranea sp. (in: CFB group bacteria)
CGCAGGTTTGGGGCGCTGTATGACCTCTACACCGACTGGAACGCTAAAATCAACGTCATTTCGCGCAAGGACATCGAGAACCTATACGAGCACCACGTGTTGCACTCGCTCGGCATCGCCCGGATGATACACTTCAAGTCGGGGACACGGGTGATGGACCTTGGTACCGGAGGTGGTTTCCCTGGCATACCACTGGCCATCCTCTTTCCCGAAACGCAGTTCCACTTGGTAGACAGTATTGGAAAGAAAGTGCGCGTAGCCACCGAGGTAGCCACGGCCATCGGACTGACAAACGTCAGCTTCCGCCACGCCCGTGCCCAAGAGGAGCATGGCCTGTTCGACTTCGTGGTGAGCCGGGCCGTGATGCCACTGGCCGACTTGGTGAAGATTGTAAAGAAGAACATCGCTCCCCAAGGACGGAACGCTTTGCCCAATGGGCTGATATGCCTCAAAGGTGGCGAGTTGGAGCACGAGACAATGCCTTTCAAGCACCAAGTGGTGGTAGAGAGCTTGGGCAAGCAGTTCGATGAACCCTATTTCGAAACCAAAAAAGTAGTTTACGTACCCTTATGAAGATAAAGAGATTCGAGTTTAATATGTTTTCGGAGAACTGCTACGTACTGTGGGACGATACCCTCGAGGCCGTAGTGATAGACCCCGGATGCTATTATGAAGAAGAAAAACAGGCGCTCAAGAAGTTCATCCTCTCCGGTGGGTTGAAGCTAAAGCACCTGCTCAATACCCACCTGCATTTCGATCACATCTTCGGCAACGTCTTGGTGACTGAGGAGTTTGGACTTCAAGCCGAGGCCAGCCAAGCCGATGAGTACTGGATAGACGAGATGCCCAAGCAGAGCCGCGTTTTCGGCTTCCAACCTCCTGAACCGCCCGCTACCATCGGGCACTATCTGCACGATGGCGACACGGTGACCTTCGGACACACGCGTCTTGAGGTGATACACGTTCCCGGACACTCGCCCGGTAGCTTGGTGTTCTACAGCAAGGAGGACAACTGCATGTTCTCTGGCGACGTGCTCTTCCAAGGTAGCATCGGGCGGGCCGACCTTACCGGTGGCAACTTCGACGAGCTGATAGAAAGCATTTGTAGCCGCCTCTTCGTACTACCGACCGACACGGTCGTCTATCCCGGACACGGCTCTCCCACCACCATCGGCATGGAGAAAGCCGAAAACCCGTTCTTCAGGTGAAGAACATCTCACGCCTACTAACTTAAAACAATAGATATAATATGGAAAACGATAGGTTAGCATGCCGACACATCGGCATCAGCCGGCAGGATACCGAAGCCATGCTTAGCAAAATTGGTATCAACTCTGTAGACGAACTGATAGACAAAACCATCCCGGCCAATATTCGCCTACCCAAGGTGCCTGAGCTGCCCGCTCCACTCACCGAGTATGAGTATGGGCAGCACATCGCACGGTTGGCCGCTACCAACAAAACCTATGCCACCTACATCGGCCAAGGTTGGTATGGCACAATCACACCCGCCGTCGTCCAGCGCAACGTGTTCGAGAACCCCGTGTGGTACACCTCTTATACGCCCTACCAGACGGAAATCTCACAAGGACGCCTTGAGGCGCTCATCAATTTCCAGACGGCTGTATGCGACCTTACGGCCATGCCCCTCTCCAACTGCTCTCTACTCGATGAGGCTACTGCCGCCGCCGAGGCCGTGAGCATGATGTACGCGCTACGCTCCCGTACGCAACAGAAAGCTAACGCCCACGTAGTGCTGGTCGACGAGAACATCTTCGCCACCACACTGGCGGTGATGACCACCCGTGCCGTGCCCCAAGGCATTGTGTTGCGGACAGGCAACTACAAGGAGTTTGAGTTCCCCCCCGAGGTATTCGCTTGCGTGGTGCAATATCCGGCAGCTGACGGACAGGTGGAGGACTATAGCGACCTTACCGCCCGGGCACATGCCGCCGACTGCAAAGTAGCCGTAGCGGCCGACATACTGAGCCTCGCCCTGCTGACCCCTCCGGGAGAGTGGGGAGCCGACATCGTGCTGGGTAGCACCCAACGGCTGGGCATTCCGATGTTCTACGGTGGCCCATCGGCCGCCTATTTCGCTGCCCGCGATGAGTACAAACGCAACATGCCCGGACGTATCATCGGACAGTCGAAAGATAAATACGGAAAGGTATGCTACCGTATGGCCCTGCAGACACGTGAGCAGCACATCAAGCGTGAGAAGGCCACGTCGAACATCTGTACCGCCCAAGCGCTGCTGGCTACCATGGCGGGTTTCTATGCTGTATACCACGGACAAGAAGGCATCACCACCATCGCCCGACGCATACACAGCATCGCGGCCTTCCTCGATGTGGAGCTTCGGAAGTTGGGATATGAACAGCGCAACACGCTCTTCTTCGATACCCTACGCATCGGCCTGCCTGCCAAAGTCAGTGCCGAGTTGCTCCGCACCATCGCCCTCGACAAGGAGGTGAACCTGTGCTACTACGACGGAGGCGACGTGGGGCTGAGCATCGATGAGACGACCGATCTGTCAGCTCTCAACACACTACTCGCTATCTTCGCCACTGCCATCGGACGTGAGTACACACCTGTAGCCGATATACCTGCGCTGGACAGTCTTGACGGGAAGCTTCGCCGCACCAGCGACTTCCTTACGCACGAGGTATTTCGTAAGTACCACACCGAGACGGAGATGATGCGTTACATCAAACGCTTAGACCGCAAAGACATCTCGTTGGCGCACTCCATGATTTCCCTTGGCTCGTGCACCATGAAGCTCAATGCCGCCGCCGAGATGTTGCCCCTAAGCTTCCCCGGGCTGATGAACATACATCCGCTGGTGCCCGCCGACCAAGCCTCAGGCTACAGCGAGCTAATAGGGAACCTAAGCCAATATCTGGCCTCCATCACCGGGATGCATAGCGTGAGCCTGCAACCCAACTCGGGCGCGGCAGGCGAGTACACCGGCCTACGGGTCATCCGTTCCTATCTCGAAAGCATTGGGCAAGGTCATCGTAGCAAAGTAATCATCCCTGCCTCGGCCCATGGCACTAACCCTGCCTCGGCTATACAGGCCGGATTTACCACTGTGACCTGCGCTTGCGACGAACATGGCAACGTGGACCTGGCCGACTTCCGAGCCAAGGCTGAGGAGAATCGCGACGACCTGGCCGCCTTGATGATTACCTATCCCTCTACACATGGCATCTTCGAGGCGGACATCAAGGAGATGTGCCGCATCATACATCAATGCGGGGCGCAGGTGTACATGGACGGTGCCAACATGAACGCACAGGTAGGGCTTACCAACCCGGGCTTCATAGGGGCCGACGTATGTCACCTCAACCTGCACAAGACGTTTGCCATACCCCACGGCGGCGGCGGACCGGGCGTAGGCCCCATCTGTGTGGCAGAGCACCTCACCCCTTTCTTACCGGGACATCCGCTCTTTGGCGATAGCCGCAACGAGGTGGCTGCCGCACCATTCGGTAGTGCTGGTGTGTTGGCTGTCACCTACGGCTACATCCGCATGATGGGCATCGAGGGACTGACACGTGCCACCAAGGCTGCCATCCTCAATGCCAACTACTTGGCCGCTTGCTTAAAGGATACTTACGGTATTGTGTACCAAGGTACTAATGGTTTCGTTGGTCACGAGATGATTCTGGAATGTCGCAAGGTGCACGAGGAGACGGGGATCACCGAGAACGACATCGCCAAGCGGCTGATGGACTACGGATACCATGCTCCCACGCTCTCGTTCCCCGTGCACGGCACGCTGATGATAGAACCCACCGAGAGCGAAAGCCTCGCCGAGCTGGACAACTTCGTCAACGTGATGCTGAGCATCTGGAACGAGATTCAAGAGGTGAAGGAGGGCATAGCCGATAAGCAGGACAATGTATTGGTGAACGCGCCCCATCCCGAGTACGAAGTGGTGGGCGACGAATGGAGCCATGTCTATTCCCGCCAGAAAGCAGCTTACCCCATAGAGAGTGTGCGTGAGAATAAGTTTTGGATCAACGTGGCTCGCGTGGACAACACGTTGGGCGACCGTAAGCTACTGCCCACACGCTACGGAAACTTTGAGTAAATTAAAAATTGAGAAATGATAGCCCGGCTATTGGGAGAGGAAGTGGGGACACTACCTCCTCGCCAATGGCTGGGCTATCTGTTATTTTTGCAGACCAACCACGTTAAGGAATATCGGCTATCACCTTCTGTAGTAGCACCTTGTCTGGACAATCGATATGCCAACATGAATGATGTGAATGTCAATTTCAATGATAGCTTGATTGTGTACAACTACCCGATAGAGTCTCATATCTATGTGTTGGATATGAAAACCGGTAAACGAACTGTATTGGAATATTTGTGGATAATCCGTTGGGCGAACAGGAATGTTCGGATGATTTAGTGATGGAGCTTGTTAGTGCTGTTTTATGAAACCTCAAGGATATTTGTAAGCGTCTACCTATCTGCTCGGGGATGGCAAATAGGTGCGTAACTTTTGGCAGATATGCTTGCCAGACACAGGGTAAGCCGCCTATCAATTCATTCACACAGCATGAACTGAAAAAACACGGCCGTGAACCGCTGCAAACACGGCCGTGAACCGATTCATTCATGGCCGTGTTTTTTTATTTCACGCTACGTGATTCTGTGTAGAATGGAATGTAGATGGGTAGGCAGGGGGGCGTCTGCTTCCATCCCTATGGGTGTGTTTCAGCTCTTCCCCCTACGTGTTTTTTGCATTTCTACTCTCACTATTCTCATTATTGCCTGTTATGCATTGGCAGTCAGCGCTTTAAGACCATGATATTAGCCATGATATTAGCATGATATTAGGAGCTACTATCATGGTTTTCTAAGAAAAATATTTTGCCCTATTCTGTGGGGATTCTTTCCCAACACGGTGGGACTTATTTCCCAGCGCATTGGAACTTCTTTCCCAAGGCGTTGGGACTTTCTTCCCAACACCGTGGGACTTTCTTCCCAAGGCGTTGGGACTTCTTTCCCGGCACGTTGGGACTTCTTTCCCAACGTAGTCGGAAAGATGAGACAATAGGGTAGTCCGCTCAAGGTATATGCTTTTGCAGGACGAGACAATCTTTGCAGCCGTAAGTACTGACTTATGATACAGCCTCGGACCAGGACTAAGTTCCCTCTCAATGCTAAGGAACAATATTGGGCAACCAATAGTAGGATTAAGAAGCTAAACCAGTCAACCAAAACCAGGACGAGACACCCGCTATCTCCCTCCCGCAAGGTGTTTCGTAAGGTGGTGAAACCGGTGAAGGCTATAAATGCAACATGCTGTGTAGACGATGGATTTTGGGTGCGATTGCCCTGTTTTGCTATAAAATATGCGGATGAGTGGCTAATAATTATTAAATAATAAAGCCGTCTTTTGGAGGGTAAGATTGAAAGTCTGTACATTTGGGACTGTAAAACTTTGAAATGGAATAGAATGAAAAACAACTTACTCAAAAAAGGATGGGGTATCTTGCTGAACACGATAATTGGGATATGTATGGTGGTTGCTTTACTCTTTCTGCTGCAACTATTTTGCTATACCTCGTTTAAGATTCCTACCGACTCGATGACGCCAACCCTATTGGTGGGTGACCGTATCTTAGTAAACAAAATGACTTTGGGAGCCAGACTGTTTGATGTTGTCGCTGCCCTGAAGGGCGAGCAGGTGCGCATCCGCCGGATGCCGGCATTGGGGCATCTGGAACGGAACGATGTGATTGTCTTTAACTTCCCTTATGGCAAGAGTCGCTGGGATAGCGTCCGTATGGACGTGACGCAATACTACGTGAAGCGTTGCGTGGCGTTGCCGGGTGATACGCTGGAGATAAAGGATGGCTCATATCAGGTGCGTGGATATGCCGGTCCGTTGGGAAATCCGCATAGCGAACAAATCATATCAAGCTTGACCGAAGATGATGCCAAGCGGAGTGGCATCAGTACGCGAACCTACCCGTTCAGCGAGCGGTTGGGATGGGACATCTGGAACTTCGGCCCCTTGCCTGTGCCGAAAGCAGGGCAGGTGGTGCGGATGGATTCCGTGACGTATCTGCTTTACCGTCCCTTGATAGCTTGGGAGCAACGTCGGAAGCTGTGTTTGGCAGATGGCGCTGTACTGCTTGGCGACAGTGTGATTGCCCAATACCGCTTCCTGAAGAATTATTATTTCGTATCGGGCGACCAAGCGCTCAACTCGCAGGATTCCCGCTATTGGGGGCTGCTACCCGAAGAGTACATCGTAGGAAAGGTGGTTCGCGTATGGTACTCGGAGGATAAGTGGAGCGGAGAGGCACGATGGAACCGATGGATGAAGCGGGTGGAATAAACAAGATTCAAACAAACTACTATAAAAACAACTTGTATGAAAAACAAGATAGCGAAGTTCGTCTTCTTTGTAGGTACCTTCCTGCTGCTAAGCTCCATCCTTACGATAGCTTCGACCGACATTCCGGCCGGTGAGCCGGATCATGGCCTGTTTTGGATGGGGCGTTTCTCAATCGTGTTCGTCGTCTTCACGTTGCTTTCCTTGTGGTTGGCGGGGAAGAGGCGTGTACTCTCTTTTCCGCTTGCTGTCAGTGGGTCACTTATCCTGCTGGCAGGTATTGAGGCGCTTTGGGGAGTGGGGCAAATCTATGGACTGCTACCCAGTTCTAACGCGCGATTCGTTCTTACCGGCTCGTTTTACAATCCCGGCCCTTACTCCGGATACTTGGCCATGGTGTTCCCGCTCTGTTTGCACGAATGGATGCGTTGGCGGAAAATGCCTGTGCGGACGTTGTGGCATCGCTTGGTCACTTGTTTCCCTCTATGGGTCTTGCTTTTGATTCTCTGCGTGCTTCCGGCAGGTATGAGCCGTTCGGCTTGGATAGCGGCGGTCGTTTCCGGCGTTTGGGTTTATGCGATGGAAAAGTCTTGGCACGAGAAAGTGAAAGGAGTTCTGGGACGATGCCAGAAGAGGAAAGCTTGGGGAGGCATCGTTCTGCTCATTGTTTTGTTCACGATGGCTGGCATCGCTCTTTTCCAACTGAAAGCGGGTTCGGCCAGTGGTCGGCTACTAATGTGGAAAATCTCCTGCCGGGCGATTGCCGAGAAACCTTTGGGTGGACATGGCGCGGGACGCTTTGTGTGGGCTTATGGAGAGGCGCAGGAGCGTTACTTTGCAAAGGGACATTTCAGCGCCACCGAGGAATGGGTGGCCGGCAGCCCGGAATATGCTTTCAACGAATACTTGCAAGTGGCCGTGGAATACGGGATTCCTTTGCTTGTTCTGGCGTTGTTCGTCGTTGGGTATTGTTTACGGCAAGGGATAAAGAGGCGGAGAGTAGGGCTTTGTGGAGCGGTTGTCTCGCTTTTGATCTTTTCCTTTTCTTCTTATCCCCTGCAGTTCCCTGCTTTTGCGTTGACATTTGGACTATTGTTGGCAGCCTGTATCGTTGGCCGTTCAAGGTATTGGTTGCTTTGTTTGGCTGTTTGCGTGGCATCGCTTGGTTTCTGGTGCATGAAAAGCAATCGGTACGAAGCCTGTAGGGAATGGACAAAGGCCAGGCTTAGCTATGGCATGGGCGCTTATGGCTCTGCCAAGAACGCTTACGAACAGTTGTATCCGCAGCTGCGCGACCGTGGAACATTCTTGTTTGAATACGGCCATTGCTTGCACAAGCTGAGAGAGTACGAACGCTCCAACCAGATACTGGAAAAGGCGATGGTGCATAGTTGCGACCCGATGCTGCTGAACATCATCGGGAAGAACTACCAAGCGCTTGGGAAATATCCGCAAGCCGAAGCATGTTTCGTCCGCTCCACCCACCGGCTGCCGGGACGGATTTATCCCTACTATCTCTTGGCAAAGCTATACGCCGAACCTGCGTATCGCCATCCGGAGAAACTGAAACAGGCCGTCGAAACAGTGTTTACCAAAACACCGAAAGTGCCATCGACCGCCATACGGGAGATGCGCGAAGAAGTAAAACGATTGAAATGATAACTAATACATATAACATTATGATAAGAAAGGAAATACATATTGGAAGTATTATCAAAAAGATAATGGACGATAGAGGGATTAAGGTCTCATGGTTGGCTAAACAAATTCATTGCGCCGATTCAAATGTCTATCATATTTATGGAAATCCTTGTATAAGTACAGACCAACTGCTAAAAATATCGATTGCGTTGGAACATGATTTTTTTCAGTACTATTCGGACGTATTGCACGAACCTTGATTTATCATATTTTTATAAGAATCGTGAATGATACGATAAGAAATATTTTGCGAGGATAAATAGCAAGCCGTATCTTTGCGTCATCCTCACGAAGAGGATATAATATCAATAACTTAATAATAATGTTTATGAGTAACAAACGAAAAACTAAGTGGACGAGCGTAATAGCCGTCGGAATTCTCGTACTTGTTGCGGGTTACAATGTGTATGCGTCGCATAATGACGTGAAGTTGTCGGACTTGGCCTTGGCTAATGTGGAGGCATTGGCAGAGGGGGAGTATGGATCAGGACATTGTTCTGCATTTGCATCCGGACAACCTGGTGGACGGGATTGTCCAGGAGGTCCACATATGTGTTGCCTGCAGCATTGGGATGTATATGGCTCTAATAAAAGGTATTAGTAAATATGCGATGAATAATTAAGGCTGCATAGTCTCATTTATTCACACATGTTTCTGATAAATGAGACTATGCTATTTATAAAGAATAATGAAAAATACGAATAACAATGAAAAATATATATATAACACTCTTGTTAGTTACACTGTGTGCAGTGGCTTGTGAACAGCCATCTCGCAAGAAAGTAAAATTCCCGGATGTTGAGCAAGCGATGGTTCAACTTCTACCTGATACATCTATGATGATTGGCATGCCATTAGCCATAGAACGTTTTAAAGAATTATTGTTTATTAGTGATTTCCAAGGCGATAGTCTGGTCTGGGTCTATAATTTGGATAAACACAAGGTTGTGCAAAGACTAGCTCCCAGAGGCGAGGGGCCAGATAATTTCTTATCACCTGTTCAGATGATAATAGATGGAGAACAACTTTTGTTACACAATCGTTGGCATTATACTTTTCGTGAATATGCCTTAAGACAAGAAGGTGATACAGTACATCTAATAAATATAGGAAATATCATGCATCTTCCGCGTAATGTAGACAAAATATGTCCAATAGCGAGTGAGCGATTCATAGCGACGGGTTGGACCGATAAAAGATATCAATTATTAAACGATAAAGGAGTGACGGTGGACAGTCTTGGAGAGTATCCTTCTTTCTTGCGAGGAGAGAAGAGCGCCCCTACAATCGCCAAATGTATGAAGCATCAGGCTTCGCTTTTCTACAATCGTCAAAAAGAACTTTTGGCTGTATGCTCTTCACATGTATTGGAATTACTTGACTGTAAGCCAAGAGTACCAAAAGTAATCAATACAATTTTGTTATCATCTTACGGTTATCAATGGGAAGGTGGAGGTGAAAGCACCCTCAACTTTGAGATAGGAGCTGCTAATCCTGAGATATGCGCAACAACTCGTTATATTTACATTGTTTACGACCCCAACACTCCTAAGATGTCGAATGAGTCATTAGAAGATGAAAAATTGCCTTGGGAAATATGGATCTTTGACTGGACAGGCAAGCCCATCAAGCGCATAATAACGGATAAAAAGATTCAGTGCATGTATGTAAATGATGATGATAGTACAGCATATTGCATTGTTGACGCCCCTAACCCCAGATTAGCTATGCTCAAGATTAAGTAGCACTATATGAAATATTTATTACCAAACAAATATACTATTTACTATTGTTATTTATCAATAATTAATAATATAATTGGTTTACAACCATGAATAGAAATATTTCCGCCACATTATTCTTGTTAATATCCTCTTTAGTGTTTTATTCTTGCTCACAGAGCAACAAATATCAAGATGTCGTTTCAATCAGCTATAACGATTTTCCCCCTATACGAAAGTTGACAGGTAAATCGTTTTTGCAAGATAAAGACATACTGAAGCCCATTCATATCTATACGTACGACACCCTTCTTGTCACGGTCAACCTCAAAGATAAAAAACTCTTTAACCTCTATAGCTTAGCAAACGGAGCAGAGAGAGGACAAAGAATATCCTTGGGGCAGGGTCCTAACGAAATGATATCCCCCTCTATCGTGAGATGCGCCAGTGACAGCCTTCTAATCTTCGACGCTGCCACTTCTACCGTTTTCCAATATAATACCCGAGATTTTATACAGAATGGGAGTCCGGAGCCTATTGTACGGAAAAAGATAGAAACGCATACGTATAGCGAACTTGGGTGTTTTCCCAACGGATTCGTAAGTTTGAGCATCTCGCCTAAAAATCAGTTTATAAGATTCAATAGCGATGGAACAAAAATCAGTGAATTTGGCAACTACCCGGCGAGCAATATCAACTACACAGACATTGAGAAAATGACAGCTTATCAAGCTTCTGTCACTACAAATCTCTCTGATAAAATGGCCGTCTGCTACAAGTCGACCGACTTGATTGAGATTTTCAACTGGGACGGGAAGTTGTTGAAACGTGTGCAAGGTCCTGAACACTCCTTTGCCTTGTATAAAGAAGAACATCACGGAAAGGCTGCGATGGCGAGTCCTGATAAAAATAATAAGGATGCGTATTTTTCCCCGCATTGTGTTGGCGATAAGCTTTTTGTGCTATTCAGCGGGAAAGTTTGGAATCCGGATGACCCAAATAGTCAATTAATGAATCAAATATTAGTCTTTTACTGGAATGGGAAACCGATAGAGAGGCTACTGCTGGATGATGGAATCGTTGATTTTGCAGTAGACCAAAAACATAATAAAATTTATGCAATTATAAGTGAGCCTGAATTTCACATTATGTCGTATGACCTATGAAAAGCTATAAACTAATATGCATGGGAGGTATAAGCGTACTTTTTATCGCGGTAATAGTATTGTTGCTATCATGCAAAAATACCTCAAAAAAGGATTTGTCCCTATTTGTAAGCAAATGGGAACAGAAAGAAATACTCTTTCCGAAGGTGATGGATTTCACTTTGAAGTTAAAGGATACGGTGAAAGTATCATTCGATGACGGATGGAAAATATTCCTATATGTAGATTCTGCGGGATGTACGAGTTGCAAACTTCAACTGAACAAGTGGAAGGAGTTTATCCGAGAGATAGATAGCGTATGTGACATTAAGCCATCCTTCCTTTTTATATTCTCGCCACATAGACTAAAGGAAATAGGCTATTCACTGCTGACGGCAAACTTTAATTTTCCTATCCATATTGACGAAGGAGATAGTATTCTAAAGATGAACAATTTCCGTAACTCAAAATCCTATTGTTTTTTATTAGATAATGAAAACAAAGTCACTGTTATAGGCAACCCCATCTATAATCCGAAGATAAGGGATTTATACATGAGCATCATCACAGGCCATAAGCGTCCGTCCAAAGACGCCACAAAGCCTTTGACTACGGTTGCATTAAAAAGTGCGATGCACAACTTCGAATCCTTCCCTTGGAAGACACCTCAGCAAGCCATCTTCATCCTTCAGAATGCCGGCCATACCCCCCTAATCATCGAGGGCGCTTCCACGTCTTGCGGCTGTACCACAGTTGAATATCCTAAGCAACCGGTGCAACCTGGCGATAGCATTGCCCTGACAGTGACGTACAAGGCCGACCGTCCCGAACACTTTGATAAGTCAATCACGGTCTATTGCAATGCGAAAGGTTCACCGTTCAAATTGAGAATAAAAGGAAATGCAGAGTAGTCAAAACAAGCTTATGAAGTATCTCCTATATATGCTATTGGCTTGCCTAAGTGCTTATCAATAAATTAATAATAATGTTATGAGTTACCAACAAAGAACAAAATGGACGAGCGTAATAGCCGTCGGGATTCTCGCACCTGTTGTGGCGTTGAACTTAATCTTTGCGAGTTGTTCAGTGAACACAAAGGATGGTACAGAAAAAGTGCAAAAGAACAGGGATAAAATAGTGAATGTGAAGAGGTACACGAAAGAAATTCAATTAGATAGTATCTTGATAGGTTCAGTATCTCATCTCTATTTGTTAGATAATAACCTAATAATAAGCGATCCTCGTTCTCCTGAAATGCTCATCCATATTTTTGATAAAAATACTTTTGAGTATAGGAAAAGCATAGCTCCTGTAGGGCAAGGGCCCAATGAGATCACAATACTTGGCCATATAGCTACGGATGTGAATCGAAAGAAGCTCTATGTATCCGACCATGGAAAGAACAAAATTTTTAGTTATGATATGGATAGCTTGTTGCGATTTCCTCGTTATTCACCGATTACTAAAGTTGCTCTCAATCAAAAAGGCTTTCCAAGCTGGTATCAATACATCAATGATACTCTTTCTATAGGTGTCTTTATTGAGCCAACGAGTGAGTCTGCTTTCAATCAATCGGTGGCCCGATGGAATATGGTTACAGGAGAAATAGAGCGGATGAAGTATGTGAATCCGGATGTAAAGAAGAAACGTATGTGTTTAGCCGTTTCCTCTCAACATGATGAGTACGTTGAATGTTTTCGGCACAATGACTTACTGACAATTTGCTCTTTAGATGGTACATTAAAATATAACGTTTATGGTCCAAAATGGGATAAAGATGAGGTTAATAGTAACTATTATTGGGGTGGTGTGATATTTTGCGGGAACCATATACTTGCTCTTAATTCTGGAAAAAGCAATTCTGAACGAGTCCGTGAGTCTTCTATTATTGAGGTTTTTAGTCTTAATGGCGATTATGTGAAAACGTTGGATGTTGGGTATAAAATCAAGGATTTTTGTTATGATGAAAGTAACAATCGACTAATCTTATGCCTGAATGATGAGATACAGTTTGCGATGTTGCCTCTAAATGAGTTATTGGAGGAGTAAGGGGTATGCTCCTGCGGCTGTACCACAGTTGAATATCCTAAGCAACCGGTGCAACCTGGCGATAGCATTGCCTTGACAGTGACGTACAAGGCCGACCGTCCCGAACACTTTGATAAGTCAATCACGGTCTATTGCAATGCGAAAGGTTCACCGTTCAAATTGAAAATAAAAGGAAATGCAGAATAGTCAAAACAAGCTTATGAAGTATCTTTTATATACTATGCTATTGGCTTGCCTAAGTGCTTGTACTTCTACGGAAGATGCAGCCTTAGAGCAAGCCTTGCGAAGGGCGGGTGACAACCGAAACTCATTGGAATCCGTACTAAAGCACTACAAAGGAGATTCGTTGAAATATGAGGCGGCATGTTTCCTAATCAAGAATATGCCCTATCATTTTTCGATAGACGAATACTACCTTTCTCCTGATGGGGTAAGGTATAGACCGGATATTGCCGCTTTCGGAAGCAAAGAGGCATTAAAAGCCCATTGCGATTCGTTGCTGCGCTATGGTTATGTGCCTAAGAGTGAAAGACATCCGGATATAATGAGCCTTGATAGTGCTTTTATCGTGCATAACATCGAATTAGCGTTCGATGTTTGGAGGAAACCTTGGGCAAAAGATGTCTCTTTCGATGATTTTTGTCGTTATATCCTTCCTTATCGCGCTCAAACAGAAAAAGCTTCGCTCCTTCGAGGAGAGATGATGGAACGTTTTATCCCTTTACTGGATTCGGCAAAGGTTACTAACTCCATAGAGGCTTGCACGACTTTAAATACTATACTAAAAAAAGTGGTGAGGTATCAAGATACGGGATTGTCTCTTTATCCTACCATCGATGAAACGTATCGTGCAGGTATTGGCCGGTGTGAAGCGATGTGCAACTTGGGTGCATTTATCATGAGAGCCTCTGGCATTCCAGTGGTCATTGATTTCACTACATGGCCTAAAATAGACTTAGGACATAGCTGGTGTGCCGTGTTGGATGAAGGACATTTCTATGCTTTTGGTATAGGGGAACAGCAACCAAATGTGTATGTAGTGCATTTGGAAAAGTCACGTAAGCTTAGGCCTGCAAAAGTCTACCGTTTCCAGTTCGCCATGCCTAACGTCAGTACTCCTCTTGCCGTAGATGATGGATACCAAACAATACTCAAAAGTCCTTTGGTTACAGATGTGACCAAGGAGTATCTAAGCAAGCCCACACAAATAAGAATTGCAGTGAACGGTATTGACCAGAAACGCTCCAAGACAGACCAAGTCTACTTGTGTGTACACAACTATTACAAATGGATTCCTATCGCAATCGGGAATCGGGTAGGAGAAGAATGTGTCTTTGACGAGGTGGTAGGAGACAACATTTTTATTGTGGGCGATTGCTTGGACGGTAAAAGCCTGCATTACATCACGCCGCCTGTATATGTAAACACGGAAGGGAAGCCTCACGAGTTTATTCCGCAGGAGAAAACGGATAGCGTAGTGCTGAAAAAACGGCCCAGAAAAAAATCGCAACCTCACACTTTGTCTTACTGGGATGTTAAAGAGCAAGGTTTTGTCGCATTAAATGCAGATAGCGAAACGGACAGTACGAAGACTTATCATTCTGTGCCGCGAAATGCATTGCTCTGGTTCACGATTCCCGAGCGAATATTTAATCAGCGATGATTCTTGATCAGGAACGCTAGTAATCAAACCTATTAATACCATTGAAAGAATTCTCCATTTGTGTTTGACCTATAATAATATTGTCTATATTTGTCACCGAGAAATTCAGATTACCTTGAAAGATATGCGAATGAGGACAACCTTTCAGAACCAGAAGAGCATACGAGTGCTCCCGTGCTTACTCCTATTCTTCTTAGGGGCATGCAATGGAAACAGTGGGCAGGCGACAACTGCCGACGACGACAGCAAAGGCGGAGTGACAGCACTTCCGCCCGAGCAAATCCCAACTGTCACAACCGAAGTGCTGAAAAAGCAAGAGTTTACCCACGAGCTGATAAGCAATGGCAAGGTTGGCGCACGCCGACAAGCCGACCTACGCTTTGAGACGAGCGAGGTGATAGCCCACGTCTACGTGAAGAACGGCGAGCGCGTGCGGCAAGGCGAACGGCTGGCAGAGCTGGATAAGTTCAAGCTGACACAACAGCTCAGGCAGGCCGACGACGCCCTGCTGAAAGCCAAGCTCGACCTGAAAGATGTGCTGATAGGGCAGGGGTACGCGGCCGACGATTCGGCTAACGTACCACGCGAAACGATGAAGATAGCCCAAGTGAAGAGCGGATACGCACAGGCGCTGTCTCAATACGAGTTGGCACGCAGGGCGTTGGAACATGCCACGCTGATAGCCCCTTTCGACGGAGTGGTGGCTAACCTCTTCGGCAAGCCCTATAATTTGTCCAATACGAACGATGTGTTCTGCACCGTCATCGCCACGGGTGCCATGGAGGCGGACTTTACCGTGCTGGAGAACGAACTCTCTTTCTTGCGGCCTGGCGACCGGGTGGAGGTGAGACCGTATGCCGGAAGCGAATCGTTCGCTGGGACAGTGTCCGAAATCAACCCGCTGGTGGAAACTGACGGAATGGTGAAGGTGAAAGCCGCCGTGGACGGGCGAGGGAAACTATTCAGCGGCATGAACGTGCGGGTAAGCGTGCGGCGCGACATGGGACGACAACTTGTGATCCCCAAGACTGCCGTGGTGCTACGCTCGGGACGGCAAGTGGTCTTCACGCTGCACGATGGAAAGGCGATGTGGAACTATGTGCAGACCGGACTGGAGAACGCTACGCAGTGTGTGGTGTCCGACCGCTCGCAGAATGGGGCGGGCGAAGGTTTGAGCGAGGGTGACACGGTGATAGTGACCGGGAACTTGAACTTGGCGCACGAAGCGGCTGTGAGAATTAAGAATTGAAAAAGAATAGTTCTTCTACCCAGATGACTGTGTCCAATGATTCATTTCAACCTCGTTAATCCGAACAGATGATTAAATTCCTTATACAACGTCCCATCGCGGTACTGATGGCTTTTACCGCCCTATTTATTATAGGTGTGGTGACGTATGGCACCTTGCCGGTCTCGCTGTTGCCAGACATTGCCATCCCGGAGATTACCGTGCAGGTATCGGCCGCCAATACGTCGGCACGCGAGTTGGAGAACACCATAGTCAAACCCCTGCGCGGGCAGCTGATGCAGGTGTCGACGCTCAAAGACATCCATAGCGAGGCACGCGACGGAGCGGGAATCATCCGTCTCTCGTTCGACTACGGAACCAATACCGACCTCGCCTTTATAGAGGTGAACGAGAAGATAGACGCCGCCATGAACTTCCTGCCTAAAGATACCGAACGCCCTAAAGTGGTGAAGGCCAGTGCCACGGACATACCAGTGTTCTACCTCAACCTGACGCTGAAGAACGATAGCGTCCTCGGCAAGGGAAATGAGCAAGCGTTTCTAAACCTTTGCGGCTTTGCGGAGTCGGTCATCAAACGACGGATAGAACAACTGCCCGAAGTGGCGATGGTGGATGCCACCGGACTGGTGGGACAACAGGTGCAAGTGGTGCCCGACAAGGATAAGATGGCGATGCTCGGACTCTCCATCGAGGACATTGAGTCGGCACTGTCGGCCAACAATGTGGAGCCGGGTAGCATGACGGTGCGCGACGGCTACTACGAATACAACATCAAGTTCTCCACCCTGCTGCGCACGGCCGGGGATGTGGAGAACATCTACTTGCGCAAGGGCGACCGCATCCTGCAACTCAAGGAGTTCTGCCGTGTGCGGGTGGTGCCGGTGCGTGAGAAAGGACTATCGCTGGCCAACGGCAAACGGGCCGTGACGCTGGCCGTCATCAAGCAGGCCGACGAGAACATGGATAAGCTGAAGGCATCGCTTTCCGAGACGATGGACTACTTCCGACGTCTCTATCCCGACATCGACTTCCAGATAAGTCGTAACCAGACGGAGCTGCTGGACTACACCATCTCCAACCTCCAACAGAACCTATCGCTCGGATTTGTCTTTATCTGCCTCGTGGCGGTGCTCTTCCTGGGCGATGTGAAGTCGCCGTTAGTCATCGGCATCAGCATGGTGGTGTCCATCGTCGTCAGCTTTATCTTCTTCTACCTCTGTAAGATGTCGCTCAACATTATCTCGCTGGCCGGACTCATCCTGGCGCTGGGGATGATGATAGACAGCTCCATCGTGGTGACGGAGAATATCTCGCAGTATCGCGAGCGGGGCTACTCGCTCCGCCGGGCTTGTGTGCGGGGCACCAGTGAGGTGGTGACGCCGATGCTCAGCTCATCGCTCACCACCATCGCCGTGTTCTTGCCGCTTATCTTCATGAGTGGCATTGCCGGCGCCATCTTCTACGACCAGGCGTTTGCCGTCACCGTGGGACTGATGGTCTCGTACTTCACCGGCATCGTGCTACTGCCGGTGCTCTACTTCCTGGTGTACAGGGCCGGGCTGCACGCCCGCCGCAAGAGCTGGCTGCGGATTCGCTTCAACAACCCTATCAAAGACCATACGCTCGACCGCTTCTACGATGCCGGAGTCAACTGGGTGTTCGCTCATAAGACGATGAGCGTGCTTTTCTGCATCCTCTCCCTGCCACTCTGTGTCTTCTTCTTTTTCTTTATCGACAAGGAGCGGATGCCTAAGATAGACCAGCAGGAACTGGTGGCACGCATCGACTGGAACGAGAACATCCACGTAGATGAGAACCGTCGGCGGGTGGACAGCCTCTTTCTGTCGCTGGCTGGGCGCTCGGTGGAGCAAGCGGCCAGCATCGGCCAGCAGGACTACTTGCTGAACCGTGAGGAGGCGCTCTCCTCGTCAGAAGCCGAACTCTACTTTCGCACGAAGTCGCCCCGCGAGATAGCGCCGCTGCAACAAGATATTCAACGGGAGCTGAAAGCGCGCTATCCGACGGCTGTGTTCTCCTTCGCCCCGCCGGAAAACGTGTTCGAGAAGCTCTTCGTGACGGGAGAGCCGGACATTGTGGCGGAGTTGTACACGCGCAACCGGGCCAAGGCTCCTGAAGTAGACGACATACGGGAGCTGGAACGCGCGCTCACGGCGAAGACAGGGCTGGCACCCGTTGGCATCGCCTTCGACAACCAGCTGAATCTGACCATCGACAAGGAGAAACTGTTGCTCTACCGCGTGAGCTACAACGAAATTTACAGGGTGCTGAAGACGGCGTTCCGCGAGAACAGCGTCACCATGTTGCACTCCTATCAGCAATACTTGCCCATCAGCGTGGCGGGCGACGAGAAGACGGTGAACGAGATTTTGCGGGAGACCTTGGTGAGGACAGAGGCCGACAGCAACGGAAAGGTGAGCTACCTGCCGCTGCGCGAGCTGGTGAGTATTCGCCCTGGCGAGGACCTGAAAAGCATCACTGCCGGACGAAACGGTGAATATATCCCCTTCAACTTCCCCACGGTGAAAGCGCCGGACAAGCTGATGGAGGAGGTGAGAGAAGTGGCCCGTACGTCGGACGAATGGGATACGGGATTCTCGGGTAGCTTTTTCTCCAATCGCCAGATGCTGGACGAGCTGGTCATCATCCTGCTGGTGTCGTTGCTGCTGATGTATTTTATCCTGGCGGCACAGTTCGAGAGCTTTGTACAACCCCTGCTGGTGCTGGTGGAGATTCCCATCGACGTGGCTTTCGCGCTGGTGCTGCTATGGGTATGCGGGCGCTCGCTCAACTTGATGTCGGCCATCGGACTTATTGTGACCTGCGGTATCGTCATCAACGACTCTATCCTGAAGCTCGACGCTATCAATGAGTTGCGTAAGGCGGGAGTACCGTTGCTCGAAGCCATCCACGAGGCTGGGCGGCGAAGGCTGCGCCCCATCATCATGACCTCGCTCACCACCATCTTTGCCATGGTGCCGCTGCTCTTCTCGTCGGACATGGGGTCGGAGCTGCAACAGCCACTCTCCATCGCTATGATAGGCACCATGCTGATAGGCACGTTGGTGAGCCTCTTTATCATCCCGTTGCTCTATTGGTTTATCTACCGGAATAAAAAAACTCCTCTCGAACATTCTGAAAAACAAGTTGCCTTATGAGAAAGATAGTCGCCATACTCCTTGTCTGCATAGCCTTCGGCACAGTTTCGGCACAGAAAAAACAAACGCTTGTGCTCGACTTGGGCCGGACCATCGCGCTGGCCAACGACAGCTCGCTGGAGGCTTTTCGGGCGCAAAACATGTACCTGTCGGGCTACTGGGCATACCGTACCTACCGGGCCAACCGGCTGCCCAGCCTCACGCTCAACCTCACCCCAGCCGAGTATAACCGGGATTTCGCACCGCGCTACGATGCGGACAATAATATTGACGTGTATCGTCCACAGCAGAAATTCTATGCTTATGGCGACCTAAGCGTGCAACAGAACTTCGACCTCACTGGAGGAACGTTCTACCTGAGAACCAGCTTGGGGTATATGCTCAACTCCAACAGCGACGGCCATTTCTCCCAGTTCAACAGTGTGCCCGTCAGCATCGGCTACTCGCAGAGCCTCGTGGGTTACAATGCCTTCAAGTGGGAACGCAAGATAGAACCGCTGAAATACGAACGGGTGAAGAAAGAGTTCCTCTACAACGTGGAGCAGGTGTCCGAGTCGGCCACCACCTATTTCTTCACTTTGGCCATGGCACAGGCGGAGTACAAGATGGCGCAGGAGAACCTCGCCTCTACCGATACGCTCTACCGCATTGGGCAGCAAAGGCAGAAGATTGCCGCCATCTCACAAGCTGACCTGCTGACGCTGAAGCTCGACTGGGTGAACGCGCAAAACACGCTGCAGAACAAGAACA
>JAISIX010000181.1 GCA_031261805.1 Mediterranea sp. (in: CFB group bacteria)
GTAGCCTACGCCAACGAGGTGAAGATGGAACTGCTGCACGTATCGCCCGAAACGCTCGAAAAACACGGCGCCGTGAGCGAAGAGACCGTCATCGAGATGGTGAAAGGAGCCACCGAGGCGCTACATACCGACTGCGCCATCGCCACCTCGGGTATAGCAGGCCCCAGCGGAGGAACGGCGGAGAAGCCCGTAGGCACCATCTGGATGGCAGCACGTTATAAAAACGAAATCCGCACCTATAAACAGGAGCGCAACCAAGGACGCGCCATGAACATAGAAAGAGCCTGCAACAACGCCCTGCTACTCCTTCACGACATGCTTAAATAGCAGGAAAATAAGTGTTCAGAATCGAATTTATCAAGCAAATACTTGTTTTATACGGATAAAAGCACTTACTTTGCGCTCTGTTTGAGCTATCAAAGAAATAAAACTGTAAAATAAGATAGAAATGTCGAAGATTTGTCAAATTACCGGGAAGAAAGCCATGATTGGCAACAACGTTTCACATTCAAAGAGAAGAACTAAAAGAACCTTTGACGTGAACTTGTTTACGAAGAAGTTCTACTATGTAGAGCAAGATTGTTGGATCAGCCTTAATATCTGCGCCAACGGCCTGCGCATCATCAACAAGAAAGGGTTGGATGCTGCATTGACCGATGCCGTAGCGAAAGGTTTTTGTGATTGGAAAAGCATTAAAGTAATTGGCTAAACCGTAGAGGAGGAAACTTACAATGGCAAAGAAAGCAAAAGGTAATAGAGTACAAGTGATTCTGGAATGCACAGAGCACAAAGATAGTGGTATGCCGGGCACGTCGCGCTACATCACTACGAAGAATAGAAAGAACACTACCGAACGTTTGGAGTTGAAGAAATACAACCCCATCCTGAAGAGAGTGACCGTTCACAAGGAAATCAAATAACATCTTATATAGCGTATAACCCATGGCAAAGAAAACAGTCGCAAGTTTGCACGAAGGCACCAAGGAAGGCCGTGCTTACACAAAGGTTATCAAAATGGTTAAATCTCCCAAGACCGGAGCATACATTTTTGATGAGCAAATGGTTCCGAACGAAAAAGTACAAGACTTTTTCAAGAAATAAACCCCGTCCGTACAGAGACGCCGGCAGTGCCCCCATAGCGGCCTGCCAGATAGTCAGCATATAAACTTCCCAATCCGTCGGTCACCGATGAATTGGGAAGTTTTCTTTTTTGATAGGGCTGTACCACTTTCATTCCATCCGCTTGCAAGTATTGGCCTGCAAGAACTCGTTGAGTTCTTCGGAGTGATGGCCGGGTATCATGATGTGGTGGTTGCCCAGCGGGTTCTTGAGGAAGTACGTCACGGGGCTGTCGAGCTTGACGCGCACCTGCGTACGGCATAGGTTGACGTAGTTGGTATTCTCCAACAACACACCGGTGGAGAGGTAATACTCATCGAGACACTCGCCCCCGCACTTGAGGAGGGTGACATCCTCGGTAGGGATGATGCCTTGGATGGAGACCCCCTTGCCCGTTTCAAAATGGTTGCGGAGGATGTATCGGTCCGTCAGCTTCAGGCCGGTGGTACAGTGGGCCAGCACCAGCTCGTTAGAGCGTTGGTTGATGAGGGAAGGGTTGGCCATGAATCCCTCTTTTCCGGTGAGGGCATGAGCTACCATCAGCGTAAAGATGGACTGTAGGTCGCCTTCGCATCCGGCCATGATGCCGTCATCGTTGAGCAACGAGAGGGCCAGGCAACCGGTAGTATTCAAGTCTTCGGTCAGCTGGAAGCAACTCAGCGTGACGGCCTCCAGCTTCTCCTCCTCGCAAATCTGACGGATGGCCCGGTAGAGCTTCATGGCTTTCACAATCTCTCCGGGGCTACCCTCACGACAGGCCAATGCTTGCGAGGCGACGGCGGCACAGGCAGGAGAGACCTCCTTGTCCGTCACCCGTTGAAAACGCTCGTAGACATGTTCCAAGGGGATATCCATATATTCCACCCCCCAGCGACGCTTAGCCAGGAGGTAGTCCACATGGCTCGCCACCAACCAAGGAGAAGAAGGGCCTATCACACCAATGCGCTTGCCGACCAAGTAGCGGCCGGTGCGGAAGTTACTGTACAGGATGCGCATGCGCTCTATGATGGCGGGAAGCTCACCATGGAGTATTTCGCTCCTCATACCCCGCTGACGTAGCCACGTGGATATTTCCATGGCGGCAGCCAAGGAGTTCTGCATACCGTCGGCCAAGAGGATGGTGGGGCGCGGCAACTGTTCAAACTGCTGGATAACCAGCTTCTCCACTCCGCCACTGGCGATGAAGAGCACCTTGAAGTCATCATCATCCAGTTTGCTCATCTCTTTGTAGTCGATGAGCTTTACTGTGTAATACTTCTCCAGTTCGTTCAAAACGGCCTCGTGCGAGCCGCGCAGAGTGGTGGCCTTGTGCAACGGCGAGGCAAATGAGATAAGGTTTATAGTCATCATGCTATTCCATTTATATTCTACTATGTACAAATGTATAGCTTTCTTTTCAATCAGTCCTTAGTTTTTCACCCTTACTAAGCTTTTTAAAGCTTTTATGTCTAAGAATCCGATTTAATGTGTACATTTGCAGTTCTTAGTAGACAATGAGTTTTAATAGAAGTAAGCTTCATTATAGTTATGCCAACCATATCCATTCGCGGGAACGAGATGCCCGCGTCTCCCATCCGAAAACTGGCTCCGCTGGCCGATGCCGCCAAAGCGCGGGGCACACATGTGTTCCATCTCAACATCGGACAACCCGACCTACCCACCCCCAAAGCCGCCTTAGAAGCTATACGCAACATTGACCGCAGCGTGCTGGAGTACAGCCCGAGCGCCGGCAACCGCAGCTACCGCGAGAAGCTGGTGAAGTACTACGCCAAGTACCGAATCAACCTCACGGCCGACGATATCATCGTCACCTCCGGAGGCTCGGAGGCAGTGCTCTTCGCCTTCCTCTCCTGCCTCAACCCGGGCGACGAAATCATCGTGCCCGAGCCGGCCTACGCCAACTATATGGCCTTCGCCATCTCGGCGGGGGCGGTCATCCGCACCATCGCCTCCAGCATCGAGGACGGCTTCTCGCTCCCCCCCGTGGAGAAGTTTGAGGAGCTGATCAACGAACGCACCAAGGCCGTCCTGATCTGCAACCCCAACAACCCCACCGGTTACCTCTATACTCGCCGCGAGATGAACCAGATACGCGACCTGGTGAAGAAGTATGACCTCTTCCTCTTCTCCGACGAGGTGTACCGGGAGTTCATCTACACCGGCTCGCCCTACATCTCCGCCTGCCACCTCGAAGGCATCGAGAACAACGTGGTGCTCATCGACTCCGTGTCGAAGCGCTACTCCGAGTGCGGCCTGCGCATCGGGGCGCTGATAACGAAGAACAAAGAGATCCGGAGTGCCGTGATGAAGTTCTGCCAAGCCCGCCTCAGTCCGCCCCTGATAGGACAGATTGCCGCCGAGGCATCGCTCGACGCCCCCGAGGAGTACTACCGCGAGACGTACGACGAGTACGTAGAGCGCCGCAAGTGCCTCATCGACGGGCTGAACCGCATCCCCGGCGTCTACTCGCCCATCCCCATGGGGGCGTTCTACACCGTGGCCAAGCTACCGGTCGACGACTCCGACAAGTTCTGCGCCTGGTGCCTGTCCGACTTCGAGTACGAGGGGCAGACCGTCTTCATGGCTCCCGCCTCCGGCTTCTACACCACGCCCGGCTCCGGCATCAACCAGGTGCGCATCGCCTACGTGCTGAAGAAGGAAGACCTCGTGCGCGCCCTCTTCATCCTGCAGAAAGCCCTCGAAGCCTACCCCGGCCGCACAGAGTGAGCCGAGCTAATCACTAATCACCCACCGCTAATCACTAATCACTCCTCCGTGTCTCTCGCCCTCTTCATAGCCCGCCGTATCTATCGCGAAAGCGATGGAGGCAAGCAAGTCTCCCGCCCTGCCGTCCTCATCGCCATGGCGGGCATTGCCATCGGGCTGGCGGTAATGATTGTCTCCGTGGCGGTAGTCATCGGGTTCAAGAGCCAGGTGCGGGGCAAGGTGATAGGGTTCGGCTCGCACATACAAATCACCAACCTGGACGCGGCAAGCTCCTACGAGACACACCCCATCGTCGTGGGCGACAGCATGATGCGCTCGCTCGCCTCCTACCCCGAGGTAAGCCACGTGCAACGCTTCTCCACCAAGCCGGGCATGATAAAGACCGACGATGCCTTTCAAGGCATGGTGCTCAAAGGCGTGGGGCCGGAGTTCGACCCCCGCTTCATCAAGCAGTACCTGCTGGAGGGCGAAGTACCGACATTCAGCGACAGTGTATCCACCAACCAAGTGTTGATATCGAAAGCCTTAGCCACGAAGATGAAGTTGAAACTGGGCGACAAGATTTACACCTACTACATACAGGACAACATCCGTGCCCGCCGACTCACCATCGTGGGCATCTACCAGACCAACTTCGCGGAGTACGACAAACTCTTCCTCCTCACCGACCTGCACCTAGTGAACCGCCTCAACGGTTGGAAGCCCGACCAGGTGACCGGCGTGGAGCTACAGATACACCACTACGACCGCCTCTACGAGGTGAGCGACGACATCGCCGCGCACACCGACACCCGCCAAGACCGCTACGGAGGCACCTACTACGTGCGCAACATCGAACAGCTCAACCCACAGATTTTCGCCTGGCTCGGACTGCTCGACCTCAACGTGTGGGTCATCCTCTTCCTGATGATAGGCGTGGCAGGCTTCACCATGATCTCGGGCTTGCTCATCATCATCATCGAGCGCACCAACATGATAGGCGTGCTCAAGGCGCTCGGCGCCACCAACTTCACCATCCGCAAGACGTTCCTTTGGCTGGCCGTCTTCCTCATCGGCAAGGGGATGGTCATCGGCGACATCATCGGCGTAGCCTTCTGCGTGCTACAGTCCACCTTCGGCCTCTTCAAGCTCGACCCCACCACGTACTACGTCGACACCGTGCCCGTATCGTTCAACATCGGGCTGTTCCTACTCATCAACGCAGGCACGCTGGCCGCTTCCTTGCTGATGCTCATCGGCCCTTCGTTCCTTATCACGAAAATCCATCCGGCACAGTCCATCCGCTACGAATGACAGCGAGCCGTCAGTTGAAGAACACGTACAACCCCACCATCACCACACAGAGCAGCACCCACAGCGCCACCACCCTTCGCGAGGGCTTCTCGTCCATCTTCTCCATGTTGAGCGTGCCCAGTTGCGTACGTTTGTCCATCAGGCTCACCACCACCATGCCGAGGCTGATGAGCACAAAGAGGTAGAACGACAGCAGCATGAAGTGCGGCCATGCCGGATACTCGGCCGAGGGGAACACCCACAGGTAGAGGATGCCCACGCCGATGCTGAACGCCGTGCCCACGGTGAGTGCCAGGTTGGCCGCCAGCGTGGTGGTGCGCTTCCAGCAGATGCCGAAGAGGAACACCGCCGCCATGGGAGGAGCGATGAAGCCCAGCACGGACTGGAAGACGTTGAAGAGGTTCAACCCCTGTATGCTGTCGATGGCCACGGTGATGATGACCGAGAGGAGCGCCCCCGCCACCGTCACCACGTGCCCCATGCGTATCATCTCCTGCGGTGCCGCCCCCGGACGGATGTTCTTGGCGTAGATGTCCATGGTGAACACCGTGCTCAGGGCGTTGAGCGCCGAGCCGATGGTGCTCACCAGCGCCGCCGTGAGCACCGCCATCACCAGCCCCACCATGCCCACAGGGAAGAGGTGGGTCACCATCGTCATATACGCCTCGTCGGGGTTCTTCAGCGTGGGGAAGAGCGCCAGGCAGATGATGCCCGGCAGGATGTAGAGCGGCACGTCGAGTATCTTCAGCCAAGCGGTGAAGTTGGCCCCCGCCTGTCCCTCGCGCAGGTTCTTGGCGGCCAGCACGGGTTGCACCATCGACTGGTCGGTGCACCAGAACCACACGCCCATCACCGGATAGCCCAGGATGATGGGCAGCCACGGGAAGGCCGGGTCGCTATTGGGTCGGAACAGCTTCCAGTAGTCGGCCGGCACCTTGTCCACCAACGCGTGGATGCCCCCCACCTCGTAGATGCCCACGATGGCGAGCGTGGCGGAGACGAAGATGAGCAGCAGCATCTGGTACACGTTGGTGTAGGCCACCGCCTTCAGCCCGCCCAGCAGGGGGAAGAAGGCGGAGATGATGAGCAGCAGCGCGGCCGACTGCCACATCGGTATGTCGAACACCTGCCGGATGAGCACCCCGCCGGCAAAGAGCGTGAGCGCCAGCCACGAGATGAGGATGGTGACGATGGTGTACCACGCCAGTATGTTGCGCGTGGAAGGGCCGAAGCGCTTCCCCATAAACTCGGGCAGCGTGCTCACCTTGCACCCCAGGTAGCGGGGCGTGAAGACAAACGCCAGCAGGCAGATGAAGACGAAGGCATACCAGGCATAGTTGCCCGACACGATACCGGTGGTGAACCCGGCGCTGGCCGAGGCGATGAGCATCGACGGCCCCACGTTGGTACCCCACATGGAGAAGCCGATGTGATGCCACCGCAAAGAGTGTTCGGCCAAGAAGAGGCTACTCCCCTTGTGCCGCTTGCCGCAGGCCCATAGCCCGATGGCCACGAGGATGATGAAGTAGGCCGCGAGGATGAGCCAGTCGGCCGTCTGAAGATAATTCGCTTTCATGGAGTCTGATTTAAAAGAATACCTTTCTCATTGATTCATTAATTTCTTGGCCACTCCCACCGCGGAGTTGGCGTTATCGCTGTATCCATCGGCCCCAATCTCGTCGGCAAACTGCTGGCTCACCGGGGCGCCGCCCACCATTATTTTCACCTGGTCGCGGATGCCGGCGGCCTCGATGGCCGCTATCACGTCGCGCATATAGCCCATGGTGGTGGTGAGCAGGGCGCTCATGCAGAGGATGTCGGCATGGTTCTCCTCCACCGCCTCCACGAACTTCTCGCTGGGCACATCGATGCCGATGTTCACCACCTCGAAGCCGCACCCCTCGAGCATGGAGGCCACGAGGTTCTTGCCGATGTCGTGCAGGTCGCCCTTCACCGTGCCTATCACCACCTTGCCCAGCGTGGCGGAGGCCACGCCTGCCATCAGGGGCTTGAGCAGCTCCACGGCGCCCTTCATGGCACGCCCGGCCATCAGCAGCTGGGGCACGAAGGCCTTGCCGCTCTCGAAGCGTTGCCCTACCTCGCCCATGGCCTTTATCATGCAGTCGTTGATGAGCCGTTGAGGCGCGATGCCCGCGTCGATGGCTCGGCGGGTGAGGTCCACGGCTTGCTCGCGCTTGCCCTCCACCACGGCATTCATCAGCGGCAGCAGGAGGTCGTCGTCGGCTGTGCCGGCAGCCCGCCCCGTCGTCACGCCAAGGGTTTCCCGGGGTGCGTCGGCCTGCCTCTGGAAGTCGGCCAGCGTGCGGGCGGCGCTACTGGAGGTGTACTCCTCCACGATGCGCATGGCCTGCTCCACCTCCCATTCGTTGTGGAAGTCCATCTCGAGGTGCACCCCTTCGCCGCCGATGTGGTCGAGCAACGGGCGTAGCTCGTCGAGCGTCACCCACGAGGCCATCACGCTCTTGCCACCGTCCAGTATGCGGCGGTAGAGGTCGTACCACTTGGCCGATCCGCCCTGTGGCTCGCCCACGCCGGGCGTCCACTGGATGGCTTTCAGCTCCTCTATCTCGAGCAGGGCGGGCAGGTGGTGCATGGCCCCTACCCCATCGAGGTGGTAGAGGGTGAAGTCGATGCGCTGGCACTGCTGGCGCAGGAAAGGCTGCACGAAGCGGCGGAAGTCTTCCTCGCTGATCATGGTCGATATATCGCTCTGAAGCTTGGTCATTTTGCCTGGCGCCCACGAGGAGAAGTAGCAGAAGGCCATTTCGTCACCCTCGCGGATGATGTCGTACAGCTCGTCGAACACGCGGAAGTAGATGTCGTTGATTTGCTGCATCTGGTGCTCCAGCACCTCGGGTTGCATCACAGTGTCGAGCAGCACCTGGTCGGTGCCCTTGAGGGCGGCCAGCACGTCGAGGCCCTCCATCAGGTCGGGCATGCCCACGTAGTAGTGGCCGTTGGCCTTCGCCTTGCAGGCACGCAGCAGCTCCTTGTGGAGCTGGTAGGCTGGCGAGGCGGGGTCGAAGGTGATGTCGTCGGTGAACGACGGGTTGGGGTGTATCCATATCGTGTCGTCGCCCCCTTCCAGCACGCCGCCGAGGATGGCGGCCAGCGACCCCGGCCCCAGCTGGGTGTTGGCCACCGGCAGGATGTCGGCCTTGAGGCAGCTATGCGCCACGTACCAGTCGAGGTAGTCGGCCCGCCAAGCGGGGTCGAACCACTTCTGGTTTAAGTCTCTCGCAGGAGCGGGAGCGGACACTTCGGCATGAGGGGCCACGCCCTCCTGAAAGTGCTCCCACATATTGAGCACGATGCCCTCGCCATACCACCAACGGATGTAGCGCTGCTTCGTCTCTTCCATATTGTCTTTCCACGTTTTCATATATGCTCTGTTTCTTTAATGATATTCGTACTTACTTGTTGAGGATGTCTCAACTGACCGATAGAAGGTGTCTCAACCGACCGATAGAAGGTGTCTCAACTAACCGATAGAAGGTACCTCAACTGACCGATAGAAGGTGCCTCAACTGACCGATAGAAGGTGCCTTACCCCCGGGGGTAACGATGCCTCTATACTTCGAGCGCCTCTATGCCGGCGCTAAACACGCCCTTGAACCGCCGGTCTATCTTCAGCTCCACGGTCTTCCCTAAGTCCATCTCGTCGGTACATTCCACCGCTTCGGGATAGATGGGGATGACGGCATTGGGGCGGGTGTAGACGGGCATTTGCTTCATCGGCACGGGCACGTCGTAGAACCATCGTCCGCCTTCGAGCCGCTCGCCGGTGAAGAAGTTCACCCACGGCCCCTGGGGCAGGTAGATGTCGCGCCGGCCTTCGCTGTTCATCACCGGCGCCACGAGGAAGTCGTTGCCGAAGTAATACTCGTCGTCGACGTGCCAGCAGGTACGGTCGTCGGGGTGGTGCATCAGGAGCGCCCGCAGCAATGGGTAGCCGCTCGACACCGCCAGGCGGCTCTGTGCCACGATATAGGGGATGAGGACGTAGCGTAACTTCCACCACTTGCGTACCAGCGGGGCAACGGCGGGGTAGTGCCACGGCTCGCGCTTGCTGGTGCCGTGGTAGCGGATGTGCGAGGTGAAGACGCCAAACTGCGTCCAGCGCAGGTACACGTCGTCGGCCACGGGGGAGTTCATGAAATTGGGCAGCGAGTGGAACCCCGGCACGTCGTGGCTCCAGAAGGCGAAGCCCGACAGCCCGAAGTGCAGCCCGCCCTTGAGCGAGCCGGCCATGCCGTCCCACGAGCTGCACGAATCGCCTCCCCAGTGCAAGGGGTAGCGCTGGCAGCCCGCCCAGGCAGCGCGCGCCCATACGATGCCGTCGCCCGTCACCTCGCGGGTCACCTCGTAGGCGGCCTTCTGGTAGAGCAAGGCATAGAGGTTGTTGAGCAGCTCGGGCTTCATACCTTTATATATAGCGTCGAGGTGGATGTTCTCGCCGAAGTCGGTCTTGATGCAAGCCACGCCCATCTGGAGCAGGCGGCGCAGCAACCCCTTGTACCACTCGGTGGCGCGGGGGTAGGTGAAGTCGATGGTGCCGGCATAGTCGAGCGCCGAGAAGTTGGAGCCGTCGGTGGCCTGCCGCTTGGTGAGCGGGGCGATGTAGTCGTTGGCCTTCGCCTCGGCCAGCTGTTCGGCCCCTTCGGCCACATAGGGCAACTGCCAGAGGGAGACGCGGAAGCCTTTCGACTTCAGCCCGCGGACGAACCCTTCGGGGTCGGGGAACCGCTCCTCGTTGAACTTCCACTCGCAGAGCCAGTCGGTCTTGAACCAGCCGGTGTCGAGGTGTATCACGTCGCACGGGTAGTGCTCGCGGCGCAGGCGGTCGCAGATGTCGTTCACCTCGTCGGCGCTGAAGTAGGTCATGCGGCTCATCCAGGTGCCGAAGCTCCAGAGCGGCGGCATGGAGGGGTAGCCGGTGAGGTCGCGGTAGCCGCGCAGGATTTCCTCCGGCGTGTCGCCGCCGATGAGGAAGGCGTCAATCAGGGGCTGGTCGCTCAGGAACTGCACCGAGCGGGTAGACTGCCCCGCCAGCGACAGCTTGCAGTAGGCCGACGTGTGGTAGAAGGCGCCATACAGGCGGCTGGAGAGGTAGAAGGGGATGTTCTTGTACGCCCGCCGGTTGTTCACCCCCTGCCCGTCCTGGTTCTTGAGGTAGAAGGTCTGTCCGCTCAGGTCCATCTTCAAGAACCGCTCGCCGGTGCCGGCGAAGCACTCGTCGGGCCGGCACTCGAAGGAGAGGGTGGCCCGCTCCCGTTGCCCGTCGCGTCGGCAGAAGGCCAGCGGCAGGGCGTCGTAGCGGGGTGGCGAGAAGTGGTCGTAGGCCGCCAGGCGCACCTCCCGCCGCCCGTCGGGGTAGAGGCGCAGGTCGAGCGTCTCCTGCGGGTCGGGCAACAGGTCGCTCCAGCGGTCGAGCACGGGGTCGGCCACGTTGACGATAGCCCGTACGGTACCCTCGTCGGTGCTGATGGTCCACCGCCCCGGCTCCTGCCGCAGCCTCAGCGGCACCTGCCTCACACGGCTGCTGAAGCACAGCATCTCCGACCGGTCGTCGGGGACTTCCTCCTCGCCGAAGCCGATGAAGAGGCGCGTGATGCCTATACTGTATTGGCGCACGACGAGCGTGTACGTCTCGCGCTTCACGGCGGTGTCCGCCGCCATGTCGGCCGCCAGCACTTGTTTCTGGAAGGGGATGGTAAGGCAGATGTCGCCTCCCCGCTCGTAGGCCGCCGTAGGGCGGCACGCCTTCCACAACGACTCGTCCACCCGCAACTCGGGGTCAAAGTCGAGGAAGTCGAATAGATGGTAATTCGTGGGTTTCATCGTACTGCAATCAACTTTATATAGAAGACGCAGAACGATGGGTTTAGTACTCTGTGCGAGGGAGGATAAATAGATGAATCGGAGGATATTTTGTTGGCGGAGAAGCGGAAAAGCCATATCTTTGCGCCGTTGAAAGCACTAAACAAAACAATTGCATCATGAACTTCTGTTGAACAACAAAGATAATAGCAGTTTTTATGCAAGTCTGTAAGTTAGTACGTGCCAAGCAATTTAACTACAAACAACCTGATTATGAACAAGAGAGTAATCCTGTCTATCTGTGGCCTTCTATTCCTTTCTACAGTGGGAATGAGCCAAACAAAGAATGTTGATATAGATAACGTCTATATCGAATACACTTACCGCACTTTTCCCGTTTTCCCCCAAACTCCACGCTATTATTGCTATGCCGTCAACGTCAATACGTCGGCAGTGGCCGAACAGAACATTCCGGCAGAAAGCATACAGGATAGCATAAGAATCGAGGGAGAACAATACGTAGACAATCCCCATGACGCAAAACTCGTGCTCACAGTATCGGTGGGCGATATATACATCAAGAGTTCCAACGTGGTACAGGAAACCTCAGAGGGCAAACCCGTAGGATTTTTCCACACAGAGATTGTTTACTCCCCAGAGGCTTCGTACACCGTAAAGGAGGATACTACCACGCTGATGCATAGGGACCTGTACAGACATGAGGTTGCATACAAACTCAGTTCAAAAAGTTACACCACCCGTAAGGCAGTAGCCGACTGGTGGGAAAATAACAGAGAAGTGATTAAATCAGGACTCTATCGTAAGCTACGGCATGATTTCACCCAAGAGGTAACTTATCGGGCAAGCCAAGAATTCGGTTTCCCAACCGAGAAGCAATTTATTGAACCTTTTGGTGGGGTGAGCGGACTTCTAAAGACAACCGACGAAAAAAAGCATAAGGAGAATGCAGCTTTTAGGGACAACACCGAGAGGCTTAAAAAAGCAATAAGCTACGTAACTGAGAATCTACCATTAGACTATGTCGACATAGCTCCCATCGTCCATTATTACGATAGCATCCCGATGAAGTACACCGACGAGAAGTTGAAAGCCGACATACATCTGCGTTATGCCGCATGGTTCAACCTCTGCCAAATATATTACATTTTAGACCAACCCGAGAAGGTGCAAAAATATGCCCTCCTCCTTGTTCAAAATGCATATAAGGAAAAAGATGGTGACCGATTCATCGCACTGGCTCAAAAGAAAGCAAAAGAGCTAAAACGACTGGGTATCCCCACCACTCATTTCGACCCTCCAACTTACTTTAACGGAACAAGCAAGTCGGAGCTTTATTAGCACCATATTTGCGCCTATTGAGAACAGGTATATTTTGTTATCGTTGTGACTTGCTTTCATATATCCAATTACATAGATTTGATATTCAGCGGTTTATAGAAGAAATAAACAAAGGAGGTAACGATGTGGACACGAATAAATTTCGTTGTCTTGCGGTACTCTGCAATCGTTCAAAGACCTCATCTGCTGGCAAAGATAATGATTCGTTTTGGAGGGGCAAGCGGTCTTGGGAGTTATTTCTTCGGCGGTAGTTTCATCCATTGAGGGCAGTTGTCAAGAAATCCTTGACAACTGCCCCTGTTGAGCTATTAAGGAATCCTTAATAGTTCATTTTTTATCGATAAAATTTATGATAGTTCTATTTACAATGTAGTTCGACACATATCTATAAACTTGAGGGGGGGAAAAATTAGGGTCAATAGTTCGCAAACTTTCTAACGGAATAGGTTTTACTTTTTTTATTTTATGGATTTCTATCCCAATAGATTTTTCTTTTCCTGCATAATATTCGTCAAACCTATCTTTGTCTATTCCTAAAAACTTCGAATGTTCATTCCACATTCTTTGGGGCGTTTTTTCGATAATCTGCTTGATTATTCCGTAGCCGATTACAGACTTTATTGGAGAAGAAGCATAAATAATAATATAATCCCCAATATTTACATGAGGTTTTATCTTACGCAACTCAACAGTCTTTTCCTTTGTCACAATCTTGTTTGCAAATTCGGGTTTTACTGAGATGAACAAGTATTTTCGTATATTAGTTTTCTTTTCCACGTACTCCTGCTTGATAAATTTGATTAAAGATATTACTACCTATCTTCACGGGGGAAGCAAAGGTGTTCGATGGCTTACCATTTGCTATAAATATATCCCTAATAGAGGATAATTTCACTGGATTCATGAAGACCTCTGTTCCACTAAAACGCAATGCTCGTATAGGCTTTTCGATATTTTTATTGCATAAATCATAAATGTTTTGCCATTCATAAATTCCATAGTGTTTATTCTTACGAAATAATATTTTAGGTTTATCTGTCATTACCTCATCCAAATAAGAAGAGGCGATAATAGCTTGTTGGCGTGACAATTTATTATCAGCACTTGCATACCAAAGTATTCTTGCCGGAGCAATTTCCTTTATAGGCCTTGTACTTCTGTAATACACATTCTCATAATTCCACATTCGTTTCTCATCCGCACCAAATAATGTGGATCCGGAAATATATGGATCAAATAATTGTCCTGCCCAATAAGGCTTGATTGGTATAATATAGCAAGGGACATCTAAATCAGAGAATTTTAGAGGAAATAATTTGCGTTCAATTTCTATAAGCAACCTTGTTCTTTCGAGATCATCAATCGTTTTTAGCCTCTCTATTAGAGAGGCATTAATAAATCGACCTACTTCTTCAATCTCAGAACTTTTGAGTATCAAATTGGAAATAGTTTTTATCCATTCAGCATCAATCTTATCAAATCCCATACGGTTTAATGTTGCTTCTTGACTCTCCGACAAGAATGCTTCTTTTATCTGTATTTGTGTAATTCCATTTTTTATTGCTTTATTTATGCAATCTGAAACAAGTTGCATAAAAAGGGTCTGCTTGTACTCAGTCTCTACCATGCGTAGAAACGAAACAATTAGTAAACCGTTGACGCATCTATATCCTAAAAAGGCAATTGGTCGTTGATTTGCTTTTACTACTTTTATTTTGGAGATTTGAATATTATTTGCTTCTGCAAGTACTATATTTTGAAATGAAGCTTTTTTTTCGGAATATGACTTAGCCAAAAAAAGGTCTATATAATCACCCAATTCGGAGCTGGACACTTTGGATATTGTATGTAGCGTAACGCCGGCAAGCTTTCCAGGAGAATATTCTTCTTTATTAAGTAATTGATCTATTTCCAAAACAAACTCCTTTGGCGTAAATATCTGAATGTTGAATTTGTCCTCTACCTCGTGTCTTTTTTCTAATATTCCTATATCTAATGTTACGAAATAAGATGTTTCTGAAGCGATTGCAGAAGCTAATTGAATCCTGTCAGATTGGTCATTCTCAATTACCCCATGAATATATTGCATTAATTCTGTCGCAAGGTTCTTACACTCTTCAATATCAAACTTTGCTTCTACAAAATTGCGGAGAAAATTTCGTGTTCTTTGAATTCTTTCTTGATTCTTATCTCGTGTTATCTCATTCAATATTTCGGGTGCATAGTAATAATCAACCTCGTCAACTAACCAGTCTGCAAGGAGGACTCTCGGGTCTTGCGATGGCTCATACTCTTCTAACTCATCTCTCAATTTAATAATAATATTAGCATCTAAGAGCGCTTTGACTTTGAGAGAGGACTGATTGGCCATGTTGAATAAATCTGGCCGATTAAAATCATACCACCATACATTTAAGTAATTCTCCTCGACACTTCTGCTACGTTTCCTGTATTTGCAGACAAACCCGTATCTTTTCCATACTTCTGTCGCATGTACATAATCGGTTCTGCAACTTAGCGAAATGCCGTTGTAAGTGTGTTTATACTTGTCTCTTAGGGTATCTAATAGTAATGTCGTTACATTTTTACCTCTAAAATCTTCCTTTACGCATAAATGAACAATCGCTATTCTTTGCCGTCTTGGAACTACCCGAAACATCAAATAACCCACAAAGTTTTCTTCGTCATGTGCAATGATAATCCACTTTTTTTGAGCATGTTCTAAAAACGCACCCTCAGGCATGAAGCCTAAAGTGGAGGAATGCTTATTCCCAAGAGTTATTACTTCTTGGAGAAAAGGATGATTATTATCTATATACTCTATTTGCATAATTCATACTCATTGTTTATTCACCAACTTCATTCATGTGATGTACCGTTTCGTCGAACAGAGACATCAGTTGTGCAATGCGAAGTTTATCCATAAGGTTTATATATTATTATTGTTATTTGATTTCCCAATATCCGTTTCGCCTTCCATTCTTCCGTTCAATCAAGCCCTTGGCGCTCAAACCAACTGTCAGGCTTTTGACCGTTCGTTCAGACTTGCCAATGTGGGCGGCTATCTCTTTTTGGGTAGCTCGGGGATTCTCTTTCAGATATTGGAGCACGGCTGTTTCCTCCAAAGTACAGTTCAAAGTGCAAATATTGCACTTTGAATCCTCTTTGATGGCTTCCGTTGCACTTTGAACAGCTTCAGTAGAAGACGTACTTCCCAAGAGCGAGCGGTTCTTCAGTTCGTTGTTTTCTCCCAACAATAGATTGCGGAAGAAGCGTTCGAGGTATTCGGTTGTGGCTACGATGCCGTGTTGGAGGTCATTATAGTTTGCCCGTACCAAGGCATTGCGGAAATACCACGAATGTTTGGCAAAAGCATCGTTGTTGACATGGAAACCAAAGGTTCGCAAGTACTTGATGGTGAAGACAGCCGTTGTTCGCGTGTTACCTTCGCCGAATGCATGGATTTGCCACAAGCCGGAAACGAAGTTGGCGATGTGCTTGACGGCATCCGACAGCGGTAAGCCCTGATAGTTGAATGCTTTCTCTTGGGCAAAGTCATAATCCAAAGTCGCTTGGATATTGTCCGCACTGGCATAAAGAACGGTCTCGCCGTTCAGCACCCACTCCTTTTTGCTGATGTTGTAATCCCGAATGCGTCCTGCATGGTTGAAGATTCCTTGAAACAGTCGCTTGTGGATATTGATGTATTCCACCGGTGAGAAGCTGAAAGTCTTCTCCGCCAATATCTCGGTTATCCGTGCCGATACCTTGTCGGCTTCCTCCGTACGGTCGTCTATATCGGCACGTACAGCTTTCGACTGATAATAACTATCGACTAATTTCTTAGCCTCATCAATCGTAATATCACCTTCGATATGCTTGCGGGCGGTCTCTATCAGGTACTCGGATGGTTTCAGACCGTCCACAGCCTGTAAGCCGATAGCAGTCTGCCACGCATAGCCCTTCTCTTTTTGAGAAGCTTCGCCTTGCCGGATGTATTCTTCAAAATCGTCCATGATGGCTATTTTTTAAATAAGAATCCATTGTCCCGTCTTTGCATTGCCTGTACGGGACAACTTGCCTTCTTCTTTCAATGGTTTGCATTGTCGGGTGCTCAACGCCAAGGCTTGAGCTATCTCGGCAGTTGTAATCCTGTTGTTCTGGCGGATGAGGTCAAGGAGACGAAGTTTGTTGTCTTCGGTGACATCGGTGACATCATCGGTGACATCGGTGACATGGCTCGCCTTAACAAACTGAACTTGGAATGACAGTCCAACATCCTGCCACCGCATCTCAATCTCAGGATATATTTGCCAGTAGTGACGACACACTTGCTTGTGTAAAAGCTTTATGCGTTCATCTCCAGCAAATCCAAAAAGCAAATCGAGCATCCTGCCGACTTCGTTCTCCGTTGCCGTTCTGCTACAAATATCTCTCACAAACGGAGTGTATTCTACCACCGCCATATTGTGCAAAGACTTTATTTGCTGTGCAAATGCACGAATGTCTTCAGATAGAGAAGACTCATTATTCA
>JAISIX010000245.1 GCA_031261805.1 Mediterranea sp. (in: CFB group bacteria)
GTTCCACCTCGATGGAACAAAAGTTCCACCCCGATGAAACTTTTGTTCCACCGAGGTGGAACTTTTAACCCCTTCCAGACCATTGACAACTATTATGAGGATGGAAGGTGGGTGGCCTCGCCACCCACCGCTGGCGGGAGGACGATAGGCTAAAGGACGAATACATGCGGAGAAGGGGATAAATCTTGCACGACGGGGGGATAAAATGTATGCGGTAGAGGCGGATAAGGCGTTAGAAGGAGGGAGGCTTTCAGAAACAAGCGTATACATATTGAGTACTATTCGTTGTTCTATCCGTCTTTACAGCAACTAATCGGAATATAAATGATACCTGCAAAGTAATATGAATAACGCAGCCATACACCTCCATTGGGTCGATTTTACCATCATCGTCCTCTCCGTTCTGCTCACCATCGGCGTGGGTTTCTACTTTGCCCGGCGGCAGAAGAGCACGGACAACTACTTCGCCGGTGGGCGCAACATCCCCTCGTGGGCCATCGGCATGTCCATCTTCGCCACACTTATCAGCAGTGTCACCTTTCTGGCCTACCCTGGGGCAGCATACAAGGGCAACTGGATCCTGCTGGTGCAGGGACTGATGGTACCCATCGTGCTGGTGGCCATGATTGGCGTCATCGTCCCCCTCTTCCGGCGGGTCATCAAGCTCAGCACTTACGAGTATTTCGAGCGCCGCTTCGGACTCTTCGCCCGGGTGTACAGCTCGCTGGCCTTCGTGCTCACCCACTTCTCCAAGATGGGTACCGTGTTCTACCTCGTTGCCATCGCCATGGTGCCGTTTCTCAACGTCAACATCTATCTATTCCTCATCGTGCTGGGCATAGCCATCATCCTACTGACGCTGCTGGGCGGCATCGAGGCCGTCATCTGGATGGACGTGATACAAGGGTTCCTGCTGATAGGCGGCGGTCTGATTTGCGTCGTCGTGTTGCTCTTTGGCATCCCCGGCGGACCAGCGGAGATGTTCCGAGTGGCGGGTGAGTATCATAAGATTAGTTTTGCCCCATACACATGGGACTTCACGCGACTCACCTTTGTGGTGATGGTATTCAACGGCATCTTCTACGCCATACAGAAGTACGGTACCGACCAGACCATTGTGCAACGATACTTGACGGCCAAAGACGACCGCTCGGCCAAGCGTGCCGCCTACATTGGCGTCTTTCTCAGCGTACCCGTGTGGACGCTCTTTATGCTTATCGGGACGGGGCTGTTCGTGTTCTACCACGTCAGTGGGCATCCAATGCTGCCCGAAGGGCTTAACACCGACGAGGTGTTCCCGCATTTCATCGCCACCCAACTACCCATCGGCATCGTGGGCCTCATCTTTGCCGCCCTCGTGGCGGGTGCCATCTCCAGCTTGGACTCCGACATGAACTGCTTGGCCGCTATCGGCGTGCAGGACTACTATGCCCGTTTCAAGCCTCAAAGCACGGACAAGCAACGGCTGCGCATGGCACGTTGGCTGGTGTTCCTCTCGGGTGTGGCTTCGGTCGGGGTAGCGGTGCTCTATGCCTATTGGGGTGGTGAGGGAGTGCTGGGTGTCGTCTTCGGGCTATACGCCATCTTCTCGGCGGGCATCGTGGGGCTATTCTTGCTCGGCCTGCTTAGTCGCCGGGCCAATAAACAGGGGCTATATGTCGGCATTGCCGCCGCCGTGCTCTTTACCGCTTATGCGGTGCTCACCTCCACCCAGTTTGATACAGGCGACGGCACCAAACGGGCACTGCTCGACCTCGGCAGCTGGAACTTCCACCAGCATAAGTATATGTTGGGTGTGTACAGCCACATCGTACTCTTTGTGGTAGGCTACATTGCCAGCTACTTCTTCAAGGCGCCACTGGCCGATAAGGAGCTTACGATTTATGGCTATCTGGAAGAGCGGAAGGAGAAGCGGGCAAAGCGATAAACGCACACAGCCTGCCCAACCTATTCTACAACCAGCACGCCGTCTTCGATAGACGCATGGATGCGCCCCATCCGGTCTAAGGTATCGATGAACAGATGGATGTCGGGCTGGCGTTCGGCAAAGAAGTGCATACGCAGGTTCATGAGGTCGCTATTGCGAAATACTACGTCGACGTTGTAGTAGCGGCCGACTTCTTTCATCATGTCCACCAGTTTTACGTCGTCGAAGTAGAAGAGGCCTTCGGCCCAATACTGATAAGGCTCCGTGTTGACCTCCTTCACGGCAAACCGGCCGTTAGCTTCCAGCTCGGCTTGCTGCCCCGGGATTATATCGACGCTTTGCGTACTCAAGGTGTCGCATAGCTGTACCTTGCCCTCCACCAAGGTGACCTGCACGCTGGAGGGCGAAGAGCCATTCACATAAAACTCCGTACCCAACACCCGTACCTGCACATTGCCGCTCTTTACGATGAAAGGGCGTGAGGCGTCTTTGGTCACCTTGAAGTAAGCCTCGCCTTCGAGGGTGACAGGGCGACTACCGTCCCTGAAATGGGTGGGATAAGTGAGGCGGGTATCGGAGTTGAGGTACACTTCCGTACCATCGGAGAGGACAACCTTGAACGTTTTTCCTTTGGGGATACTCAGCCGGTGGTAGTGTATCTGCTTCGTCCTTGTTTCAGTTACCGTGGCGGGCACAGCCCGATAGTCGATTTCATGCCTTTCGACAGACGAGGTTTGGGCAGACGAGAGCGTGCGTGCGGCATCGGTCAGCGGTATGGCTGGGCCGTCAGTATCTTCTTGCAAGGTGATGACTTGCGGAGAATGGTCGGCAACATATACTTGTAGGCTGTGGGGGACAGCGGGAACGACCTTGGGGATGGAGAACAGGAAGACAATGAGAACGGTAGCCGCTATACCGACGACACAACTCCCTATCAGGTAGATTCGTCGACGCCTGCGCTGGGCCTGTCGGCCACGAAACGCGGCCAACTCTTTCTGGGGGTCAATCTTCAGTGTGTTGTCCGCCTCTTGCATCACCCTCCCCATTTGGGCTATCTCGGTAGCGAGTTGCAGGCACGCCTCATCCTCCTCCAACTGTCGCAGTTGCTCAGGACGAATGTTGGCAAGATCCTCCATAAGGGTCAGCATTTCCTCTTCTTGCCTACTAAGGCGAATGTCTTCTTGCTTCATATCTATGTCTTTCTGTCATATTATATACGTCCTAAGGTTCATCTTGGTTACCTTTTGTGCCTACTTCTTCGCGCAATACACGTAAAGCCTTGACTATATTCTTGTGGATAGCCGCTACACTGACGTTCAGTTCCGCAGCTACCTCCTTATATTTCTTTTTGTGAATATAGCAGGACTCCAGTATCTGCCGGTTGTAAGGCGTAAGCTTCTCCATGGCCTTGCGGATACGAAGAATCCGGCTATCGGGATGCTTGAGGTCCATCTCCACCATCTTCTCGCTCAGGAGCGTGGTGGCAGCCACATACTCTTCGTGCACGTTCTGTCGGCGCAGGTAGTCGATGCAACGCGTACGAATCACGGTATACAGATAGGCTTTGGCGGTGGCCTCTTCTACCTTCTCGAAGTTACGCCACAAGTACTCGAACGCATCGCTTACGATGTCTCGGCACACTTCAGTGTCGCCAATGAAATAGTATGCGAAGTAGACGAACTGCGCATACCATTCATTAAACATCACATCGAAAGCAGACCTGTTGTTCATAGTGCTTGTAGCGTACCTCCCGTCTCTTTAGAACAAATAGGCCAGGGATACCTGCCAAGTCTTTGTCTTGTAGTAAGCTCCTTCCCCGTTCTCTATAGTGGCCGTCTTGCCGAGTGGGATGTTGTAGTTAGCTCCCACCTGCAGGTGGTTCAGCAACTTCACACCAGCCCCCACGTTGATGCCTACTTCGGCTTTCTTCTTGTCTACCAGGTCGCTCTTCTTAAAGTCGAAGAAGAAGTCGGGACCGGCTGCCACATAGACACCCAGCAAGCTGCCCAATCCGAAAGTGTACTTCAGGTTCACGGGGATGTCGAGGCCATTCTGGCGGATGGTAGTGGCTTCAAAGCCCTCTTTAGCTACCTTGACACCTCGCTGTGCAAAGAGCAATGACGCATCGACTCCCAGCCCGGTGAGGGGGATGCCAAACTCGGCCATGGGGCCAATGAAGAAACCGGTGAAATTGTCTTTCTTGAAGTTCCCCTCTACGTTGGTGAGACTGGCTTTCGACAGGTTTACACCTCCCTTCAAGCCGAAGTGTATTTGCGCATGGGCGGGTATAGCCAGGCAGAGCGCCAAGGCCATCAGCAGTAAAATTGCAGGAATCTTTTTCATAAAGCGTCGCTTTTAGAGTTATTAATAGAGTTTATTGAAAGGCAAAGATAATGATTTTGTTCTTAAACAGCCTGATGGATTCGATAAATGTACGTCTCATCGGCGCTTCAATTGTTCGACCAAGGCCACGAGCGCGGCACCTGCCGCATAGCAAGCGATATCTTTCCAGTCGAAGGTGGAGCCAAGGATGATACGGACAACTCGATTGGTTATTCCCAAGGCCTCTATCAGGTGAAGACCT
>JAISIX010000256.1 GCA_031261805.1 Mediterranea sp. (in: CFB group bacteria)
CCTGGCGGATTCGAACCGCCGTGCACGGTTTTGCAGACCGCTGACTAAGCCACTCATCCAAGGAACCGTCTTAGCTCGTTTGCGGTTGCAAAGGTAGTACAAAATCCGTAACTACCAACTATCCGCAGCAATTTTTCTTCATCTTTTTCCCATGGACAGCACAGCGATGCTGCTTCTCAGACATCATATCCTTTAGTGCACAGCCACTTGCGCAGCTGTCACAGGGATTATTTTTTTCGGGCGACCGCCAAAAGAAAAGATAAACCTCGTATAGTACGCGGGCGATGCAGAGCGCTACCAGCACTCCTACTACCCATTCTTGCCAATGCATCATCATAACAACAATCCTCCTATTTGATAAACAATAAATGACATAACCCAAGCCAGCACCGTGGTATAGCCTACCGCGAACAAGGCCCACTTCCAGCTGCCCGACTCCTGCTTGATGGCCGCCAGTGTGGCGATACAGGGGAAGTAGAGCAGTACAAATACCATGTAGGCGAAGGCCACCAACGGCGTGATGGGGATGCGCTCGCCCAGCGATGCGGTGGCAGCCGGAGCGTCACTGTTGTCATCGCCACCAGCGGCAGCCACGTCGGCATCATCGCTATACAGGATGCCCATCGTGCTGACCACCAACTCCTTCGCCCCTACGCCCGTGAGCAGGCCGATGCCCAACTTCCAGTCAAAGCCCAAAGGGCGTATGACCGGCTCAATGGCATGGCCCAGCTTGCCGATGTATGAGTTCTCCTGCTGCTCGCCCATCGTAGGATAGGCGTCATGGTTGGGATAGTAGCCCAAGAACCATATAACGATGGAAGCTATCATGATGATACCCCCCATCTTCTTGAGGTACTGCGCCCCCTTCTCCCACGTGTGCCGGGCGATGGATTTCGCTGTCGGCATACGGTAGGGAGGCAGCTCCATCACAAACGGCGTCTCGTCTCCCTTCACCAAGAAACGGCTAAAGATACGGGCCATGAGCACAGCCAGGAATATACCCAGCGCATAGAGAGACAACAAAACCAATCCTGAATTGTTCGGGAAGAAGGCTCCCACCAGCAGCAGGTAGACCGGCAGGCGGGCACTACACGACATCAGCGGGTTGATGAGCATCGTGATGAGACGGCTCTTGCGATTCTCGATGGTACGCGAAGCCATGACGGCGGGTACGTTACAGCCGAAGCCCATGATAAGGGGGATGAACGACTTGCCGTGCAAGCCCATCTTGTGCATGATCTTGTCCATGATAAAGGCAGCCCTGGCCATGTAGCCCGAGTCTTCCATCAGCGAGATGCAGAAGTAGAGTATCAGTATGTTGGGCAGGAAGACGATGACACCCCCTACTCCACCGATGATACCGTCGACCAGCATGTACTTCAGCGGTCCGTCGCCCATGTAGTTCTGAATGAGGTCGCCCAACTCGGCCACCAGCCACTCAATGCCCATCTTGGGGTACTCGCCCAGCACAAAGGTGCCCTCGAACATGATATACATGAAGAGGAAGAAAATGGGATAGCCCCAGATGCGGTGGGTGACGATGGCGTCGAGCACACGGGTAGTCTGTGCCTTCTCGAGATGGTTGTCCACATAAGTCTCCTTCAGCGCACCGCTGATGAAGGCATACTTGGCATCGGTGATGGCCGACTCGCAGTCCTCTCCCAGCGACTTCTGCACCCGCTTGGACTGCCGGTCGCGTACCGCCATTATCTCGTCGGCATTGGGCAGCTCGCGTACGATGCGCTCTATGTCCGGGTCGTTCTCCAGCAGCTTGATAGCCAAGAAACGGGTCGAATATTTGTGCCGGATGGACTCGTTCTTGGAGACGGCCGTCTTTACCTCCTCGATGGCCTTCTCTATCTCGGGGCCGTGGTTGATGTGGATGTGACGGAAGACACGGGAGGACTTCTGGTCGCCATGCACATAGTCTTCGAGGTGGTTGTCTTCGTGCCGCTGGCTGTCTTTCAGCGAGTCGTGCCACTGGGTCAGCTCCTTCAGCACCTCGGGATTCATCTTGCCTCGTTTGTCGAAGAAGTCCACCCCCTCGTAGAGGTTGATGACCACATGGAAGAGCGTGTCCAGTCCTCGCTTCTTCTTGCTCACTGTCGGTACCATGGGCACGCCGAGGAGCTTGCTCAGCAGGCGGTAGTCGAGGGTATTGCCGCTGGACTCCAATTCGTCGTAGATGTTGAGCGCCACCACCATGCGCACGTTCATGTCGATGAGCTGGGTGGTAAGATAGAGGTTGCGCTCAAGGTTGGAAGAGTCCACCACGTTGATGATGACATCGGGGGTCTCGTCGATGATGTGCTTGCGCACGTAGAGTTCTTCCGGCGTATAGGCCGAGAGGGAGTAGGTACCCGGCAGGTCGATGATGCGAAAATGGTAACCTTCAAAGTCGAAGTACCCTTCTTTGGCATCCACCGTCACCCCGCTGTAGTTGCCCACATGCTCGTGAGCGCCCGAAGCAAGGTTGAAGAGAGAGGTCTTCCCACTGTTGGGGTTGCCTACCAACGCCACGTTGATGGTCCGTCTCTTGCCCATGGCCAGTTCCTTCATCTCGTTTTCCGTCACGTTGATGTCTTCGGGCAACCCACTTGGGTACTCCCGTTGCTCGGCCAACTTCTCGGCCTCTTCTTCGCTTACGATTTCAATCATCTCGGCCTCTTGACGCCGTAGAGAGATTTCGTATCCTAACACCTTATATTTTATAGGGTCTTTCAGCGGTGCGTTGAGTATCACTTCCACGGTTTTCCCTTTGATAAAGCCCATCTCCACGATACGCTTGCGGAACCCTCCGTGTCCCAACACCTTCACTATAACACCCTTTTCACCTGTTTTCAGTTCGGATAAACGCATAACCTTCAATAATTTTCCGCAAAGATACTCCTTCCGTTCCATGCGAGCAAATTATTTAGAATGTTTTTAAATAACAGAAAGTTTGATAAGGGTATTAGCAGGACATAAGATTATCAATACCTTTGCATCGGCGTTGCTCCCAGATAGCTGCGGACGGCGCCCAAGCCAATATGAGCAAGTATGGGAACTGAACAAAAAACAATAGAATACATCCGACAGGAAAAGCTGTTCACCGCGGACAGCCGCGTCTTGGTGGCCTTGAGCGGCGGGGCCGACTCCGTGGCTCTGCTTCGCATCCTCCATGCCAGCGGGTACTACTGCGAAGCGGCGCATTGCAACTTTCACTTGCGGGGATGGGAGTCCGACCGCGATGAACGATTTGTTGAGCAGCTTTGCCAACATCTGGGCATTGAGCTGCATACGATAGACTTTGACACCGAGAAGTATGCCTCCGAACGACAAATATCCATAGAAATGGCCGCGAGAGAGCTTCGCTACGACTGGTTTGAACAACTACGCGAAGCACTCCGGATGGACGTGATAGCCGTAGCGCACCACCAAGACGACAACATTGAGACCATGCTGCTCAACCTCATCCGTGGCACCGGCATTGCCGGACTGACAGGCATACGCCCGCACAACGGGCACATCGTACGCCCGCTACTCTGCATCAACCGCGAACAGATACTCCACTACCTTGAGAGCATCGGGCAAGGCTACGTGACCGACAGCACCAACTTGGAAGACGAATACACACGCAACCGAATCCGGCACCAGCTCATCCCACTCTTGCAAGAGTTCAACCCTTCGATAAAAGAGGGCCTACAAGAGACCAGCAAACACCTGAAGAGTGTAAACACCCTATACAATAAGTATATCGAAGAAGCGCGCGCAAGGCTGATGCGCCCCGAAGGAATCCTCATCGAGGCATTGCTGCAAGAAGAAGAGCCCAAGGCCCTGCTATTCGAAATACTGCATCCGCTCCGGTTCACCTCCACACAGATAGCCAAACTCTTCGAGTCGCTGCGAGGACAACCGGGGAAACAATTCAAGAACAAAGAATGGAGAGTGGTTAAAGACCGGAAGTTCGTACTCATCGACCGATACGTGAAAGAAGAAGAGGCACCTGCCATGCCCCCCTACCGACTGGAGAGAGAAGAAAAGGAATATACGCCCGATTTTGAGATTCCCCGCGAAAAGGCGGTAGCCTGCTTCGATGCCAACAAGCTGGACGGCTCCATCTCCTTCCGTCGTTGGCACATAGGCGACAAGTTCGTCCCCTTCGGTATGAAGGGACAAAAGAAAGTGAGCGACTACCTGACGAACCGGAAGTTCTCCCTCCTACAGAAAGAAAATCAATGGGTGATGCTCTGCGGCGAACAAATCGCTTGGCTGATAGGCGAACGGACTGACAACCGTTTCCGGATAGATGAAAAGACTCAGCGAATAGTAATCTATACTATTATTAGTGATTAGCGGTTAGGGATTAGCCGTTAGTAATTAGCGGTTAGTGATTAGTGAATAGCCACCGTTCATCTGGCTAATCACTAACCGCTAATCACTACTTATCGTTGTACCCGTCCGTTCTTATATATACCTTTGCGGATGACCTTGCCCGTCTTGTCTTTCTCTACGAAGGGGCCGTCTTTCTGCCCACTTTTGAAGAAACCCTCAAAGCGGTTGCCATCCTTATCGGTCTGTATGCCGTTGCCATCTTCAAGACCGTCGACAAAACCACCGACGTATAGTGTACCGTTGACAGCCGACTTTAGTGTGCCTTTGCCATTGGGGCGGTCGTTCTTCCACTGCCCGTCGTACTCATCGCCGTTGTTCCATTGGTAAACACCTTGCCCATCACGCTTGTTTTCTTTCCAATTGCCTACGTAGGTAGCGCCATTGACCCAGTTGAAAGTCCCTTGTCCCGACTGCATACCGTCTTTGAAGTTACCCACGTACTTATCGCCATTGGCAAAAAAGTAGGAGCCGTAGCCGGTACGTTCGCCCAGCACATAAGCGCCCTCGTAGCGGTCGCCCGAATGGAAATAATAGGTGCCCTTGCCGTGCTGGATGTCGTCGGCCCAGTCGCCATCGTAGCGGTCTCCATTGGTATATTCAAACACCCCCTTGCCCGAGCGTACGTCATCTTGCCAGTTGCCTACGTAGCGGCAACCGTCGTCCCATTTCATGGTGCCTTTACCGTTCTTCTTGTCGTAGTCCCACTGTCCGGTATATTGTGCACCATTGGCCCAGGTATAAGTCCCTTCGCCTTGGCGTTTATCGGCTACCCAGTCGCCTACGTAGAGGTCGCCATTGTGGTAGAACATGGTACCTTTACCCTGCTGGTAGTCTTGGTACCACATGCCGTCGTAGCGGTTGTTGTTCACGAAATAATAGATACCCTTACCATGCTGCTGGTCCTGAAACCACTGGCCTTCGTACTTCTCCCCGTCGGGAAAGGTATAGATGCCATAGCCTTGGCGTTTCCCTTTCACATATTCACCTTCGTAGATATCTCCGTTCTTGAAGACGGTCTTCCCTTTCCCGTTCGGCTTACGGCCTTTCATCTCTCCGGTATAGACGCTGCCGTCTTTGAAGGTGTAGTTTCCTATCTTTATCTCGCTGTTGAACAGGCCTTTCACTTTTCCTAAAAGGCCTTCTTTATGGGATTGTTGAACTTCTTGCGTAGGGGTAGACACTGCATTTTGAGCTGCTCCTCCTTGTGCAAGGAATGCAGCCATCAACGCAGTAAATAAAATCTTCCTCATGTGTCTTAATGCTTTTATTAGAGTTTCAATGTGTCCAAAGATACGATTTATCTTCTAAAACATTCGCAGAAGCAAGTATTTTAGGTCATCTTTTTACCAGCAATGACCTCTTTTAAAGTTTCTTTGCGTAAATAGCGCTGTGCCAAGTCGCGAATCTCCGCCGGAGTGATGGTATTGACCGCCTCTACCGACCTGCTGAAATAGCCGCCGTCCAGCCCGGAGGTGTCTACGAATATCCATGCATCGGCCAGCGAGAAAGGCGATTCATAGCTACGGCACATCTCCCCCATCAGGTAGTTGCGCACTAACGAGAGTTCTTCTTCGCTCACCAGCTCTTCGTGCAGGCGGTCTATCTCGTGATACACCTCTTTTATCAGCGGCTCTACATACCCGTTGTCGGTCTCGGTGCCGACAATCAGCATCCCACTGTCGGGGAAAGAGGCTATGCCAGCCGATATGCCGTACGTATAGCCCTTCTCCTCGCGGATGTTGGACATCAACCTGCTGCCAAAATACCCTCCGAAGAGCGTGACCACCACCTTGAACTTTTCTATATCCGGATGGGTGTTGTCGATAGTGATAGCCCCCAGTTTCACAGCGCTTTGCATGGCGTCGGGACGCTCTACGAAGATTCGCTTCTCCGAAGCGGTGACGATGGTAAAACGCTTGTCGGCCTCCAAGGCGCTACATTCACCGAAAGGCTGCTCGCCCAAGGCTTCCCTCACGCGGGCGACAACTTCCGTGGTCACCTTGCCCGACAGGTAGATGGAGCAGTTGCGCGAATGGTAGAAACGACGGTAGTAGTCGGCGAGCACCTCGGAGGTGACGGCGCGGTACTCTTCTTCCCGAGCCGCTTGTCCACAGGGATGCTCTTCACTATAGAGCGCCTTCATCAAGCTGCGTTGCGCCAGTACGTTCACCTTTGTGTCGTTCACCTTGAATTGCTGGATGTTGGCCTCCAGCACCGTATGCAGTTCTTTTTCGGGGAAGGTGGCCTCCCGCACCATCGACGAGACGACCTCCAACGTCTCGGACAAATATTTATTGAGAGAGTAGACGGTGATATAGGCGTACTTCGTCGAGGTGGACAGTTCCACCCACGAGCCGTAATAGTCCAGCTTCTCGGCAATGGTAGCGCCCGTGTAGCTACGCGTTCCTTCGCGGAGCATCCGGTTGGTGAAGAGAGCTTGCAGCAACTGCGTCTGGTACCATCGTCCACTTTTGAACACGATGTCCATACGCACCACGTCCTGTTCGCCCGCCCAGATTATGTTCAGGGGGATGCCGTTGGGTAAGGTAGTGCGCACAGGCGCGGCAATGCTTAGGTTCTCCAGCGTATGTATGGAGGGTTGTATCTTTCGATCCATCTATTTATGCTTGTCTGTTTTTTAAAAAATCCTCGGCCCGTTTCAGGTCTTCCGGCGTATCAATGCCAATGGTATCCACATCCGTCAGTGCCACTTGTATGTTGTAGCCGTTCTCTATCCAGCGGAGCTGTTCCAGCGATTCGGCCTGTTCCAGGGGTGAGGGTGGCAGGGCGATAATCTTCTGCAACGCCGACCGGGTATAGCCATACAGGCCAATGTGCTTATAGTAGGTATGTCCTTTCAGCCATTCGGACTTTTCCACGCCCCGTTGGTAAGGGATGATGGCACGGCTGAAGTAAAGCGCCATCCCCAAGTTGTTCATCACCACCTTGGGCGTGTTCACATTTTCCAAAGCCGCGAAAGGGTCGTCGGCGCTGAAGGGCTTTGCCAAGGTTGCAATCTCATTCGGGAAGGCAGCAAGGAAGCACTCCATGAGGGCCTTCAGCTGAGAGGCTTGCACAAATGGCTCGTCGCCTTGTATATTGATAATCACATCGTACTGGTCACCTATCTTCTGCGCCGCCTCCCAGCAGCGTTCCGTCCCACTCCTATGGTTGGGCGAGGTCATCACCACATGCCCGCCAAAAGCCCGGACAACCGCCTCTATCATCTCGTCGTCGGTAGCCACATACACATCGTCGATAGCCTTGCTGGCCTGCTCGTACACATGTTGTATCACGGGTTTCCCTCCCAGCATAGCCAATGGCTTTCCGGGGAAGCGGGTGGAAGCATATCGAGCTGGTATAATTCCTAAAAATCTCATTCTCTTTATTTATATATCTATTGGGTATTCATTCAGTTCTTTCAATCCTTTGGCCACATACGCCCGTTTCCAGTCGTCGGGCTTCAGCACCTTCCCATCGAAGCGAAGCAGGTCTATGTCGAGGCATATCTTCCCCACCTGCGTGTCGGCGGGGCAACGTCCGGCAGCCTGCTCTATCATTTTCAAGGCGTCACGCACCTGCCCCTCTCCTACCTCCGCGCTGAACAGCGCCACTTGGTTGGAGAAAAGGCTGGAACAACACAGCCTCACGGGTTCTGTTTCCTCCTCTGTGGCGAAGCGGATGTTGGGAAACAGGGCGGTCAGCCTCTCCCGGGCGAAGCACAGGTTGGCCTCTCGCTCATGGTTGCTCCCCATGCAGATGACGCACTGATGTACAGACATGGACCGGTTATCAGTTAAACAGGTCGTCCAGTCCGTTGTTCTCCTGCGTGCTGTCCGCGCTCTCCTCGCTCGTTTCGGAGCAGGGGTCGAATCCTTGAGGCAAGTCGAACGTCTCGTCCTGCTTGTAGCCCAACGTGGGGTCGGCAAAGACCTTCTTCATATAGATGGCCCAGATGGGCAACGCGGCAGCCGCTCCTTGCCCGTAGGTCATGGCTCCGAAGTGAATGTCGCGGTCGTCACCTCCCACCCAGCAGCCCGACACCAGCGAGGGTGTGAAGCCGATGAACCAAGCATCGGAATTGTCGTTCGTCGTTCCGGTCTTTCCGCCCATATCGGCCGTGATGCCATAGCGGCGTACCCGTCCACCTGTCCCTTCGTTGATGACGGCACGTAGCATCACCAGCATCTTGTACACGCTGGTGGCGCTCACCACCTCGTGCATGCGGGGGCTGAAGGAGGAGATAAGGTTTCCTTCACTGTCCTCAATGCGGGTGACAAAGAGCGGAGACACCCGAATGCCTTTGTTGGCAAAAGCGGTATAGGCGCTCACCATCTCGCCTACGGAGATGTCGCACGGGCCAAGGCAGAGCGAGGGTACAGGGTCTATATTCTTATTCTCTACGCCGAAGGCATGAATCAGTCCCACTAAGTTATAGGGGTTGAGCTTCGTCATGAGGTAGGCCGAGATCCAGTTGTCGGAGTTGGCCAGTCCCCATTTCAGCGTCACCATCTCACCATAGCGTTTCTTGTTGGCGTTGCGGGGCGTCCATGTATTGCCGTCCTCTAGGAGCACCGTCTGCTCTACGTGTCGCACCTCGTCGCAAGGCGAGAAGCCGTTCTCCATAGCCAGCGTGTAGAGGAAGGGCTTGATGGTAGACCCCACCTGTCGACGCCCCATCATGGCCATATCGTATTGGAAATAGGTGTAGTCGATGCCGCCCACGTAAGCCTTCACATGGCCGTTGGAGGGGTCCATGGAGAGGAAGCCCGTGCGCAAGAACATCTTATAGTAACGGATGGAGTCCAGCGGAGTCATCACCGTGTCGCGCAACCCATGCCACGAGTAGACAGTCATCTCCTGCGGGGTATGGAACGCTTTGTCGATTTCGGCCTCCGAGGCGCCGGCTGCCTTCATCCGCCTGTAACGGTCGGTCTGCTTCATGGCCCGGTCGAGCAGGTTTTTCACCTCCTCGGCCTTCATGGCCCGTGGATAAGGGGCGTTCTTGCTGCCCTCCTTCTCCTTGAAGAAGATGCCTTGCAGATAGCCACCGATGTGCTCCTTCACCGCCTCCTCGGCATACTCCTGCATGTGCGAGTTGATGGTTGTGTATATCTTCAGTCCGTCGGTATATACATTATAATTGCTACCATCCGCCTTCTTGTTCTTGGCACACCAGCCATACAGCGGATTGTTTTCCCAAGCGAGCGAGTCCTCGTAGTATTTCTGCATCTGCCAGCCCCGGTAGGTGCTCTTGTCGGGCTTCGAGGCCGTCATCACGCCACGCAGGTATTCGCGGAAGTAGGTGGCCAAGCCCTCTTTGTGGTCTACACGGGTATAGGTGAGCTTGAGAGGCAGCGCCTTGAGCGAGTCGCACTCGGCCTGTGTGAGGTATCCTGCCTTTCTCATCTGTTCCAGCACCACGTTGCGGCGACCACGGGTACGCTCGTTGTTGCGCACGGGGTTGTAGAGCGAAGGGTTCTTGCACATGCCCACCAGCGTGGCGGCCTCTTCCACCTTGAGGTCCTTGGGGTCGCAACCGAAGTAGGTATGCGCGGCGGTCTTCACCCCCACGGCATTGTTCAGGAAGTCGAACTTGTTGAGGTACATATTCAGTATCTCCTCCTTGGTATAGTAGCGCTCCAGCTTCACAGCTATCACCCACTCGATAGGTTTCTGCAAGAGGCGCTGGAGGGTGTTCTTGGCTACCTCGTCGGTATAGAGCTGCTTGGCAAGTTGCTGCGAGAGGGTACTACCACCGCCGGCATTCTTCTGGAAAAGTAGGCCACGCTTCACAAAGGCGCGGAAGAGCGCCTTGGCGTCAATGCCCGAGTGCTTCTTGAAACGTACGTCCTCGGTGGCTATCAGCGCCTTGATGATGGAGGGGGGAAGCTCATTGTAACTGGTGTAAATACGGTTCTCCTTACTGTACGACCAGGTACCAAGCACCTTGCCGTCTTCCGACAGCAGCTCGGTGGCAAACTTATAATTGGGGTTTTCTAAATCCTCGACAGGGGGCATGTAGCCTATCCATCCTTTCGAGATGGAGACGAAAACAACGACGATAACGACCAGCACCACAGCCAGCAGTATCCAAAGGGCCTTGATAATCTTCCGAATCATTTTTTCCGGTTTGCTTTAAGTAAACTTCTTATTTAGTTAACCAAGGCGCAAAGGTAGACAAAATCGCTCATTCGACAAGAAATATACTCCCGAAAAACACTTTTATCACTTTTTCTTCATACCTTTACGCTCCGATAACACGAGTTCTATCCATATAAATTATAACGAAATGGAAAACAGAAGTTTAGTAACCATTGCCGAACATTCGAAGGAGAGAATCCTCTACATGCTGGAGATGGCGAAACAGTTTGAGCTGAAACCCAACCGGCACCTGCTGCAAGGCAAGGTAGTAGCCACCCTATTCTTCGAACCATCCACCCGCACCCGCCTTAGCTTCGAGACCGCAGCCAACAGGCTCGACGCGCGTGTCATCGGATTCACCGACCCCAAAGCCACCAGCTCGTCGAAGGGAGAGACCCTCAAGGACACCATCCTCATGGTGAGCAATTATGCCGACATCATCGTGATGCGGCACTACCTCGAAGGAGCGGCCCGCTACGCCAGCGAGGTGACCTCCGTACCCATTGTCAACGCCGGCGACGGGGCCAATCAACACCCCTCGCAGACCATGCTCGACCTCTACTCCATCTACAAGACGCAAGGCACGCTGGAGGACCTCAACATCTTCCTCGTGGGCGACCTCAAATACGGCCGCACCGTGCACTCGCTGCTCATGGCTATGCGGCACTTCAACCCCACCTTTCACTTCATCGCGCCCGACGAGTTGAGGATGCCCGAGGAGTACAAGCTCTACTGCGCCGAACACCACATCAGATATGTGGAGCATACCGACTTCAACGAGGAGACCATCGCCGATGCCGACATCCTCTACATGACCCGCGTACAACGCGAGCGCTTCACCGACCTCATGGAGTACGAACGGGTGAAGAACGTGTACATCCTGCGCAACAAGATGCTGGAGCGCACACGCCCCAACCTGCGCATCCTACACCCCCTACCCCGCGTCAACGAGATAGCCTACGACGTCGACACCAACCCCAAAGCCTATTACATACAGCAGGCGCAGAACGGGCTGTACGCCCGCGAAGCCATCCTGTGCGACGTATTGGGCATCACATTGGACGAAGTAAAAAAAGATACCGCCTTATGAGTAAACAGAACAAGCAAGAACTCCAAGTAGCCGCCCTTGAGAACGGCACCGTCATCGACCATATCCCCTCCGACAAGCTCTTCACCGTGGTGCAGATTCTCGGCATTGAGCAGATGACAAGCAACATCACCATCGGCTTCAACCTCGACAGCAAGAAGCTGGGCAAGAAAGGCATCATCAAGATTGCCGACAAGTTCTTCTGCGACGAAGAAATAAACCGCATTTCCGTAGTGGCGCCACACGTCAAGCTCAACATCATACGCAACTACGAGGTGGTGGAGAAGAAAGAGGTACGGATGCCCGACGAGCTGCACGACATCATCAAGTGCGCCAACCCCAAGTGCATCACCAACAACGAACCCATGCCCACCCTCTTCCACGTCGTAGACAAGGAGAACTGCACCGTGCGATGTCACTACTGCGAGAAAGAACAACACCAAGAAGAGATAACGATACTCTAACAAAGATTATATGAAACAAGACTGGAGGCCGGGCACGATGATTTATCCGTTGCCCGCCGTATTGGTAAGCTGCGGCAAAGAGGAGAGCGAGTACAACATCCTCACCGTGGCATGGACAGGTACCATCTGCTCCGACCCTGCTATGTGCTACATCTCCGTGCGCCCCGAACGACACTCGTACGACATCATCAAGCGCAACATGGAGTTCGTCATCAACCTCACCACCACCGACATGGCCTTTGCCACCGACTGGTGCGGCGTTCGCTCGGGCCGCAAGTTCCACAAGTTCGAAGAGATGAAGCTCACCCCCGGACGCAGTACCGTGGTGAGCGCCCCCCTCATCGAGGAGTCACCCCTCTGCATCGAGTGCCGGGTGAAGGAGATTGTCTCTCTCGGCTCGCACGACATGTTCATCGCCGACGTGGTAAACGTACGGGCCGACGAGCGTTACCTCGATGCCGAAACGGGCAAGTTCGACCTGGCCTCGGCCGGTCCACTGGTCTACGTCCATGGCGGCTACTACGAACTGGGGGCGAAGATAGGCAAGTTCGGCTGGAGCGTGGAGAAGAAAAAGAAATGACCCACATCAGTCCGACTCACCCCGATAGCGCACAATGAGCCTCACCTCCGCACGCATGTCGGATAAGGCACTAAAGTCAATCATTTTCAGCCATTCGTTCATGAGCGGGTAGGCAAAAAACGTCTCTACAAGACAGCCCACAAAGCCACCTACGGAGTGTGGAACCAGCAGGACGTATGCAGTCTACTTTGGCGAATTTTATAAGGGTTAGAGGGCACTCCGGAGGGGGTCAACAAGACGTTAAATACTGATTATAAACAATTTAATTCATGCGTATAGCAAAAGCACCCCTTACGAAACCCGAAGGGCAAAACGACAAAATGACAAAAACGACATATAGTACTTTTGAAATTGACGAAGAGGAGAAGGAGAGCCATTGGAAAGGCCAGGAACTACGCAAAAGCGCCCCTTTCATCCTTGATTGAGTGTATAAAAAAACAACTACAACAGAGGAAGGGGGAACTGAAGAATGGGTGGATGAGAGAGTACAAAAACATCCCGAATACAGTATATTAATAGACATTATTTAGCTGTAAACGAGACCATTAACACATAAAGCATACTGATAGAAAAAAAAACATAGGGCTATAGTGTCGTTTTGTCGTTTTCCTCCTGCCTATCACACACCCGTACTCACGCAGCGTGCCCCCTAAAAACACGGCCGTTAACCACTCAGTTCACGGCCGTGATTCTTTACATTCACGGCCGTGAATGGACTCATTCACGGCCGTGTTTTTTTGGTTCACGCTACGTGTTTTCTACAGCCAATCACTCGGTTCAAATGCCCAAGTCTTTCCGTATCGCCTCCACCTTCTGCATGGCATCGGCTTCGGCTGTGGCGTAGCAGTTGCGACAGTCCATCTCGCCTTTCACCTCGAGATAGAACTTTATCTTGGGTTCCGTGCCCGAGGGGCGTACAGACACCTTATTGCCTTCGGCAGTGAAGTATTGCAGCACGTTCGATGCCTCCGGCATGTCCAGCGCGCTTACGTGGCCCTTCTCGTCTGTCTGCTTCAGCGTCTGGTAGTCCTTCACGAGCACTATTGGCGAGCCACCCAATGTCTTAGGCGGGTTGGCGCGGAAGTTATCCATCATCGCCTTTATCTCCTCGGCACCACTCTTGCCGGGCTTCACCACGTTCACGGTGAACTCCTTGGAGTACCCGTATTCCACGTAGATGTCGAGCAGCAGCTGGTAGAGCGTCTTGCCGTTATCCTTGGCCCAGGCGGCTATCTCGGAGATGAGGCAGCAAGCCGACACGGCATCCTTGTCGCGCACAAAGTCTTCGGCCAGGAAGCCATAGCTCTCTTCGCCACCACCAATGTATTTCTTCTTCCCTTCGCGCAGGCGAATCTCACGGGCAATCCACTTGAAGCCGGTGTAGCAGTCGAGCATCTCGATGTTGTTCTTCTCGGCAATCTTCTTAATAAGCTCCGTGGTGACGATAGTCTTCACGCAGAACTCGTTGCCTTTTATCTTGCCCAGTTGCTTGTACTGCGTCAAGATGTAATAGAGGAACATCATGCAAGTCTGGTTGCCGTTCACCAGCACCCACTCGTCCTTGTCGTCCTTGCAGGCGATGCCCACACGGTCGGCATCGGGGTCCGATGCCATCACGAGGTCGGCGTCAATCTTCTTGGCCAGCGCCACGGCCATAGAGAGCGCTTCGGCATTCTCGGGGTTGGGCGACACGACAGTAGGGAAGTTGCCGTCCTTCACCATCTGCTCGGGCACGGTCGACACGTTCTCGAAGCCCCACATCTTCAAGGCCCGCGGGATAAGCATCATGCCGGTGCCGTGGATGGGGGTATAGACTATCTTCATGTCCTTGTGGCGGGCGATGGCCTCTGGGTCGATGGAGACCGTCTTCACTTGGTCCAGATACTCTTTGTCCACCTTCTCACCGATGGTCTCAATCAGCGCAGGATTGCCTTGGAATTTGATGTCGGCAGCCGTGGCGATAGCTCCTACCTCGTCGATGATGCCCTTGTCGTGCGGAGCCAGCACCTGCGCACCGTCGTCCCAATAAGCCTTGTAGCCGTTGTATTCCTTGGGGTTGTGCGAAGCCGTAAGGATGATGCCGCTTTGGCAACCCAGATGGCGGATGGCGAAAGACATCTCGGGCGTGGGGCGCATATCGTCGAAGAGGTACACCTTAATGCCGTTGGCCGAGAAGATGTTGGCCGATGTTTCGGCAAACAGGCGGCTGTTGTTCCGGCAGTCGTGTCCTATCACGACCGAGATTTGTGGCAGGTCCTTGAAGTTCTTCTTCAAGTAGTTGGACAAGCCTTGCGTGGCTGCCCCCACCGTATAGATGTTCATACGGTTGCTGCCTACGCCCATGATGCCGCGCAGGCCACCCGTACCGAACTCCAAGTCTTTGTAGAATGCCTCTATCAACTCGGTTTTATCCTCGTTGGCCAGCATACGCTTTACTTCGGCCTGTGTGTCGGCATCATAAGCCGGCGAAAGCCACTTCTCCGCCTTGGCGGTGACCTGCTTGATTAGTTCTTGATTCTCCATAATTACTTATTCTTTTGTTTAAATGAGTTCTTTCGTATTCAGAACGCAAATGTAACTCATTAAGTTTAAATAATTACATGGGAAAGGGCTAAAAATAAAAAAATGGTTCGGCGCCATGCGCCAAACCAACCGAGCGATGTACCAGAAACGGCGACTGTTTTCTATTTGTATTGAGCTAACAAAAAAAGTACGATGTCGAGAATCATTAAAGTTGCAGTCTATCTATCTCTTCACGGGATAGCCCTGTAATATCCATGATAGTCTCCATGGAAAATCCTTGGGCTTTCATTCGAGAAATAGTGTTAGCTGTTCGCCGCTTCTCCTCGTCAAGCTGTTGCTTCACCCTATCTGCCCGTCGCTTCTCCTCCTCTGCCCGTCGCTTCTCTTCCTCGGCTCGTCGCTTCTCTTCGTCAGCCTTCTGTCTCTCCTCCTCGGCTTCCTGCTTGGCTATCGCTATCTCCAACCTATACCCTTCCACTACGTCATTCTGTATCATGAGGAGATTGAGGTGCCCGAGGTAGGCATCTTGTTCTGTGGGCGACATGTCGTAAAAGCGCATCTTCTCGCGTGCCTCGGCCAGACCGGGGGCGGTGGCATCGTTGGGAATCTCGCCTGTCTTGAGGTAGCTGATCCACTCCTCCAAGGGAGTGACAGCAATCTTGTTGAACTCATTGACACGGATGAGGTAATATTCGGGGAAGATGTCTTCGGCCGGTTGGGGCACAATGGCGTTGCGCTGCTTGGTAGTCACTTCGAGGCGTTCGCCCGTGTGCACACCAATGAAGTTGGTCTGCCCATGGAACAGGAAATCCGTACCTCCGCCTATGTCGAAGTAGAGGATGCTGATGGAGTACACCTTTTTAATCTCTTCGTACGATTGTCCCAGATGGATATGCTCAGTGATAGCCTTGGATACGCCATAGAGGATGCGCTCCATGTAGGCCAGCTCACGGGTGTTCTGTATCTCCACGATGATGATTTCGTCCTTGTGGTTCTTGGCTTTGATGTCCACGCGGTTGAACTTGTCGTCGGCGGACTCCTGGTTGCCTTCGCTCTCCAAGATTTCCACGATGCGCACCGGCTCGTCCAGAAGGACCGTAAGCAGTCCTTCCAGTATCCCGAAGTTGGCCTTTTGCCGTAGCAGGCGCTTTATGGCCCAGTCGAAACGGATGTAATCATTTCCCATATACTGCTCTCATATAGATGGTGATAAGACAAAAGTAGGGCTTTTTCTTCGCTTGTGCAACAACAACGCCCATAATCGTATCATCTGCGCATAGAAAAAGGGTGGATGACAGCTCATTTCAATAGACCAGCTTCACGTTGTCCACCCAGAAGGTGTTGCCCGGCGAGCCGATGTAGGCCCCCCCGTGGCTGGAGGCGAACTGCAGGCAGAGGTGTGTGGGTGCGTCGGTGGCGCTGCCCCACGCCACCTCGTGTATGGGTACGCTCTCGCCCTTGCTGTTCACCGTGTAGTTCTCGGTGACCTGCAGGCGCATGCTCGTAGCGTCGTAATCGGCTCGCTTGGAGAGGTCGCCGTACAGTATCTCGTAGGAGGCGTTGTTCTGCCAGTCGGTGGTCTGCGCATAGCGTACCACCAAGGTGCCCACACGGATGGCGTAGATGTTGCCATTGGCATCTTCCCAGCGTTTCTGTAGCAGGAGGGTCACTTCGGGGTAATCCTTACCCTCCACATCCTTGATACGGCTGAAGCCGGTGGCTTTGATGCGGTGGTCACTGCCGGACATCTTCACCTTGTAGTCGTACTGCAACGCTACGGGTTTCTTGGTGAAGGGGATGCCCGTTTGCAGCATCTTCATCGGGTTCTTGGTACTGCGGATGGGTTCGTGCATCTCGCCCAGGTAGACGGAGCCGGCTGCCAGCACGGTGATGTTGACGATGCCCAGCACCTTGACGCTCTCCATACGGGTCTCGAGGCGGGCGCAGTAGCCGTCGCCCCGCTTCTCGGGGAAGACGGAGGTGTTCGTCTTCGTGATGCCAGCTACCTTGGCCAGCACGTTGGAGGTGGCCCAAGGCGACCCGCCCATATTCTGGTATGCCTCGTCGCCCTTAATGGTAGTGGTGGGGGCGATGGCATATACGTGCTTGGTGTGTCCGCCGATGATACCCGACTCCTTTATCTCCCTGTCCACCCATTGGTCCATGTTGCCAAAGGGGAACAGCTCCGTCGTACGTTGTTGTGCCCACAACGGGGTCGTTTGAGTTAGGGCAATAGCTATCATGCCTGCCGTCAGCAGGCTATCCTTCATTCTATGTGTCATGTTCATACCTTTTTTTCTTTAATATGTTATCTATTGTTACAGTTGGTAGTTCCACTCGGTGAGTGCGAAGTTCCAGTTTTCTTCTACCAAACGAACGGTTCGGTCATCGTATTTGTACTTGTTCTTCTTGTATCCCTTCTTGCCGCCTACGTATGCCTCTATGTCGGCCTTCGCCTCGGCGAAGCCGGGGATGGCGAGCGACCGGTAGATGTGCTCGGTCATGCCCAAGGCGTCGGCCTCGAAGTCCTCGAACTTCACCTCTATCAGGTTGCCTTCGGGGATGAGGTGCTTGTCGGCCTCGTAGCGGTGGTAGAGTTTGGCGTAGATGGAGAGGATGTTGGCCTCCAGCTCTTCGGGACTGATGTCCTGCAGCTTGAGGGGCTGTATGGTGTTGACGAAGAAGCTGCGTGTGGACTCGAACACGGTGTAGGGATTGCGCATGAGGTAGATGAACTTCGCGTTGGGGAACATCTTCACCAGCTCCTTCACCCGCCCCGTATGTGGCGGGTTCTTGCTGAGAAACTGCGTGCCGTGCGTGTTCCAGAGCGAAATCTTAATCAACTTGGTGAACACCTCCTCGAAGGTGCGTAGCTCTTCGGCCGTGATGTCCTCGAACAGCAGGTACTTGTCGGCGTACTCCCGTTGGTAGCGGGGCAGGAACCAGAAGTTGTAGTAGGTGCACGGCATCATGTTGGCCAGCGCGAACTCCTCTTCCTGCGGCAGGTCCACGGCCAGCTCCATGTTGTCCGTGGGTCGTTTGTCGGGCATCAGCCAGCTCATGTTCTTCTTGAAGAAAGGCTGCCCCCACATCATCAGGTGCGGGAACACCGTCTGGTAGGTGGTGTTGTAGCCGAAGTGCTTGTCGCACGAGAAGACGTTGTGCACAAACGTGGTGCCACTCCGCCAATGGCCGAGGATGAACACGGGGTCGTGCTCCATCGGTCGGTTAGCCAGCAGCTTCTCGTAGCGCCGGTCTTGCAGCGGCTTCAGCAGGGAGAGCAGGCGGCACACCGCTTTGGTGAGCCGGTACTTACCCCGATAATCCGCGTCTACCTCCCGTCCCTGGGTGACGGCCTTGAACGTCTGCCAGTCGGCCCCCACCAACGTGTTGATAGGTAGTTTATTGAATTCTATTAATCCCATTCAGTCTATTCTTTATCTTTCACCTTACTTGGTGAGGCACTGTCACCCCTGGGGGTAAGACACTGTCACCTTACTTAGTGAGGCAGTCTCACCCCTGGGGGTGAGGCAGTGTCACCTTACTTAGTGAGGCCCTGTCACCTTACTTAGTGAGACAGTCTCACCCCCGGGGGTGAGGCACTGCCATTATTTCACAATCTTCACGGCCAGTCCTTGTCGGTCCAGCTCCTTTGCCACTTTTTCTATCGCCTCGCGATGCTCCTCGCCGATGCCCAGCTTGCTAAGGCTCACGGCGGGAACCTCTTCCGTCAGGTTGTTGGCGTCTATGGCCACGCGGTCGATAATCATTCCCACGGCGGAGGTGTTGTTCGTTATCGGGTCGATGAGGATGAACGAGCCGCAGGCTTTGTTGCGTGCGTAAGGGTCGAAGAACAGTTCCTTGGCGGTGGTGATGCGCACGCGCGCTATCTGGTTGAGTTGCAAGGGCAGCTTTTCGGGGGCAAGGCGTCCATTCGCCACGGAGAGGTGCTCCATGGTGTTCACGTCGACCTTGTAGGCTACCTCCTCCACGCGGGCGCGGCTCAAGTTGGTGGTCTGCTTGATGAAGAACGACTTGCCCATGTCCATCGGCTCCTCGTCCATCCACACCAGCATGGCCACGAAGTTGCGGTCCTCCATCGGCAGGTTGTCGGGGTGCACGAGCATCTCGCCGCGCGACACGTCAATCTCATCTTCGAGCGTGAGGGTGACCGACTGTGGGGGGAAGGCGTAGTCCAGCTCGCCGTCGTACGTCACGATGCTCTTCACCTTCGACGTCTTGCGCGAGGGGAGCGCCATCACCGTGTCGCCCTTGCGCACCACGCCCGAGGCTACCTTGCCGCTGAAGCCGCGGAAGTTGAGGTTGGGACGTAGCACATACTGCACGGGGTAGCGGAAGTCGGCGAAGTTGTGGTCGTTGCCGATGTGCACCGTCTCGAGGAAGTCGAGCAGCGCCTGCCCCTTGTACCACGGCGTGCGGGCCGACCGCTCCACCACGTTGTCGCCCTCAAGGGCGGAGAGGGGGATGCAGTTCACATCGGGGATGCCGAGTGGCTCCACAAACTGCTTGTACTCCGCCACGATGGCGTTGAAGCGCTCTTCGGCGAAGTCGACGAGGTCCATCTTGTTGACGGCCAGCACCACGTGCTTGATGCCCAGCAGCGACACCAGGAAGGTGTGGCGGCGGGTCTGCGTGATGACACCCAGGCGGGCATCGACGAGGATGATGGCGAGGTTGGCCGTGGAGCCACCGGTTATCATGTTGCGGGTGTACTGCTCGTGTCCCGGCGTGTCGGCGATGATAAACTTACGCTTGTTGGTGGAGAAGTAGCGGTAGGCCACGTCGATGGTGATGCCTTGCTCACGCTCGGCCTTGAGGCCGTCGAGCAGCAGGGCGTAGTCGATGTGGTCGCCGGCGTTACCCACCCGTTTGCTGTCGCGCTCGAGGGCTACCAGCTGGTCTTCGTATATCTTCTTGCTGTCGAACAGCAACCGCCCTATCAGGGTCGACTTGCCGTCGTCTACCGACCCGGCGGTGAGCAGGCGCAACTGGTCTTTCTGCTCGTCCTGGTCCAAGTAGGCTTTTATGTCTACTATCTTTTTATCCTTGTTCTGTTCCATAACCGCTCTTGCTTAAAAGTATCCTTCCCGTTTCTTCTGCTCCATGCTTGAGTCCTGATCGAAGTCGATGACCCGCGTGGTGCGTTCGCTCTTGGTGGTGGTCATCATCTCCTCCACTATCTCCTCGATGGTGGTGGCGTTGCTCTCCACCGCTCCCGTCAGGGGCCAGCAGCCCAGGGTACGGAAGCGTACCATCTTCATCTCTATCTGGTCGCGGTACTTCTCGGGCAGGCGGTCGTCGTCGGCCATGATGAGGTTGCCGTCGATGTTCACCACCGGTCGCGGCTTGGCGAAGTAGAGGGGTACGATGGGAATCTGCTCCAGGCGGATGTACTGCCACACGTCCAGCTCCGTCCAGTTGCTCAGGGGGAACACGCGGATGCTCTCGCCCTTGTGTATGCGGGCGTTGTAGATGTCCCACAGCTCGGGGCGTTGGTTCTTGGGGTCCCACTGGTGGAACTTGTCGCGGAAGGAGAAGATGCGCTCCTTGGCGCGCGACTTCTCTTCGTCGCGGCGGGCACCTCCGAAGGCAGCGTCGAACTTATGCTTGTCCAGCGCTTGCAGCAACGCTTGCGTCTTCATGATGTCCGTATGCACCTTACTGCCGTGCGTGAAGGGTCCCACGCCGGCGAGGTAGGCCTCCATGTTGCTCTCTACCAACAGGTTCCAGCCGTACTTCTTCGCGTACTCGTCTCGAAACTGTATCATCTCCTTGAACTTCCACTTCGTGTCGACGTGCATCAGGGGGAAGGGTACCTTGCCCGGATAGAACGCCTTCTCGGCCAGGCGTACCATGACCGACGAGTCCTTGCCGATGCTGTAGAG
>JAISIX010000266.1 GCA_031261805.1 Mediterranea sp. (in: CFB group bacteria)
AGAATAAGCCGTACATTAGCGCAAACTTTTAAAACTGTCTCTATCATGACAAATAAGGATAATTACTGCGTGATAATGGGAGGCGGCATCGGAAGCCGGTTCTGGCCCTTTAGCCGCAAAACCTTGCCTAAACAGTTTCTCGATTTTTTCGGGACAGGACGTTCGTTGCTACAGCAGACGGTGGACCGATTCCGCAAGACAATTCCCACCGAGAACATACTCATCGTGACCAATGCCATGTATGCCGACCTGGTGAAGGAACAACTACCCGACTTCGCCGACAGCCAAATCTTGCTGGAGCCGGCACGGCGGAACACCGCACCCTGCATCGCATGGGCGGCCTACCACATCCGGGCGCTCAACCCCAATGCCAACATCGTGGTGGCTCCTTCGGACCACCTTATATTAAAAGAGGACGAGTTTCTTGCCGCCATCGGGAAGGGACTGGACTTTGTGGGACGTACCAACAAGTTGCTGACGCTCGGCATCAAGCCCAACCGACCGGAGACCGGCTATGGATACATCCAAATTGAGGGCACTCCCGACAATGGCTTCTACAAGGTGAAGACATTTACCGAGAAGCCTGAGCTGGAGTTGGCTAAGGTCTTTGTGGAAAGCGGCGAGTTCTATTGGAACTCAGGCTTGTTTATGTGGAACGTGAATACCATCATCCGGGCGGTGGAACGACTGCTCCCCGAGCTGGTGTCGAAGCTGGCACCGGGCAACAAACTGTATGGCACCGAGGATGAAAGGGCGTTTATCGAAGAGAATTTTCCCGCTTGCCCCAATGTCTCCATCGACTTCGGGGTGATGGAGAAAGCCGATAATGTATATGTGTCATTGGGCGATTTCGGCTGGTCCGACCTCGGCACGTGGAGTTCTCTCTACGAGCTGTCGGACAAGGATGCCGACGGCAATGCCACACTGAAGTGCCAGTCAATCTTCTACAACAGCAAGGACAACATCGTCACCCTCCCCGAAGGGAAGCTCGTGGTGATAGATGGGCTGGAAGGGTACTTGGTAGCCGAGTCGGACAATGTCCTGCTGATTTGCAAGAAGGATGAGGAACACGCCATTCGGAAGTATGTGAATGATGTGCAGATGAAATTCGGAGAAGACTTTATTTAAATTAAAAATTGAGAATTGAGAATTAAAAAATAATACTGCTGAATACTGCTATCCTTATGAAATCGTACGCATTCGCTATTCGCATAGTGAATGCGTACAAGTTTCGGGTTGAAGCGATTGCTTAACAAAGAGCATTCGTTTTTTAATTCTCAATTTTCAATTCTTTCGCCGCTATCTCCAGCTCTTCGTACCACGCTTCTCCAAACTTGCGGATGAGTGGTTCTTTCAGAAATTTGTAGACGGGGAGGTTCTCCTTTTGTCCCAGCAGGACGGCAGCCTTGCACGCTTCCCAACGGTGGTAATTTACTGCTTTGTAGCGGCCGTAATCGCTCACTCGGATGGGATAGAGGTGGCACGATATGGGCTTGTAGAAATCCGTTTTTCCTTCGCGGTATGCCTTCTCGATGGCGCAGTAGCAGCAACCTTTCTCGTCGTGACAGGTGAAGACGCAGTCTTTGCCGCCTACGATGGAGGTGAACAAGTCGCCCTCCTCATCGATATAGACCACACCTTGCTTTTCGATGACGGCCCGGGCAGCCGGAGCCAGTTCCTCCCATACGATGGGGAGCACCTCCTCCAGCTTGGACACTTCGTCTTCTTCTACCGGCGCACCGGCATCGCCTTCCACGCAACAAGCCCCTTTGCAGGCCTCCAGGTTACAGAGGAACTTCTCCCTCAGCACGTCGAACGAAACGATTATATCTTCAATCTCAACCATTATACTGAATTAGAAAAATGAAGCTCCTCGGAAGTCGCTTACCTCCCTCGGAGCTATCATTTTTTAATTTTTAATTCTCAATTTTTAATTCAACAAGTTGCTGCCGTCCATTTCCGCGGGCTGTTCCAGTCCCATGATGTGCAGGATACTGGGGGCAACGTCTGCCAGTCGGCCGTTCTCCACCTTGGCGTTCTTGTTCTCGGTGACGTAGACACAGGGAACGGGGTTGAGCGAGTGGGCTGTATTGGGCGTGCCGTCGGCATTGATGGCATGGTCGGCGTTGCCGTGGTCGGCTATGATGATGGCCTCGTAGTCTTGCGCTTTGGCGGCCTCAATCACGTCTTTCACGCAGGCATCGACGGCCACAACGGCTTTCTCGATGGCTTCGTACACGCCGGTGTGGCCTACCATGTCGCCGTTGGCGAAGTTCACCACGATGAAGTCGTACTTGTTCTCGTTGATGGCAGTTACCAGCTTCTCCTTCACCTCGTAGGCGCTCATCTCCGGCTTGAGGTCGTAGGTGGCCACTTTCGGCGAGGGGACGAGGATACGGTCTTCGCCTTCGTACGGGGTCTCGCGGCCACCGTTGAAGAAGAACGTGACGTGCGCGTACTTCTCCGTCTCGGCGATGTGGAGCTGCTTCTTACCCTTCGAGGCGAGGTATTCGCCCAGCGTGTTGGACACATTCTCCTTGTCGAAGAGGATATGCACGCCTTTGAACGAAGCGTCGTAGGGAGTCATGCAGTAATATTGCAGTCGGGGGATGGTGTGCATACCGGCTTCGGGCATATCTTGTTGGGTGAGCACCACGGTCAGTTCCTTGGCACGGTCGTTGCGGTAGTTGAAGAAGATGACCACGTCACCCTCTTTGATGGTGCCGTCGACGTTGGCGTTGACGATGGGCTTTACGAACTCATCCGTCACCCCTTCGTCGTACGATTCCTGCATGGCCTGTACCATGTCGGCAGCCTTACGGCCCGTGCCATTCACCAGCAGGTCGTAGGCCTCTTTCACGCGTTCCCAGCGCTTGTCGCGGTCCATGGCGTAGTAGCGACCGATGATGGAAGCCACCTTGCCGGCCGACTGTGCGCAGTGTGCGGTGAGTTGCTCGATGAAGCCCTTACCGCTCTTGGGGTCGGTGTCTCGGCCATCCATGAAGCAGTGTACGAAGGTGTTGCTGATGCCGTAATGCTTGGCGATGTCGCAAAGCTTGAAGAGGTGGTCGAGTGAGCTATGCACGCCGCCGTTGGAGGTGAGACCCATGAGGTGCACGCTCTTGCCGTTCTGCTGTGCGTAGGTGAAAGCCGAAACGATTTCGGGGTTCGTGAGGATGCTGCCGGTGGAGCAGGCACGGTTGATTTTCACCAAGTCCTGGTACACCACGCGTCCGGCACCGATGTTGAGGTGTCCTACTTCCGAGTTGCCCATCTGTCCGTCGGGCAGACCCACGTTTTCGCCGCTGGCCTGGAGTTGCGAGTGCGGATAGGTTTTCAGCAGGTAATCCCAGTAGGGAGTGGGAGTGTTGAAGATTACATCGTCTTTTTGGTGGTCGCCTATTCCCCAACCATCGAGGATCATTAAAAGGGCTTTCTTACTCATACTATCTATTATATATTATTTTAAATTATCATTCTGATTTTCGGCCGCAAAGGTACGAAAAAAACAGGGCGTACGTTTCGCCCCGTCGGACAAAAAGAACTAAATCTTAGCGGCACCACTGCACCAGGTAAGTTCGTGGTGTGCACAAGCTAAGCTGCCAGTGTGCAGATAGTAAGCTCCCCGTATGCACAACCTTATTCGAAGAACTATACTTCTTCGCAAAAAAGACTATAGTCATCCTTTCGAAGAACTATAGTTCTTCGAAAGAACGACTATGCTCCTTCGAATAAGAATGTGCACATCGGGGAGCTAATTTATGCACAGTGAGACCTTATCCTGTGTAGGTTTGCGCCTTAGCTTCTGCACGGCGCTCTCGGCTTACAGGCGGATATAGCTTTTCAGTGCCTCCACATACTCCTCGAAGGCTTGTACGCCTTGGGGGGTTATGCGGCATTGGGTGCAGGGCAGCTTGCCTTTGAAGGTCTTGCTTACCTCCACGTAGCCTGCTTGGCGAAGCTTCTCGAGCTGCGCGCTAAGATTGCCTGCCGTTGCTCCGGTTTGCTCGCGAATGTAGACGAAGTCCGCCTCTTCGACGCTGAGCAACAACGACATCACGGCCAAGCGTAGCTCGGAGTGAAGCAGTGGGTTCAGCTCCTTAAACATGGCTTTCCTCCTTGGCCTTGTAGTTGATACGGTGGCCCGGAATCACCATCATCAGTACGAAACAGAGGGCGTAGAAGAGGTACGATGTCGCCTCATCGGCTGATAACACGCTGATAAAGATGGGGAGTGAGGCAATAAATGCGGCTCCACCCGAAATTGTCATCCATCTATCCTTTAGAATCCCACCTGAAAACATGGCACCCGCGGCGCACATGATGAGTGAGAATGGGATTATCATTGATATGTAGTTAAGCTTCCATTTATCTGTAAGGGTATAGATGACCAGTATAACCAGCCAGCTGCCGATGCCAAAGGCTACATTTCGCCACATCATCCTCAACACCTTATCTATATAGGTAGTGACAGGCTTTGTCCTTTTCCTGCGCATCCAAAAATGACAGGGGAAGCCAATGAGAGGTATCAGGAACCAGGCGTAGTTCCAATAGTCATGTCGGGTGAGTGTCACCAGTGCGTAGACAAGCAGCGCTGTGGCCGTGCACAAGTACCCCCATAGCAGGAACAGATTCCCGCTGCCCATTTGCAAGTTCTTCTTGCTGTTCTGAATCATCCGAGAGATAAGCTCTAAGCTTTCCTGCTCGTTCA
>JAISIX010000267.1 GCA_031261805.1 Mediterranea sp. (in: CFB group bacteria)
GCTAGGTTAAGAGCCTTGCAGGCAAAGGCTTTCAGCCACTTTGGGCCTTACAGGCCTTCCGATTGCGAGGGACATCTCTCTTAGGTCACAGTTTGCAACGCTATCTTTAACTACAGCCCTGTAGTCTGACTGCATTCTGCTAACATAAGTCCCATGTCACCTGTAGGTAGGGATGGTTTTGGGTGCGGTTGTGTTGCTGCTTCGGCAAAAAGCGCCCCTTGTGTATCCCGCCTCTTCGACGAGAGAAGAAGAGGCGGGGCACACAAGGGGCGCTTTCGTATCGTTACCTTTGAGGGGCGCTTATTTGTATCCCGCAGCCTTCATGATGCGTTTGGGGATATCTGTATTGTCTATCTTCTCGCCGAAGAGTTGCGAGCCGGCACCGATGGCAAACACGGGCACATATCCGGCGGAGTGGCCGCCACTGGCCCAGCTTAGCATGGCTATCTGCGCCATCACCTTCTTGGCACATTCGGCCATCGGCTCATCCTTGGAGTAGAGGCTCTCGGCAAACTTCACCTTGTTGTTCACGAACGACTCCTCGAACTCGTCGTGCAGCATCCGCTCTTGCTCCCACGTGATGGGCAGCTCTTTCCAGAAGCCCATCTGGTCGGCCAGAAAGGCTTTCATCTCTTCCCATGTCACCTTGTTGCCTTTGCTCTTGCGCAGCTCGCTGATGCGGCCCGACAGTTGGTCGATGGACGAGGCTTGGTACTGCAATGCTTTCAGGTTGAGGGCGTAGGCGCCTGTGCCGAGGGCGATGCCACCGGTCTCGTGGTCGGCGGTAATCACTATCAGTGTCTCTTTGGGATGTTTCTTGTAGAAGTCGTAGGCCACGCGCACGGCATTGTCCATATCCTTCACCTCCTTGAAGACGGTGGCGGCGTCGTTGCTATGGCAGGCCCAGTCTATCTTGCCGCCTTCCACCATGAGGAAGAAGCCTTTGTTGTTGCCTTTGGTAAGGAAGTCGACAGCGCTCTCGGTGATTTGTGCCAGCGTCAGGTCGTCGGCCTTGCGGTCGATGGCGTAGGGGAGGCAAGACTGGTCCTTGTCCTCTTTCTGGATGAGGATCATCTTCTTCGCCGTGGCGGCCTTGGCCTTGTATTCGTCCACGCCACGGGCCAGGGTGTAGCCGGCTTGGTCGAACATCGGGAAGATGCTGGGAGCTTCCTTCTTGTCGTACGTGGTGTGGGGGCTGAGGAACCCGCCGCCGGCATAGAAGTCGAAGCCGGCCTTAGGCAGGTCGCAAGCTATCTCGTAGTACATCTTGCGGTTGGGCTGGTGCGCGTAGAACACGGCAGGGGTGGCGTGGTCCACACTCACCGAGGTGGTGACGCCTACGCGGCGGCCGGCCTTCTTCGCCTTCTCGGCGATGGACTCGATGGGGTTCTTCTGTTCGTCTACAGCGATGGCGCTGTTGTAGGTCTTCTGACCGGTGGAGAGAGCCGTTCCGGCGGCGGCCGAGTCGGTCACCGAGTTGGTGGCTGAGAACGTGGTGGCCATCGTGGCCACGGGGAATTGGGTAAAGAGTAGCGGCTCTACGCCGATGCGCCCTTGCAGCTCGGCTTGGAACATCTCCGTGCCGTTCACTTGATTCACGCCCATTCCATCGCCGATGAAATAGAATACGTACTTCGCTTGCTGGGCTTGGGCACTCACGGCTACCAGCACGAAGAGTAGTGCATAGATTAGTTTCTTCATACTACTATACTATTATTAATGGAGTTAGTTGAATGTGGGCAAAGATAGTAAAAAGAACGAAAGCATGGGTTACGCTTTCGTTAAAAAGTAAGTTAGCTTAGGGATGTTGCTAAAAAATATGCTTATGCCCTTACCCTTCTCGTTCTTCAGGGTTGAAGAGCCTGCCCCAAATACCCCGTAGCTTACTCCCAATCAACGAGTATATTGCCCCCCAATCAACGAGTACTTTGGGGGTCAATGTACTCGTTGATTGGGGGCAATCCTCCCGTAGATTGGGGGTCAATATACACGTAGATTGAGAGCAATCCTCCCGTACACTGTTTGACAGGGTGCAACGTCAGTCGCCGGTAACAGAAAAGTGATGAAGTCAGGAAGAGATTGCCGCATATCGTTACCGGTTCGGCGTCTCCCACCGGTGTGTCTGCCGGCAGGTGATGTTGAGCGTCTGGTTGCCGCTTTGCATCCTGAAGTCGCCTTGCTCCAGCACCCATTTCCCGTCGGCCCCCACGAAGGCGAGGTCGCTGGCGGGGATGGTGAGGGTGACGTTCTTCGTCTCGCCGGGCTGTAGCTCCACCTTGCTGAAGGCGCGCAGGCGGCGGTTCTCCGGGGTGAGGGAGGCCACGAGGTCGCTGCTGAAGAGCATCACCACCTCCTTGCCGGCGCGGGGGCCGCTGTTGGTCACGTCGACGGAGAAGCGTAGCTCGTCCGTGGCGTCGAAGCTGGGGGTGCTGACCTGGAAGTTGCTGTAGTCGAAGCGGGTGTAGCTCAGCCCGTAGCCGAAGGGCCACTGCACGGACACTACGGCGTCGTAGTCGTAGGCTCCCTCCATCTTGTCCATCTCCTCGCTCACGCGGTAGTCGTAGGTGATGAGTTCGGCCGGGTGACGCGGGTAGGTGTAGGGCATCTTGGCGCTGGGGTTGGCATCGCCTGCCAGGATGTTGGCCAGGGCGTCGCCACCGTAGTTGCCAGGCAGCAGGATGTCGATGATACCGTCGGCCAACGGTTCGAGGTCGTTGATGATGCGCGGGCGGCCTTCGTTGAGCACCAGCACGATGGGTTTGCCAGTGTCGGCCAATGCCTTTACCAAGTTGCGTTGGTTGGTGGAGAGGGTGAGGTCGGAGAGGTTGCCGGGTGTCTCGCAGTAGGAGTTCTCGCCGATGCAGGCGATGATGACGTCGGCTTGCCGGGCAGCGGCCACCGCCTTGTCTATCTCCGGCTCGTTCTCTTCGGCGTAGCCTCCTTCGGGCACGTAGGTCACCCCTTGCTCGAGGCGTACGTTCTCAGTACCAAACTTCTGCTGCAGCGCTTCGTAGATAGTGTTGTACTGGGAGGCGAAGCGGTCGGCCAGGTGTCCTTGCCAAGTGTAGCTCCACCCGCCGTTGAGGCAGCGCATGGCGTTGGCGTTGGGGCCTGTCACGAGGAGCTTCTTGCCCTTGCTTAGGGGCAGTATGTTGTTCTTGTTCTTCAGTAGCACCTCGCTCTCCTCGGCGGCACGTAGTGCCACGGCGGCGTGTTCCTTACTGCCGAAGAGGGGGTAGTCGGCCAGCAGGGTATTGGGGCGTTCGAAGAGTCCGAGCCTGGACTTCAGGCGTAGTACGCGGCGCACAGCGTCGTCGATACGACTCATGGGGACCTTCCCTTCCTGCACCAGTTCTTTCAGCAGGGTGCAAAAGTGCAGGTCGTAGGGTTCCATGGCCATGTCGATGCCGGCGTTGATGGCTATGCGGATGGCATCCTTCTTGTCCGTGGCGATGTGTTCGCGGGTGTAGAGGTTGTTGATGTCGGCCCAGTCTGTCACCAACATGCCGTCCCATCCCAGCTCCTCCTTGAGCCACTGGGTGAGCAGCTCACGGTTGGCATGTACGGGCAGGCCGTTGATGGAGCTACTGTTCACCATGATGGTGAGCGCTCCGGCCTCCACGCAGGCCTTGAAGGGTGCGAAGCACTTCTCGCGCAGCTCGGCGGTGGAGATGTAGGCAGGCGTACGGTCCTTGCCGGTGCGTGGCTGGCTGTATCCCATGTAGTGCTTCACGGAGGTGGCTATGCGGTCGGCTCCCACGTGGTTGGGGTCGTAGCCTTGGAAACCGCGTACGGCGGCGCTGCCCATCACGGCGTTCAGCAGACAGTCCTCGCCATAGTTCTCCCACACGCGGGGCCAGCGGGGGTCGCGTGCCATGTCGACGGTGGGCGAGTAGGTCCAGGGGCAGTTGCTGGCACGGGTCTCGTAGGCGGTGATGCGTGTAGCTTCGCCTACCAGCTCGGGGTTGAACGAAGCGCCCATGTTGATGTTCTGCGGGAAGAAGGTGCCTCCCAGCGTGTAGGTAGTGCCATGGTTCTGGTCCAGCCCGTAGATGCAGGGGATGCCGATTTCCTTCATCGAGACCTCTTGTATGCGGCCGATGATGTCGTTCCAACATTGGGCCGACTGCGCCACGGGTCCCGGGGCATTGAGCACTGAGCCTACTTTATACTCGCCGATGGCCTTGTGGAGCTTGGCGTCGTCCAGCCGGAACTCGCCGTCGACCATGTTACCCAGCACGTCGATGGCCAGTTCGGTCATCTGCCCTATCTTCTCGTCGAGGGTCATCTGGGTGAGGAGTGAGTCCACCCGTTCCTCTATCCGTGGGTCGCTGGGGATGGCGGTGGGGGTGGCCGCCTGCTTGGAGCAGGCAGCCGTAAGGATGGTGAGCGACATTAACAGTGTACTTTTTAGTGTCATAAGACTCATTTTATTATTCGTTTACGTTATCAGTGCTTACTTTACCGTCACCAGGTCCACGTAGTAGCCATGTCCTACGCAGAGGAAGCCATCTTGCTCTTGTATCAGGTCGAGCATCTCTTGGGTGAGTTCCAGTTCGTACGTGCCTCCCTCCTGGAACTCAATCTTATCGACCAAGTTCGTCCACCAACCGGTGGCCGGTTGCAACTGATGGTACTCGGCAGAAGGTTCTATGGAGTACGTGATTTTCAGTATGGTTCCGGGTGTCATGCTGGCGAATTCATCTTTGGGGATGAGGTTGAATGTCTTGTTGGGGTCGCCGTCAGGCAGGTCCCACGACACGTAGTGGTGCCCTTGCCAAAGGGTACGCTCTGTGGATATGGTCACGGCTATTTCAGTGGCCATGGTGCTACCGCTAAGGAACTGTATGCTCGTCCCTCCCTTGGTAGTGCCTGTCATCTGGTAGTCACCATCTTCCAGCTTGGGGCAGGTCAGCGTGAGGCTGGTGGCAGTCTGTTCGCTGAACTCGCTCACGGTTTGTCCACCGATGGTGAGCGTGGCCACTTGGTCGAGGTTAATGCCGGTGAGTGTCCAAGAAGCATTGGAGGTGGCACGGTTGCCGCCCGACAGTACAGTGGCGTTGCTGGTCACCGTCACTGGATCGGCTCCGTACTCATTGCCGGCGGTGTCTTGCAGTACCAATCGGTAGGTGCCGTCGGGTAGTCCGTCGGGTATGGTGTATTCGATGTAGTTTCCACCTTCGTCTTCCACGTAGCTGAGGTCGGTGGCGGGTGTACTGCCGATGAGTAGGCCTTTCACGTTGGCGAGGTTGCTGCCGTAGAGGCGTGCCCGTTCACCGGGTGCCACGGTGCGCTCAAAGCCCACGGTGGTAGCCTGCGGGTCGTCGGCCAAGGGGTTGACCAGTACCAGTCCCTCTCGTGAGGTGCTCTTTCCCGCCACGGTGGTGGCTACGATGCGTAGGTTGTACGTGCCGGCCATCAGGAAGATGTCCAGCTCCTTGTCCGAGTCGGTGCCCGAGGGGAGTTCCTCTCCGTCGATGTACCAAGTCACGGTAGTATACTCCGCCGGAGTGACGGTGAGGTCCATGGTGAGGTTGGCGTCGCGGCTGATGTTGGCGAAGGTGGCCAGCTGCCCGTTCGTCCGGTCGGGGAAGGTGGGATCGAGGATGTGTGGCTCGTCGTCGGGGCTTATGGTAGCGAAGGGTTGTTCGTCGCTACATGCGCTGAGGGCGAGGCTCATGGCCATCACAGCTCCCAGCAGGATATATATTTTCTTCTTCATACGGATGTATCGTTAAAGGTTACTCTTTTCGTTAAGGGTTCTCCACGTCCCACCAGAGGTGGGTATGCCAGCTATCGGTACCTCCCATGCGTTGCACGGCTTCGTCGTAGTTCTTCTTGTTGTATGACGACTCCAGCACGGGGTAGCAGAGGCGTACGGGGATATCGACACCGCCGGTGAGAAACTGCCCGAAGCCGTAGTCGGCCGGTGATTTGAGTGCGGGGTATCCCGAACGACGCAGGTTGGCCCAGCACTCGTTGGGGTTGGTGAGGTGCAGTATCCAGGCCTGCGTGTTGATGGCTTCCAGCCGTTGGGCGTTGGTGTAGCCTATCTTGCCGCCGTCGGCCATGAAGGCGTTGAACTCATCGGCCGTCACGGCCTCGCAGCCATAGTTGTCGGCCAAGAAGTCCATGGATGCCCGCACACCGGCCTTGTAGAGGTCATCGGCTGTTGCACTGCCTACGTTCCATCCCTTCAAGGCAGCTTCGGCCAGGAGGAACTTCACCTCAGCGGAGGTCATCACCACGCCGGGGTTGTCGCTCCGCAGGAAGTTGTTGGCCAGCTTGGGTTCCACCTCACGGTCCATGGTCACCTTTACCGAGGGGTTGACCTCGGCCATGGCCTTGCAGATGTCGCTGTCGTAGCCCGTAGGCCACGGCTCCCAAGAGTAGGCGCCCGGGTCGCGGGGAGCGAAGGCAATACCTTTCTGTAGCATCTCGTCGGTGAGGTCTACGCGACCATCGGGGCGGGTGGCACTCATCAGCCCGTCGTAGTAGCAACGTGCGATGCGGAAGGTACGGGGATCGCCGCTATTCTTCAACTGGTTGAAGAGGGTGGAGCAGAGGTAGCTGGGGTTGTTGGCGGGGTCGTTGCCGAAGAAGAGCTGCGACAAGGCATTGCCGCGGTAGTCGGAGTAGGCCTCCTGCCCGAAGCTGAAGGAGATGCTCATGTAGCGTATCAGCGCGTCGTCGGCCGCCTCGGTCAGCACGCCGCCATCGGCAGTGAGGGCGCTCTCGAACTCTGTCTGTGCCTTGGCGGCGTCGACGTTGGAGATGCGCATGGCGTAGCGGAGTCGGAGAGAGTTGCCCAGCTTCTTCCACTTGGCTACGTCGCCTTGGTAGATGACGTCGCCGGTGATGCGGTCTTTGGTGGCATCCAGCTGGCCTACGGCAGCTGCCAGCTCGGTGAAGAAGGCGTGGTAGATGTCCTCCTGCTTGTCGTAGCGCGGGTTGAACACTCCTTCGAGGAATCCCAGACCGGCCTCACTGGAGGGGGCATCGCCATAGACGTCGGTGATGACGGAGGTGAGGTACACCCGGTAGATGCGCAGGATGGCGTTGATATTCACCTTCTCCGGGTCGTCGGCTGTACGGTATTGTGCGTCGACGAGGTTCTTGATGGCCTGCTGATAGAAGGAGGTCCAGATGCGCCCCATCTCGTTGTTGTCCAGCGTGTGCCGTCCACCGTAGTTGGTGGTGTTCCAGCAGCCCATGAGTTGCTGGGTGAAGGCGTAGAGGTAGTTGCGGTAGATTTCTACCATGCCCAGGTCGCCGTAGGTCTGCAGTTGCGCCGTGGTAAGCTGTGCGTTAGGATCGATGGTGGCCGCCTTGGAAGGGTCGGTGTTCATGTTCTCCATGTACGCATCGCTGCACGAGGTGAGACAGAGGACGCCTGTTAGGGCTACTGTGGTAAGGATCGACGTATATCGTCTCATTAGATATCTCCTTATTATATGTAGATTCATGATGCGGTAGTATTTAGAATTTTACGTTCACGTTGAAACCATAACTCTTGCGCGAGGGCAGCGATCCATACTCCAGTCCCATGCCGGTGGTATTGTTGTAGTTGGAGTCGGGATCGATGTTGGGGATGTTCTTCCACACAATGAAGGGGTTGCGGGCCACAAACGACACGGTGAGTCCGCTCACCACCTTCTTGAGCCACGCCTTGGGCACGTTGTAAGTCAGCGTCAACTCGCGGCATTTTATGTACGAGTTGTCGTAGATGAACATCGAGGGTGCATTGCGGCACACGCTCATCCAGTAATCTTCGGGGTTGATATAGATGTCGTTGGGACGGTAGGTGCCGTCGCCGTTGTCAATCACGCCCGGTGCCAAGAAACCTCCGGTGGGTGTCCAGGTGGCGGCGCCTTTAGCTATGCCGGCAGCCATGCGCTCCTCTTCCGATTTGTACCATGGTTCGCGTCCCTCCAGTGTCTTGAGTGCCTTACCCGACTCGTAGGAGGCGCGGGCCGACATGGAGTAGAGGTCGGCACCCACCTTCACGTCGAACACAGCCACGAGCGAGAGGTTCTTGTAGGTAAGGTTGGTGAGCACGCCACCTGTCCAGTCCCACGAGGCATTGCCCAGCACGTGGTTGCTCTTGTCGTACTGTGGCAGGCCGGTCTGTGGATCGATGAGTATGTCACCGTTGTTGTTGCGCACAAAGTCGGGACCTACGATGGAACCAAAGTTCTCGCCTACCTTGGCAGCTACCTGCACATCGAGCCAAGCGGCTTTCTCCAGCTCAAACATATCCATGTCGTCTACCAGTCGCTTCACCTTGTTACTGTTCTTGGAGAAGTTGAGGTTGAGGTCCCACGAGAAGTCCCTCGTTTGTATCGGGCGGGTATTGAGGGCTATCTCGACGCCGCGATTCTCTATTTCGCCGGCATTGATGAGGCGGTAAGGGTAGCCGGTGCTCCACGAGCTGGCCATGCCCATAATCTGGTTCTTGCTCGTCTGGGTATAGTAGGTGAAGTCCAGCCCCATACGGTTGTTGAGGAACTTTAGTTCGAGTCCCATTTCCAGCGAGTTAGTCTTGGTGGGTTTGAGATTCTTATTGGGGATGGTACCGTTGTCGATGAATCCGATGGTGTAGCCCGGATAGGCATATTTCGACTTGGTATAGACTAATCCCAGTTGATAGGGGTCGGTGTCGCTACCCACTTGTGCCCACGACATGCGCACCTTGCCGTAAGGTAGGGCATTGCCCAACTTCTCCTTCAGCAGCTCGGAGAAAACGAAGCTTCCCGAGAACGAAGGGTAGATATACATGTTCTCACGTACCGGTAGGGTGGACGACTGGTCGCCGCGTAGCGTGGCATCGAGGTATAGCAGGTGTTTCCATCCCAAGTTCACGGCTCCGTATACGGAGTTGATTTGCTTGCGGTAGCTGGCTGGTACCACGCTCAGTTCACTGAAACTCATGACACTTACCACGTCGCGTATGGTCATGTCCTGCGCCGTGGTCACAGTGGTGGAGTTGTTCACCTTATAGATGTTGCCTCCCAAGGTGGCGCTGAAGTCGAAGGCTCCCCACGAGCGGTTGTAGAGGGCCAGCACCTCGAAGTTGTACATGCGGTTGCGGAAGCTGCTACTCTGCAGACGTCCGGCCTCGAAGCCCGGAGTGGTGGGAGCACGGAAGTCGTCGAAGGTGAACCAATTCAGTTCGGCCCCGAGGGTAGCTTGCAGCTTGAAGTACTTGTCAACGTTCCACACTGCCTTGCCGTTGAGGCGGAAGAGGTCCTTTTTGGAGGTGTTGCGGTTCTTGTACACGTCCCAGTAAGGGTTCACGTTGTAGGGATCCATGCCGTTCCAGTTGGAGTACTCGCCGTTCTCGTCTTGGTAGGTGCTGAGCCAAGCTTGGTCGTAGGTGGTGGCCAGGGTCATGAGGTTCTTGCCTATGTTGGCCTTGCTATCGCCTAAGGCGGGCCGGTTCGTCACGTTCTCACGGGTATAGTTCACGCCGAAGAAGAGGTCGACCTTTCCGGCGGAGGTGTTGGCGTTGAGATTGAAGATGTCGCGACTCATGTTCGTCTTCGGCACGATGTCCTTGTTGCGCATGTCAGTGTAGGTGAAGCGCAGGCCGGTATTGCCGTGGCTCACGCTTACGATGGCGGAGTTGGTGGCTGTGATGCCGGTGCGGAAGAAGTGCGACGTATTGTCGGGGATGATGAGGAAAGGTCGTTCTACGCCGTCGAAGTATTGTAGCATGTTGGCTCCGTCGGCCTTCGGCCCCCAACTCTTGTTGGTGTTCGACACGGCGTCGTAGCTGTACGTGCCGTTGCTACCCATGCCGTATATCTGCTGCACCTCGTCCCACTTGGCCAGCTGTGTGTCGAAGGTGAGGGTCCCGTTGTACTCCAGGCTCACCTTGTCCTTGCCGGCGCGCTTGGTGGTGATGAGTATCACGCCGTGGCTGGCACGGCTACCATAGAGGGCTGCTGCGGCAGGACCTTTGAGTACCGACATGTTCTCAATGTCGTCGGGGTTGATGCTCGAGATGCCGTCGCCCAGGTCGAAGCCACCGTTAGTGCCTGCGCTGCCGAAGTTGGTGTTGTCTAAGGGCACACCGTCCACCACGTAGAGTGGTTGGTTGTTGCCCGTCATTTCGGTGCTACCGCGTAGGATGACGCGCGTGGAGCCTGACGGTCCGCCAGCCGTTTGGCTGACCACTAAGCCGGGGATACGCCCTGCCATGGAGTTGATGACGTTAGTTTCCTTAGCCTTTGTCAGCGCTTCGCCCTGCACTTCGCCGATGCCGTAGCCCAGAGCCTTGCGTTCGCGCTTGATGCCGAGGGCGGTAACCACCACCTCATCCAACGTCTTGGCATCCTCGCGTAGGGTGATACGTAGCGGGCCGCTGCCCACGCGTACTTCTTGTGTCTGGTAGCCCACGTAGCTCACCACCAGCGTGGTACCTACCTTGGCTTCGATGTTGAAGTTCCCGTCGGCATCGGTGATGGTGCCGGTAGCTGTCCCTTTCACCATCACGGAGGCTCCGATGACGGGTCCCATGGCGTCACTTACCGTTCCGGTCACCCGGTTGGCCTGTTGTTGTATAGCGGCCGAAGCAGGCTCCGTGACCGCGGATGCCGGTGCTACGTTGCCTCCCAGCATGAGGAGGGAGAGCGCACCGCAGCACAACATGTACTTGTATTCTTTTCGTTCCATAAGTACTTGGTGTTATTAATTGAAGGTTAATTCTTTATGCGTATCCAGTCCACGTACATTCGCGCCTGTTCGCCCTCCTTGAGGGCGGTGATGCCAGTGGCGTCGGTGATGCCAGTGAAGGCTCCCCCCACGGCGAGGTTCAGCAGGAGGTAGAAGCGGTCGTGGAAGTAGGTGTTGCGACTGATGTCGAAACTGTAGAAGGGATTGCCGTCGATGCTGATAGCCAAGCGTTCCTCGTCCCACTCCAAGGCGTAGGTGTGGTATTTGCCGTCTTGCAGACTGGCAGGTGCCAAGTTGCTGTAGTACTTCTGCTCGTGGGTAGTGGCACTGGTGCCGTAGTGGATGGCTACGTTCACTTGCCTGTTCTGTGTGCCGGCGGCTATACCGCCCTTCTCACCCATCTCGAGGATGTCGATTTCGCCACAGGCAGGCCACTGTTTATCGCCCTCACCCATCATCCAGAAGGCGGGCCACAGGCCATCGGCCGTAGAGGGTAGCTTGATGCTGGCTTCTATCAGGCCGTACTTCACACTCTTCTTGCCTTTGGAATTGACGCGGCCCGAGTAGATGACACCATCTTTGTGCTCGGCCGTGAGGATGAGCACCGATTTGTCGCCGTCGCGACCCACCGTTACGTGGGAGGGGTCGTAAATCTGTAACTCCTGATTCACCCATCCGGCGGGATGGCTCTCCTTGGTCCATGCCTGCTCGTTGAAGGTGTCGAACTGATCCTCGAAATAGAGGTTCTGATACTTCCCGCTGTCGGGAGGTGTCTCCACCGTCTCGGACGGTGAGTCGGACGAACAGGCTTGTTGTGCAAAGCAGACTGCCATCCATAAGAAAATCCATGTTT
>JAISIX010000027.1 GCA_031261805.1 Mediterranea sp. (in: CFB group bacteria)
GGACGCTTGGGACATCGCCCCCAAGCTCTACCTGCCCTACAACGTGGAGAAGAGCGCCTTGAAACGCATCAACATGGCCTTGCGCTGGCTGGTGCGTACCGACGGCATCGTCGACCTCGGCCTCTGGACGTTTATCCGCCCCTCGCAGCTCTACATCCCCCTCGACGTGCACGTGGCCGACACCGCCCGCCGCCTCGGCCTCCTGCAGCGCAAGAGCAACGACCGCAAAGCTGTGGAGGAACTCACCGCCACGTTGCGCACCTTCTGTCCCGACGACCCGGTGAAGTACGACTTTGCCCTCTTCGGGCTGGGGGTGGAGAAGTAAGGGCTGCGATAGGAGCGGGTAGGGGGATTCCCCGTCCGACTACCGAATGTGGAAATAGTCGAAATCCACCCATCCGCCGGGTTGCTGCGTGGCGTAGTAGAACAGGCCGAAGCGATAGCCCATAAAGTGCGGCATGCTGTATTCCATCTGCAGGCGGGAGCCTATCTTGTTCCACTGCTCGCCGTCGAGGCTGTAGTAGAAGTCGGCCACGTCACGCCGCTCGGTGAAGTCGCAGGTCGCTCGTAGGTAGAGCGTCTCAGTGTCCAAGGGGAGCGTTGCCACTGTCTCGGCGGTGCCTGTCTGGGCGCTTACCATTACAATCAGCTTTTTCCCTCCCGACACCGTAGCACCTACCCAGCCAAACTTACGTTGTACCAGTGCCAATCCGGTGCAGTCACCCTCCTTTATACCCGTCACGTCGATGCTTGTCTCGCCTTCGCAGGTGGGACCGATGGTGCGTTGCGTCAGCGTGTTGCGTGCCTGTACAAACAGCGTGTCGATGCGTGATGTTCTCATACGCAGGTAGCCGGGACGCTCGTGCACGGACCATAGAGCATTGTCTGGCTGATGGTTCCATTGCCATACCAACGTCAGGTCGGGCTGCCCCTCCTTGCGGTCGAACTCGTCGTCGTTCACGATGCCCGGCTTTAACCCATGGCTGGCAGGTAGGTCGAGCGTATCGGGTACGACCCCCTCTATGCCAATCACAGGCCAGTTGTCCTGCCACGTCAGTGGCACTAAGTGCGGGATGCGCCCCACGGCACCATAGTCGCGGAAGAGGTAAGCGAACCAGCGCCCGTTGGGTGTGTCGATGAGGCCGCCTTGGGCGATGCCGCGGTCCTGCAACGCCACGCGTCCCTCCCATGGTCCTTCGATGCGCTTGGCACGGTGTATCACTACCGTCCTCATGCCGCCTCGCGGCCATGTAATGTTGAATAGGTAGTACGTGCCGTTTACCTTGAACAGCTGCGAGCCTTCGGCCGGAAGCATCAGATTGTCACCCGCCGGCGCACCGGCATTCTCTATCAGCACACGTTCGCTACCCTCAATGGTGCCCGAGAGGTCGGCCCGTAGCTCCACGATGCGTAGCTGTCCGCTGCCCCACACTAAGTAAGCGCGTCCGTCGTCGTCGAAGAATAGCGAGTGGTCGTGGTAGGCTGGAGCGAACTCCTGTCTCTGCCATGTTGTCCCTTGGGCTATTGAGTCGGTGCTGAAGATGTAGGTCTTGTTCGTGTTCTGGGCAAAGGTGGAGACGTAGTAATGTCCGTTGTGATGGCGTATACAGCTGGCCCACGTCCCTCGCCCGTAGGCATTCTGTCCCTTGTCGAGGTTCATCTGGGGTGTTTCGGCCAAGCGGTCGTAGCAGTAGCTCACCATCTCCCAGTTGGTGAGGTCAGTGGAGCGCATCACCGGCACGCCGGGTATTTCGTGCATGGTAGTGCTGCTCATGTAGTAGGTGTGGCCCACCCGTATCATCGACATATCGGGCACGTCGGCAAATATCAACGGGTTGGTAGCCTGTTCGGTCGTCGGCCGATAGGCACATCCGGTCGCGAGGAGCGCCCCTGCCACTGCGGCGCAGGTCCAAGTCAGAAGTACGTTCTTTTTCATTTTTCTCATCAGTATTATCGGGTTGATACTCTTCTCGTGGCGACATCTCTCTTCCCTATGCCGCACTCTTCCGGGGGATAAAGATAGGGCATTCTTCTGTGCTGAGCAAACTATTGAGCAACGTTTCCAGTTCACAACCAAAGACAAAGCAAAGTGAGGAAGAATATCCCCGAACGGATATAATAGTGCCCGTTTTCTCTCTCGAAGGCAGTTTTTATCCCCGAACGGATATAATTATCGGCTTTTTCCCTACCTTTGCCCCAAAGTATATCCGAAGGGGTATAAAAACAACGAAGAAGTAAAGCAATTGAAGTATGGAGAATGAGTTATCCAAATTCGTGAAGCAGCAGCGTAAGCTCTATCACCTTACGCAAGTCGATGCCGCCGATAAGTCGGGAGTAGGCCTGCGCTTCGTGCGCGACCTTGAGCAAGGCAAGGCCACCTTGCAGATGGACAAGGTGAACCAACTGCTCTGGCTCTTCAATGCCCGGTTGGGAGTAGTACCTATCAAGCGGGAGGAGGAGTGATGAAGCAGGCCGAAGTATATCTGTACGACCATTCGGTCGGGACTATCACCGAAGACGAAAGAGGTTTCTCCTTCCAATACCATGCTGCCTACCTTGAGCAGAAGGGAGCAGAGCCGGTGAGCCTAACTATGCCCTTACGGAAAGAAGCCTATCACAGCCAGACGATGTTATCCTTTTTCGATGGGTTGATACCCGAAGGATGGTTGTTGGACATCGCGACAGAGAACTGGAAGCTTTCCGCACACGACCGCATGTCGTTGTTGATGGCCTGTTGTGGCGACTGCATTGGCGCCGTCAGTGTGAAACCTCTATATACCGAAGAGTCATGAAGCGTTGCCTATATTGCTACCATCCCATAGAGACAGAGGACGCTGATTTCCACCCGTCGTGTGCCCGTAAGATGTTTGGTACACCGCAGGCCCCCTTGTTGGCTTATCGTCAAGACGAGATTGCGGAGTTGGCCAAGCAAGTGCTGCGCTCGCAAACGGTACTCACCGGGGTGCAAGCCAAACTCTCCCTCGATGTGCAGAAGGGGGAAGCCGACAATCAGCAACGTTTCACCATTGTAGGCCTGTGGGGCCGGTACATACTCAAGCCGCAAACGTCCCTGTACCCCCACCTGCCCGAGCTGGAAGACCTGACGATGCACCTTGCCACCGCTGCCAAGATGGACGTAGTGCCTCACTCGCTCATCCGTTTCGAAGGAGGCGAACTTAGCTACCTTACCCGTCGCATCGACCGGACTTCCCGCGGCAAGAAGATAGCCATGGAAGATATGTGCCAACTCACCGAACGCCTTACCGAGTACAAGTATCGTGGCTCTTACGAGCAGATAGCCAAAGCCATCCAACGCTATTCGTCCACCCCCATGATTGACCTGATTCGTTTTTGGGAGCAAGTCATCTTCTCGTGGATAACGGGCAATGCCGATATGCACCTCAAGAATTTCTCCCTCATCAAGAGCGCAACCGGCTATCGTCTTGCCCCAGCCTACGACCTATTGTCGACCGCCCTTGTCATGCCCGAAGATACCGAAGAGCTGGCTCTCACCCTCAACGGGAAGAAGCGCAAGCTGAAGCGTGCCGACTTCGAGAAAGCGATGCTCGCCTCGGAGTTGCAGCCCAAGGTTATAGAGAACCTGTTCGGACGCTTCATCAAGGCACAGCCTGTCTGGGCTGAAATCATCGGGCGAAGCTTCGTGCCGCAGGAGATGCAGGAGGCGTACTTGGAGCTTATCGAGGGGCGGCTGGAGACGTTAAAGGTATAAAACAAGAAGCTCTTTGGAGCAAACGTTTGTTGTTGTGCTCAATAGTGACTACATTTGCGCATGATAAAGAAAAATAATAGCGATGAGAGAAATATTAATCGGTCGGCATTTGTTGGCGACGCACTGAGATTTAGAGCATTATGAACATTATTAACCTATACGAAACATTAAAGGAGCATTATAAAGAGTACATTGGAAGCTTTACCTCTATCAAGGATAAAGAGATAGCGGAGCATGTGAACCGTTCCATGCAGAATGAAGATATGTGGCCAGAGGCCCTTATCCAATTCAATCCAAACTTTGCCAAGGGAATGGATGTGGACAAGATGATAGCTAAAGGCTTACCCATACACGAAGACTTGAAATACTTTTTCCGGACTACGTTTTATCTGCACCAACAAGAGGCTATAGAGTTGGGCTGTCAAGACAGGGAGTTTATAGTGACTTCAGGCACAGGGTCTGGGAAGTCGCGTACTTTCATGGCTACCGTATTCAATTATATACTCCGACATCAAGAGCTGTGTGAAGGCCGAACTGTCGCTATCATTGTTTATCCAATGAATGCGCTAATCAATTCGCAATGTGAAGAATTGGAGCGATACAGGCAGGGGTATCTCGAGGAAGCCGGTAGGCAAAAGTATCCTTTTACCTTTGGCAAGTACACAGGGCAGGAAGACGATGTGGTACGCAAACAGATGCAAGATACCCCTCCCAACATCATACTTACCAATTATATGATGTTGGAACTCCTCATGACTCGCTCGGGACGGGAAGAAGGATTGCGGCAGAGCTTCCTTGAGAATCTGCACTTTCTTGTCTTTGATGAGTTGCACACCTATCGCGGTATGCAAGGAAGCGACGTCTCTTTTCTTATCCGCCGTATCAAGGCTCAAGCTGCCGGACAAGTATTATGCTTTGGCACATCTGCTACGATGGTTGCCGATGAACAAATGCAAGCATTGGAACAGCGTAAGAAAGTGGCAGAAGTGGCATCCTGCTTTTTCGGCACGACCTATGCACCCGAACAAATCATAGGTGAGACGCTTTGCCCAGGGCTTGATGAAACAACGCCCGAAAAGTCAATCCTAATAGCTACGGTCAATGCCCCTGTTCCTACGAAAGGAGACGCTAACGCATTTCGCAGTTATCCCACGGCCGTTTGGCTCGAACAAAACATTGCGTTGCGGTTTGATGAAGCAGAGAATAAGTTCTTTCGTGGTGAACCGAAGTCGATTAGAACGATGGCTTCTGAGTTAAATACCGCATTGGATAACATTGGCGAGGAGAGATGCAAAGAACATCTTCTTGAAGTGCTGAACTGGTGCAACCGCTTAAACATAGAACAGCACGCAAATCTATTACCCTATAAGATTCATCAATTTATACCACAGACGGGAAGTGTTTATGCAACCTTAGGTTATCCGGGTGAACGTCAATTGGCCAATAAGGAACAGCTTTATAGTGACACGTTTTCATCTGATGACGACAAGGTGATGTATTACCCGGTAGTATTTAGTCGGCAAAGTGGACATGAGTTCTATGTCGTCCGTCTGGACACTACTAATGGGAAGATACTTCCCCGTGACTTTGAAGGGCGGATGTTAGTAGGAGAAGAGGATGAAGAAGTAAATACCAGCGATGGATATTTGTTTGTACCGCACAGGGGGGAAACTATGGATACATACGAAGTGGATATGGACGACCTGCCCAACGATTGGTTCAACGTGTCCCATGGGCATCGTAAGTTGAAGAAAACATATCTCGATAGGCTGCCACGACTGATATACTTCAAACCATCAGGCTCGTACTCTGAACTAAATAGTAAGGAGGAACAAGGGTACAAAGCAGGATGGTACATTCCCGCACCACTCAAGTACGACCCTACCAGTTCAACCATCTATGAACGGCAGTCCGAATGGGCAAAACTGGCAAAGATAGGCGGTGAAGGTCGAAGCACTGCCACTACCGTATTGTCCTACGAAGTCATCATTCAAATGGCCAAGATGAATATTCCTTCGCAAGACCGCAAACTTCTCACCTTTGTGGATGCCCGACAAGATGCGGCACTACAGTCCGGCCACTTCAACGACTTTATTCATATAGGAAAGATACGTTCGGCCATTTACAAAGCAATCCAGACAACCGACGAGCCGATAGATAGCACCCGTATTGCACGTCTGGTATTTGAGCAGTTGAACCTTGGGTTTAGCGAATATGCGCTACGCGACCTGCGTGGTGGACGTGCCAAGGAGGTGGAGGAAATCATGATCCGCTATCTATCTACTATTGTGTACGACGACCTTGCCGACAACTGGAGTATGGTCACTCCAAACCTCGAGGACTGCGCCTTGTTGAAGATTGACTACAAATACCTGCACGATGAGATATGCGGAGCCAATGGCTTCGAGCGGTTTTACGACATACCCGAGCTGGATGGATTGGACGATAAGCAGAAAGAGGAGTTTCTTATCCAGCTCTTCGACTATTTCCGACACAAACAATGCCTCTATTCGCGCGATCGGACAGAGGCTGCGGTCAGAGAACTGTCAACCGCCATCAGAGACAACATCAAAGCACCTTGGACCTTGAGCGACAATGACCGTATCGATATTGCGCGCGAATTGTATATCGTCAACCCTCGTCGCCGCAAAAGTTATAATTTGGAGAGTGGAGGAAGGCGTTCCAAACTGGCAGCCTTCGTGCGCGACTACATGCAAAAGAATGCGAACCGCATCATCTCAACCGACGAATATGAGGAGTATATGGCTGGACTCTTAAACAGCCTACCCAACTATATTATCGTTTCGAATGACGGAACCTATCAATTAGACTACGCCTCGATCTTGTGGAAGAAAGGCGATGGCGAGAATGTCCGTCCCGACCTCACTAAATACCGTTGGCTGGACAAAGCCATGCCTCCACAACCCAATCGCTACTTTCAGGAATTCTACCGAAGCATACCACAAGGCGAAGTCAATCTCGTCTCCAAAGACCATACCGGACAAGTGGAGAAGAAGGATCGAGAAGAACGAGAGAAAGCATTCCGTGAAGGACTATTTCCCATACTTTATTGCTCGCCGACCATGGAGCTGGGCATTGACATTAAGGATCTCTCTGTCGTTGGTCTGCGCAACGTGCCACCCACTCCGGCCAACTACACCCAGCGTGCAGGGCGTGCGGGACGTAGCGGACAGTCGGCTCTCATCTATACCTATTGCCGTCCTCGCAACTCGCACGAGAACTACTATCTCCGCAATCCAAGCAAGATGGTGAAAGGCGAAGTCAAAGCACCACGTATGGAGCTTATCAACGAAGAGTTGTTCAAGACACACCTGCACTCCACTATCCTCTCCGTCTGTCCCATCCCGCAACTATCCGAAGGCATTAGTTACTTAGTCGATTATACAGATATTAATCACATCACCTTAAAAGAGGAGGTGTTGCCATATCTCCAGCTCACCGTCCAACGGAAAGCAGAGATAAAACAGCTCTACCGAAAGGCAATGGGTGATACGTTCTTGAGCAATAAGCTGAAAGAAAATCCGCCCTATTGGTTTGATGACCAATGGATAGACCAAGTGTTAGATGCTTACCAGTCCGACTTTGACCATGCGCTTAAACGTTGGCGCTCTTTGTACAAGATGGCAAAAACGCAGATAGCCGAAGCACAGCGAATCACCCTCAACAAACTCTATGGTGACAACTCGAAAGAGAAGCAAGAGGCCTTGCTCAAGGAACGACGTGCTCTCAAGTTGCGAGACCGCCTGTTAGGTGCAGAGAAGGATGCTCGACGCGAAGAAGACGAATACTACCCTTATCGTTACTTGGCAAGCGAGGGTTTCTTGCCTGGCTATAACTTCACCAAGCTACCGCAACGTGCGCTTCTGCAGCACAAGGACGATGAACAAACTTTCCTAAGCCGCCCCCGTTCGCTTGCCTTGAGTGAGTTTGGCCCTCAAAACATCGTCTATAACAACGGAAGCAAATTCCGCATCAAACGTATGATGCTCACCGAGTCACTCCTCTACCATAAGTTCTTCTACAATCCGCGAACGGGAGTGGTCTACAAAGACCAAGATAATGCCATGCACCATACCGACATCATCACGGGTGAGTCGTTGGATGGTACGGTGCGGATGGTGGCAGGTGCTTGCATACAGTCGCGCGACATGATAGCCATAGAAAGTGATAAAATCACCTGCCAAGAAGAAGAACGCACGCGAGCGTACTACCAAACGAAGGTGTACTTCTCCTCGGACAACCCACGTAGCATCAGCAAGAGCGAGCTGCTGTTGACTGGCAATCACTTGGCCGACATCCTGTACATTCCCGCCTGCCGCATAACCTACTTTCTTGAGTCAAAGAACAAAGAGCATTCTAACGGTTTCGCTTTCGATACCCAAACGGGCGATTGGTTAAGTGGGAAAGAGGTAAGGCAGATAACACAAAGCGGTGCCCAGTCCCCCGAACGTGTAGAGCGCATGAAGTATGTAAAGCTATTTACAGAAGTGACCTCCAATGCCATTTACATACAACCCACAAAGGCGTTGCAACTCAAAGATAGAGCTGCCGTACGAACCTTTCTTTACGCATTCAAGCAAGCCATCGAAGACGTGTTTCAAGTAGAAGGTCGGGAGATTGGCGGCGAGGTGATGGGTGAATTGGAAGTTCCGAACATCTTCCTTTACGAGAATGCCGAAGGCTCTTTAGGCATACTTTCCCGGCTGGTGGAAGAACCTGCATCCTACCGTGCAGTGGTGGCTCGCGCTTACGAGATATGCTTTGGCGAACAAAGCGAATATACGGAAGAGCAGCTGGCTAAGGTTTTGCCTGCCGATTACACCAACCTGCTCAATTACTACAACCAGCCCTACCATCAGGAGATAGACATCCGTAAGATATACCGTGCGCTGAAGATGATGGAGGAAGCCACAGTAGAAGTCCGCTCGAAGGGACAGGTCATGAGCTACGAACAGCAATACCTGACATTGGAAGAAGAGCGCGACCACAACAGTTCTACGGAACAAGAGTTTCTGAAGTTCTTGTACGAACACCGTTTGCGTTTGCCCGACAAGGCGCAACCGTTCTTCTCCGAACAATACTACGTACAACCCGACTTCCAGTATGGCGACCGTATCGTACTGTTTTGCGACGGTACCCCACACGACCGCCCAGACATACAGGCCGACGACCGCCGCAAGCGAGACCTGTTGCGTGATGCAGGCTTTGTGGTATTGGTTTGGCACTATGCCACTCCGCTGGCCGACTTCATCAAAGATCACCCCGCCATCTTTACACCGATAAGCTGATACAACAATGAGTATGGAATACAAAACAGGAACCTTGGTAGAGTTCCGCCAACGCCCGTGGGTGGTGCAGCAGTCCAACGAAACCGACCTGCTGGTGATAAAGCCATTGGGTGGAACCGATGCTGAAGTCGTCGGGTTATACCTACCGCTATACGATGAACCAAGCATCCGTTCCTACCAGTTCAAACGCCCCTCCTCGGCCGACATTGGCAACGGAGGCTACCCATTGGCGGCACGCCTCCTCTACAACGCCTGCCGGTTGTCGTTTCGCGACATTGCCGGACCGTTCCAATGTTTGGGGCGCCTCTCTTTTGAGCCTCGTCCCTACCAGATGGTACCTTTGATTATGGCCTTGAGGCAGGAGCGCATCCGACTGCTTATCTCCGATGACGTAGGCATAGGCAAGACGCTCGAAGCGTTGCTTATTGCCAAGGAGCTGCTCGACCGTCACGAGATAGACCGCTTTGCCGTGATATGCCTGCCGCACCTCTGCGAGCAATGGCAAAACGAGATAAAGGACAAGTTCGGGCTGGATGCCGAGATTATACGTTCCAGTACGGTGAGCCGGTTGGAGAAGCGACTGCGGGGCGACCAAAACATCTTCCGCGACATACCCTTCCAAGTCATCTCCATCGACTATGTGAAGCAAAGCGAACGCATGGGTATCTTTCTCGACCACTGCCCCGACCTCATTATCGTCGACGAGGCACATACCTGTGCACGCCCTACCGGAGCCAACGCCTCGCAGCAACAACGCTACTACCTGCTCAAGAAACTCTCGGAGGCCGGCAAGCAATTGGTGTTGCTCACTGCCACACCACACAGCGGGCAGACCTCGGAATTTCAATCCATCATTGGCCTGCTGAAACCCGAGTTCGAGAACTATACGCTGGAGGCGGGCAAGGAACGGGAGACACTTTCCAAGTACTTCGTGCAACGCCGTCGTGCCGACATCAAGTACTATTTGGACGCCAACGAAACACTCTTCCCCTCTCGTGTGCAGATAGATAACGACGCTTACCGTCATACACCAGAATACAGCTTGTTGCTCAACGACCTTATACATTACATCAAGCAAGGCATCAGGCAAGCCGATGGTGTCGACCGTCGGAAGCAACGCTACATCTACTGGGATTTACTGGCCATGATGCGTGGAGTGATGTCCAGTCCAGAGGCAGGCATCAGTATGTTGTCCAACAAGATGGCCAAGAATAACGATGTCTCCATGTCTGATGATGATAGTGGAGATGGGTCCGAAGGCGTGTATATCTTCAACGATAGCCTGAAAGACCTGACCAATGCAGACGACATGCCTCCCGAAGCCCTTGAGGCTATCCGACAGGCTGACAAACATCGTCTCAAGAACTTTATCGACGCGCTCCGCCTGATTGAAGAGAACGATACCGACGCCAAAGTAAAGAAGGCCTTGGAGAACGTCAACTTCGCACTGGCCAGCGCAAAAAACCCCATCGTCTTCTGCCAGTACATCCAGACGGCAGAGTACGTAGGCCGTTACTTGGCGACACACTTGGCTGCCAATCGCCGTACCAAGGACGTGGCCATTGAGGTGATAAGTAGCCGGCTGGCCGACGAGGAACGCAAGATGAAGATTGACGCCCTCTGCCGTTCCACACGACACGTATTGGTATGTACCGACTGCCTCTCCGAAGGAGTCAACCTGCAGCAAGGCTTCGAAGCGGTCATTCACTACGACCTGCCATGGAACCCCAACCGCATGGAGCAACGCAACGGACGCATCGACCGTTTTGGACAAACGGCCACAGAGGTACTGGTGTCGACCATCTATGCCACCAACAACCCCATGGACGACATCGTACTCAACGTGCTCTACAAGAAACAGAAGGAAATAAAAGAAAAGCTGGGTATATATCTCCCCATAGCCGACAATGATGCCACTCTGATGGAGAGCATCATGCAGCGCATCTTGGTGACCCACACGCACCAGCAGGCCGACTTCATGCAACCTTCACTTTTCTCCGATGAAGACTTCGCTCCCGACGACTCCGAACGGGAACTGCAACTACGGCGTATGGAGGAGAACGAACGGCTATCGCACACCTATTTCGCTCACAACACTAAGCAGATGGATCCCACACGACTCACCGCCACGCTGGTTGAGGCACGACGAGTGATAGGCGGCGTGGACGACACCTGCCTCTTTGTGGTGCAAGAACTAAAAAATGCTGGCGTGAACGTGATGACGGACAATCACTTTTGTTACAGTTTTGCTAAGGTCGACCTACCGGCAAGGCTGCAGCAATACTTCCCTGCCGCCGAAGTGCGGGTGCGCATCTCGTTCGCCTCACCCACACCCAAAGGGTACACCTACATCGGCCGCAATCACGTCTTTGTCGAAGACCTATCGCGAGGTGTGGTCAACGACACTATCAACGGTGGCGAACTGCAAG
>JAISIX010000190.1 GCA_031261805.1 Mediterranea sp. (in: CFB group bacteria)
ACGAGGTCGTCCAAGCGTGGGAGGAACAACGATTCCATCCCATGGAAATTTTCCTTAAAAGAGATTTTAGCCATATTCGCACGTTCTTCTTTTACGACGTAAAGGTAATGAAAACGAGCCGAATATCCGAATGTCGAACAGGCTTATTTGGACCATAAACTGTTAAAAAACACTTATGATACAGCCTCTGCCCGCAAGGAGGGGAGGGGCAAAAAAGCAGAATACCTATTTAATGCAATAAGTAGGCAGAGAAGGCGTATTAGACGATTTAATATTAATATGTACGTTCATTTTTTGTCCCTCCCCTCCGCCCTGCGGGCACCTCCCCTCCGCGGGAGAGGAGGATTTCAGTTACCACCGCCGTGTCAGAATCGTGTACGGCTAATCACTCACCTAAACTCCAATTTAGCGGAATATCATGGTGCCTTATTACTTGCGAAAGCTCAATAATCAACTTCTATGTTGATTATACAGGAGCCAACAAGAGTTAAAGTTTGTAGAACACAGTAGAGGATGTAGGGCGATTTTGATGCAATTGCCCGCTATTAAGGATGCGCAGTTGATGAGATACCCCTCTTTTTCCATCCATTATTTGTATGCTGAAAGTTTTTTGCGTACTTTAGCGCCCATACATTAATCCAGTGATATGCGTAAATCTCTATTGTTCTGCACGCTCGTCTTTGGGACACTCTCTCCCCTGCAAGCGCAGGAAGGGGGGGATGGGCCTGCCGTCAACGAAGTCATCCTGTCCACCATCCAGCGGTACAACTTGCCCATCATCATCTTGGGAGCCGTCTTCACGGCCGTTATCGTCAGCTTCTTGCTCTATAAGCTACGGAAGCAGAAGCTGGAGCAACGGAAGCTGACCCGTGAGCTGCTGGAGAAGATTCTCGACAACCTCCCCATCGCCACCAAGGTGAAAGACGTGAGCCACGACATGCGCTACGTCTTCTGGAACAAGGAGGCCGAACGCCTCTTCGAATACCCCGCCCGGCGCTCCACCGGCAAGACCGACTTCGAGGTGATGCGCGACACCGCCCAGATGATACGCGAGGAGGACGAGGAGCTGCTGCGCACCGGCGTGCAGCAATGGGACACCCGCCACTTCTTCAACCGCAAGAATCAAGAACGGTTCACCTTCCAGAACAACAGCCTCGTGCAGCTCTCCAACGGCCGGAAGTGGATTGTCTTCAGCGCCTGGGACATCACCAAGTTCAAGAACCTGGAACGCAAGCTGCGCATAGCCAAGGAGAAGGCCGAGGAGTCCAACCGCCTCAAGTCGGCCTTCCTGGCCAACATGAGCCACGAGATACGCACCCCGCTCAATGCCATTGTAGGCTTCTCCAGTCTGCTGGTGGCACAGGCCGGCCCCGAGGGCGAAGAGTATGGCCGTATCATCGAGAGCAGCAACGAGATGCTACTGCAACTCATCAGCGACATACTCGACCTCTCGAAGATGGAGGCCGGCACGCTGGAGTACATCTATGGCAACTACGACGTCAACCAGATACTGACCGACATCGTGCAAACGGCCATCTTCCAGAACAAGAACCCCGAGCTGGAGGTGCGCCTCGAGCTGCCGCTCCCCGAGCTGGTGCTCTACACCGACGAGCGGCGCTTCATGCAGGTGCTGACCAACTTCGTGAACAACGCCCTGAAGTTCACGCCCCAAGGGAGCGTCACCGTGGGCTACGACCTGCCGGAGGAGAAGTTCGTCCGCTTCTACGTCACGGACACCGGCATCGGCATCCCCGAGGAGAAGCAAGGCTCCGTGTTCGACCGCTTCGTTAAGCTCAACTCCTTCAAGCAAGGCACCGGCTTGGGGCTGGCCATCTCGCAAACCATCATCAAGGAGCTGAAAGGCGACATAGGGCTGACGTCGACCTACGGCGAAGGCTCCACCTTCTGGTGCACGCTGCCCAACAAGCGGCTCCTCGCCCACCAGTCCGTCTCCGTAGCCAACACCCCCGTCTAAGAATAACCACCCTCTAACCTACCCCAACCGATATGCGATTCTCCGTCATCATCCCCGTGTACAACCGTCCCGAAGAGGCCGACGAACTACTGCGCAGCCTCACCCGCCAACGCTTCACCGACTTTGAAGTCGTCGTCGTGGACGACGGCTCCTCGCTTCCCTGCGAGGAGGCCACCCGCCGCTATGCCGACCGGCTCGACATCCATTACTTCTACAAGGCGAACTCCGGCCCGGGGCAGACCCGCAACTACGCTGCCGAACGTGCCACGGGCGAATACCTTATTATATTGGACTCCGATACCCTCCTGCCCGAAGGCTACCTCCAGGCCATCGAACGGGAACTGCGCGCCGCCCCCGCCGACGCCTTCGGCGGCCCCGATCGGGCGCACGCCTCCTTCACCCCCTTGCAGAAAGCCATCAACTACTCCATGACCTCCTTCTTCACCACCGGCGGCATCCGCGGCGGGCAGAAGAAGATGGGCCGCTTCTACCCACGCAGCTTCAACATGGGCGTACGCCGCACGGTGTACCAAGCCTTGGGCGGTTTCTCCAAGATGCGCTTTGGCGAGGACATCGACTTCAGCATCCGCATCATCGAGGGCGGATACGCCTGCCGCCTTTTCCCCGACGCTTGGGTGTACCACAAGCGGCGCACCTCCTTCAGGCAGTTCTTCAAGCAGGTGCACAACTCCGGCATCGCCCGCATCAACCTCTACAAGAAGTACCCCCGTTCGCTCAAGGTGGTACACCTCCTCCCCGCCCTCTTCACCCTGGGGGTAGCCGTCCTCCTGCTTGGCACGCCCTTCTGTGGCTACAGCCCCCTACCGCTGTTGCTCTACGCCGCCTTGGTGTGCGTGGACTCCACGGCGCGCAACAAGAGCCTCCGCATCGGCCTCTGCTCCATCGCCACCTCCTATATACAGCTCATCGGCTACGGCACCGGCTTCTGGCGGGCGTGGTGGCAACGTTGCGTACGGGGCAAAGATGAGTTTGAGGCTTTCCGCAAGAACTTCTACCGATAAAATCGGCGCCAGCCTGCACATCTGTGGCAGATAATCGCTACTTTTGCCGCAGAACCCTTAAAACAAGAAACGCAGATGATGAAACAAGCCTTCCTTTGCTTAGCCTCCCTCCTCCTCATGCTCGGCCCCACCTCGGCCCAGCGCACGGAAGCAGGACGAACCACAGTGCCTACCCGCATGGAACAAGGAACTGAAAACAACCCCCATAACATGAATAGCAAGAAAATGAAAGTACAGAAAATCAACGCATCCGTCGTGGATGCGGCGGCAGTGCCCGCCCTGCTCAACCAGGCCGGCATCGGCTTTGAGCAGATAGCCTGCGTGAACTGGCCGGCAGAGTATCCCTACAAGCCCCAAGCAGCGTTTCGCATCGCCCACACGCAGGATGCCATCCTCCTGAACTACCGGGTGAAGGAGGGCAGCATACGCGCCAAGTACGGAAAGGACAACGGCTCGGTGTGGACCGACTCCTGCGTGGAGTTCTTCTCCATCCCCGGTGCCGACGGCATCTACTACAACCTCGAGTGCAACTGCATCGGCACCGTGCTGCTGGCCGCAGGCCCTGCCCGCAACCAACGCGAACAGGCACCTCTCACCACCACCGCACAGATACTGCGCTGGTCCAGCCTCGGCCGCACTCCCTTCGAGGAGCGCATTGGCGAGACGGAGTGGGAAGTGGCCCTCGTCATCCCCTACACCGCCTTCTTCAAGCACCACATCACCTCGCTCGACGGACAGGAGGTGAAAGCCAACTTCTACAAGTGTGGCGACGAGCTGCAGACACCCCACTTCCTCTCGTGGAATCCCATCGACGTGCCCCAACCCGACTTCCACCGCCCGGAGTTCTTCGGAACGCTGGAGTTTGAATAGGCAAAGATACTTAGGACAGAGCAACCCACCACACAAGACCCAAAGTGAAAAGAGGCCTTTTCAGGTAGCTTCGTGATGGTGGTGGTGCTCGCCCAACACGCGGTGTGGGAGTGTGCCATGCCCCAGCAGTTCGATGGGGCAGTTGAAGTTGCGCTCGAGCCATTCGGTGCTGATGGCGGTGTCGGGGTGGTAGTCGAGGGTTTCGTTGACGCAGGCGATGGACTTTACCTGCTGGAGCACGGTGCCTATGTCGTGGCTCACCAGGATGATGGCGCACTCTTGGTTGATTTCGGCCAGCAGTTTGTAGAGGCGTGCCTCGAAGCGCTTGTCGATGTAGGTGCTCGGCTCGTCGAGGATGAGCACGGAGGGGTCGGAGATGACGGCACGTCCGAGTAGGGCACGTTGTAGCTGCCCGCCACTGAGCTGCCCGATGGGGCGGTGCTCCAAGCCTTCCAGGCCCATGCGGGCCACCACTTGCCGTCCCTTGGCCCGTTGCGCGGGGGTGTAGCGGGCGGTGAGCGACTGCTGTATGCACAACCCCGAGAGGACGACCTCCTCCACGGAGATGGGGAACTTACGGTCGATGCTGCTGTATTGCGGCAAGTAGCCGAGCGTGCCGTTTCCTTTTGGGAAAAGCACCTCCCCGCTGAGGGGTTTCAGCAGGCCGAGGATGCACTTGATAAGCGTGGTCTTCCCGCCGCCATTGGGGCCGATGATGCCGAGGAAGTCGCGTTCGTACACCGTGAGGTTCACGTCGTGAATCACGGCTCTGCCGTTGTATCCGGCAGCGAGGTTGTTTATCTGGATGATGGGTTGCATGGCAGGATGGTTTTAATTCTTCGCCAGCGTCTCCGTTATTCGGAGCATTTCCCCCTCCCAGTCGTAGCTCAGGGGGTTGATGGAGGTCACTGTGGTGCCCGTCTGCCGGGCGATGGTCTCGGCGTTGCGTTGGTCGAACTCGGGCTGTACGAAGATGGTGCGTATATGTTCGGTGGCACAGAGGTCTATCACCGCCTTGAGGTAGGCGGGCGACGGTTCTTTGCCATCCTCCTCGATGGGTACTTGCCGCAAGCCGTAGTCGCGGGCAAAGTAGGAGAGGGTGGGATGGTAGATAAGGAATGCCTTGCTGGCCGTGGGGATGGAAAGCCGCTCGCAGATGAGGCTGTCGAGGTGCTGTATGCGGTGGCAGAGGGAGTCGTAGCGGGCGAAGTAATAGGCTTCGTTCGCCTTGTCGATGGCGCAAAAGGCCTTGTAGGTATTGCCGGCTATGAGGAGGGCGTTGGCGGGCGAGGTCCAGACGTGTGGCTCCACGCTGTGGAGATGGGCGTCGTGCCCCTCGGGACCATGCGTGTGTGGTGCGTTGCTCAGGATAAAGTCGATGCCTGCGGAGGTGTCGAACACTTGCAGGTGCGGCGTGTTCTTCAGCAGACGGTCCATCCACACCTGCTCGAAGCCGATATAGCCGATGCGCAGATAGGCTTCGCAGGCGGACAGCTCGACGAGCTGCTGCGGGATGGGGTCGTAGGTCTCGGGGCTGGAGCCTTTGGGCACCATGCTCACCACTTCAAACTTATCGCCGGCGATGGCTTGGGCAAAGTAACGTTGCGGCTCAATGGTGACAGCAACAGTCGGCTTACTGTCGCCCGAAGCAGTGCCTTTGCCTGGCTTGCAGCCACACAACACTCCTATCAGGAGGGTCAAGAGGAGTATCTGTTTCATCATTCTTCTGTTCTTATGAGGTTCCTGTCGTTATTTACTTCAAGCAGTTTCCGTGCCCGCAGGATTTCGCGTTTGCCTCCCGGCGGGCCGGGCAGGCGCTCGGTGGTCAGTCCGGCGGCTTGCAGCATCCGCCTTACCACGCCCTTGGCGCAGTAGGTGGTGAGGATGCCTCCACTCTTTAATAAACAAGAAAGGTTGTTAAATAGTTCTTGGCTCCACAGCTCGGGCTGCTTCTCGGGGGCGAAGGCGTCGAAGTACACCACGTCGAACCCTGCCTGCGGGCGGAGCAGGTGGGAGCGTACGAAAGCATTGGCATCGGCCTGGTGTTTCAGTAGCGTGAAGTGTGGCGTGATGGTGACTTCCTGCTCCCACGGAGCCTCGTGGAGCTGCGTGAAACGCTCGTCGGAGGTGTAGCCCATCCCTTGGATGAGCGACAGCTCCAGCGGATATAGCTCCAGGGTGGTGTAGTGCACGGCACGCCCGCTTTGTTCGGCCTCGAGCAGGGTGAGCCAGGCGTTCAGTCCCGTGCCGAAGCCCACCTCGAGGATGGAGGGCCGTTTCGCCCCGGAAGCCTTCAGCCCCTTGTCGACAAAGACATGCTGGGACTCTGTCCAGGCTCCCTTGATGGAGTGGTAATGCTCCTCCAGCTCCGGCACATACAAGGTGGCGCTTCCGTCGGCGGTCTTCTCTATCGTCCTCTCCATCGCTAATCACTAAACACTAATCACTGCCCAAGCGTTCTCCAGCACGTACATCAGCAGGATGTAGCGTAGCAGTTTCCCTGTCAGCATGGCGCTGAAGGTAATCCAGGTATTGCTTCGCATAAAGCCCAGGGCGATGGCAATGACCTCGCCCACGGCAGGGAGAAAGGTGAAGAAGGACATCAGCGCCCCTTTGCCTTGCAGGAAGAGCGCCATCCGGTCTATCTTGGCCTGCTTCACCTTGAAATACTTCTCTATCCAGTTCACCTTGCCCAAACGCCCCATATAGTAACAGGTCATTCCGCCCGCGGTGTTGCCCAGGGTGGCGGCGGCGAGGCAGGCGATGGGGTTCAGCCCCAGCCTGACAAGGGCCACCAGCACCAGCTCGGAACTGAACGGGATGATGCTCCCTGCCAGAAGGGCCGAAAGGAACAACCCCGGCAAGCCCCAATCGATGAGGAGCTGGGTGACGGTAGCTACAAAAGCGTCCATATATTGAAAGCGAATAAAAGCAGCAGGGCCGCAAGTGAGAAGATAAACAGGCCGTTGGATGCCTTGCTGTTGGTCAGTACGAAGAAATGCCCTATCAGCACGCTGCTGCTGATGAGCAGCTGGGGCATGAAGTCCATGCAGTACATCGGCAGTACGGCGATGGCCAGAAAGAGGCAGAACGTCTGGTCGATGAGGAAACGGAGATAGGAGCGGGTGCGTATCTTATCGTCGAGACCACTGGCGATACAATGTATCGTGCTGATGGTCGCCAAGAGCAGCAGATACCCCAATACGCCCCATTGCCAAGGTTGCAGCAATGCCAGGTTGAAAGGCTGGCCGAATATCAGCAGCTCGCGGAAGGGCCGGTAGAATAGCTCCATGTCGCCGTAGAAAGCCGCATGGGCAAACAGGAACCAATAGGGCAATGCCCAGCCGACAACCGCTGCGCAGAAGCTGCGGAGCGTGAGCGACTGGAAGCGGTAAGCCTCAAACAACCAGATAGGCGCCAGGTAGGTGAGCTGTGGGAGGAACAGGCTGCCTATGCCGATGGCCATGAATGAATAGAAGAGGTAGGTGGCCGGGTGCGTCTGCTGGTAGCTGCAGAACAAGAAATACATGGCTGCGAGAAACGCCACGGCAGCCATGTCGCCGGCATAGAGCAGGTGCATCTCCGGGCAGATGGTGATGATGAGGAAGTAAACTACTGTCTGGATGGAGGCCCTCATCCGGATGATAGCGAAGCGGTTGTTCATCTCGATGAGGAAATAGCCAATGATGGCATAGATCAAGTAGTTCAGCAACCGCTCTCCCCATACGGGAAGGTAGGATACGAGTTCCCGCCACAAAAAGAAATCGTGGGGGCTGCGCTGTACCGAAACATCCAGGTTGGGCACCAGCACATACGAGAGTATCCAGCAAAAGGTACAGGCGAAGATGACGACAGGTAGCGTGAAACGGCCTGTCGTCAAGTTATATTGCAACGTTCTGTTTCTCATCCGAGCCTCCAGAGGTTAGCCGTTACAAGTCGAAACCGATGTCGCGGCGGAAGTACCTCTTGTCGAAGCCTACCAGCTCCGCCGTACGGTAGCTCTTGGCCAAGGCCTCTTCCTTTGTGGCGCCGTAGGAGCAGACAGCTATCACGCGTCCGCCGTTGGTCACTACCTGCCCGTCCTTGAGCGCCGTGCCGGCATGGAAGAGGATGCTCTCCGTGGCGGCAGCCTTGTCCAGCCCGCTGATGGGGTATCCTTTCCCGTAAGCCTCGGGATAGCCGCCGCTTACCAGGATGACGCATCCGGCGGCGCGCGGGTCTTCCACCAGCGTCTTCTCGTCGAGGGTGCCGTTGGCCACGCCTTCGAGCAGCTCTACCAGGTCGCTCTGGATACGGAGCATCACGCTCTCGGTCTCGGGGTCGCCCATGCGCACGTTGTACTCTATCACCATCGGCTCGCCCTTCACGTTGATGAGGCCGAGGAAGATGAAGCCCTTGTAGGTGATGCACTCGGCCTTCAGCCCTTGGATGGTGGGGTCGATGATGCGGGTGCGTACCTTCTCCATAAAGGTGTCGTCGGCAAAGGGGACGGGACTGACGCTACCCATGCCGCCGGTGTTCAGGCCGGCGTCGCCCTCGCCGATGCGTTTGTAGTCCTTGGCTACGGGCAACACCTTGTAATGCTCGCCGTCGGTGAGTACGAAGACCGAGCACTCGATGCCGCTCAGGAACTCCTCGATGACCACCGTGGCCGAGGCGGCGCCAAACATGCCGCCGAGCATCTCGCGCAGCTCCCGCTTGGCCTCGTCGAGGGTGGGTAGGATGAGCACGCCCTTGCCGGCACACAGGCCGTCGGCCTTCAGCACATAAGGGGCTTGGAGGGTCTCGAGGAAGGCCACGCCCTCTTCGAGGTTGGCCGCCGTGATGCTCTTGTAGCGGGCGGTGGGGATGCCGTGGCGCATCATGAAGCCTTTGGCGAACTCCTTGCTGCCTTCCAGCTCGGCGCCTTTGGCCGAGGGGCCGATGACGGCGATGTGACGCAACTCGGGACGCTCGCAGAAGTAGTCGTAGATGCCCTTCACCAAGGGGTCTTCGGGACCTACCACTACCATGTCGATGCCCTCTTTCAGGCTGAAGGCGGCGATGGCGTCGAAGTCGGTGGCACGGATGTCAATGTTCTCGGCTACGTTGCCGGTACCGGCGTTGCCGGGGGCGATAAACAGTTTCTCTACTCTCTTGCTTTGGGCTATCTTCCATGCCAACGCATGTTCGCGGCCGCCCGAGCCTAACAACAGTATCTTCATCTCCTCGTATGTATATTATAGGTTCTGTTCGAAATAGCGGGTAATCTTCTCGTGCAGGTGCACCCGGTCGCGCCCCGCCACGTTGTGCTTGTGACACGGGTAGATGAAGAGGTCGGGGTAAGTGCGGGCGTCGATGCAGGCCTTGATGAACGAGAGGGTATGTTGGGGCACGCAGGTGTCGTCGTGGTCGTCGTGGATGAGGAGCAGGTGTCCTTTCAGCCGTCCGGCGAGGTTCTTCAGGTTGCACTCCTTGTACCCTTCGGGGTTGCTTTGCGGGGTGTCCATGTATCGTTCGCCGTACATCACCTCGTAGTAGGCCCAGTCGATGACGGGGCCACCGGCTACGCCCACCTTGTAGATGTCGGGGTAGCGTAGCATCAGGGCGGTGGTCTCATGCCCGCCGAAGCTCCAGCCATGCACGCCGATGCGGTTGGCGTCTACGTAGGGGAGCGACTTGAGGAACTCCACGCCCTTCACCTGGTCCTTGCCCTCTTCCACGCCGAGGTGTCGGAAGGTGACGCTCTCGAACTCAAACCCGCGGTTGCTGCTGCCCCGGTTGTCGAGGGTGAACATGATGTAACCTTTGTTGGCCATGTAGATGTCCCAGCCGCGGGTGCCGTTTTGCCAGCCGCCGGTGACCATCTGCGCGTGCGGGCCACCGTACACATAGACGATGACGGGGTATTTCTTCGCCGGGTCGAAGTTGGCCGGCTTCAGGAGGCGGTAGTGTAAGTCGGTGGTGCCGTCGGCAGCCTTGATGATGCCGGTCTCGATGGAAGGCATCACGTAGCCGGCGTAGGGGTCGGTTGCCGTGAGCAGGTTGAAACGGCGGAAGGTCTTGGTGTCTACCAGGTCGATGACACGGGGTTGCGCCTTGGTGGAGTAGCGGTCGATGAGGTAGCTGCCCGAGGCGCTGAGCGCGCCGCTATGCACGCTCTCCACGCAGCTGCTGAAGGGCTGGTTCATCTTGCCCGTGGCGACGTTCACCGTGAAGTGCCCGCTCCTCATGCCGTTGATGGCGGTGAAGACAATCTCTTTCCGGCGGGCGTTGAAGCCCAGCAGTTCGCTCACCAGCCACGGGCCTTTGGTGAGTTGTGTCTGCTTGTCTGTCTTCGTGTCGAAGAGGAAGAGGTGGTTGTATCCGTCGCGCCGGCTTTGGTAGACGAACTTCGTCGCGTCCCACGGCAAGAAGACAATGGGGTGTTGCGGCTCCACGTACTTGGGGTTCGTCTCTTCCAGGAGTATCTTCAGCAGCTTGCCGCTCCGTGCGTCGTATTGGCAGAGCTTGGCGTGGTTCTGGTCGCGGTTCAGCTCGATGAGGTAGAGGCTCTTCTCGTCGGGCGCCCAGCTGATGTTGGTGAAGTAGCGGTCGGTGGGGTCGCCTGCGTCGAGGTAAAGGCTCTTTCCGGTGGCGGGGTTGTAGATGCCTACCTTCACCTGGTGGCTCGTCATGCCCGCCATGGGGTAGCGCACGTTGTTCACCTCGGCTATGCGGGTGGTGATGTCGACCAGTGGGTACTGTGCCACCATCCGTTCGTCCATGCGGTAGAAGGCGAGCAGGTCTCCTTTCGGACTCCAGAACGTGCCCTTGCTGATGCCGAACTCATTGCGGTGCACGGACTGTCCGCAGACAACGCCTTCGGGTTCGTGGGTCACGGCCTGGTCGTTGACGTAGAGGTTGTTGCCGATGGTGTAAGCTATGTTGCCGCTCTCGGCGCAGTAGTCCGTGTTGGCGGCTTTGGGTAGCGTAGTGCGGGTCGATACCAGCTCGTTGGTCTTAAAGTCGTAGACCACGTATTTCCCCGGCAACGTTAGCAGTACCTGCGGCTTGTCGGCCCACAAGAAGCGTACGCTTTGCAGGTGCGACAGTTTGCCTGCGTTCTCTTTGGCCAGCACACGGTTCAGCTCCGCACGGGTGAAGAGCGCACTCTCCCGGTTCGTCTTGGGGTCCACCACATAGAGGGTGTCGATGTTCGGACGGATGCACTTGTCGCCCCACCACTGCAGGCCGTACAGGTTCTCGGCATACAGGTAATGGTCGCCGCCGGGAATCAGTTCCTCCAGCGTCAGTTGCTTCTTGTTATTCTCTTGTGCCATAACATTCATTCCGATAGGCAGCGCCATCAGCAATGCCACGATGGCTTTCTTTCCAATACAGTTCATTGTTCTTCTTTATTATTAGGTTTAAACCCTTCTACTCTGACACGGTCGGGGTAGGATTCTGTAGCAGGAGACTGGCCGCAAATTGCGACCAGTTCATTAAGGCTTGAGACTGCAAATTGCGACTTCAAGCCTTAATGGCTATATGCGGGAATATTGCTATACCCCTTCTTCAACCTTTTCTTCTTTCTTCTCCGGAATCAGTGGCTCCCTATTCCCCTTGAACTCCCTGGGTGCTTTCGACTCCCGCCGTCTTTGATACTCCTCGCCGTAGGCTCTTTTTTCCTTGCGGTCGCGGTGGAAATCACCGCCTTCTCTGCGAAACTCTCCACCTTCCCTGCGGGGCTTGAACTCCTTATGCTCACGGGACTTGAATCCCTCGCCCTCCTTGCGTCGTCCTTCGCCCTCGCCCTCTTGGCTCTTGAACTCCTTGTACTTGCCGTCGAAGATTTCGTATTTGCGGAACTCACATTCCAGCGCGCCGTTGAAGAGGGGCACGCGTTGGCTGGCTTTCAGCCCTATCTGGTCGAAGCACTCCTCGCGGTAGGAGAGGATCCACGCCTCATTGCCCACGAAGGCGTGTTTCAGTCGTTCGCCAATCATCTGGTACAAGCCCAGCAGATTATTGGTGGAGATACGTTCGCCGTAGGGCGGGTTGGTGATGATGAGGGACTTCTCCGCAGGTTGTTCGAACTGTTGGAAGGGTTGCAGCTTCAGTGTCACGTCCTTCGACACGCCGGCGGCCTTGACGTTGTGGGTGGCTATCTCGTTGGCTTTGGGGTTGTTGTCGTAGCCGTAGATGTGGTGGGCAAACTCCCGCTCCTCGCTATCGTCGTTGTAAATCTCGTCGAACATCTCCGCGTCGAAGTCTGCCCACTTCTCGAAGGCGAACCCTTTGCGGAAGACGCCCGGGGCGATGTTGCGGGCTATCAGCGCCGCCTCAATGGGGATGGTGCCCGAGCCACACATGGGGTCGATGAGGTCGCACTCGCCTCGCCAGCCTGTCATCAGTATCATGCCGGCGGCCAGCACTTCGTTGAGCGGCGCCTCAATGGCTTCTTGGCGGTAGCCGCGGCGGTGCAGCGACTCGCCCGAGGAGTCGAGCGACAGCGTGCAGTTGGTCTGCGCGATATGGATGTTGAGCAGCACGTCGGGCTTGTTGATACGCACCGACGGGCGTTTGCCGGTCTTGGTGCGGAAGTAGTCCACGATGGCGTCTTTTACCTTGTACGACACGAACTTCGAGTGGCGGAACTCCTCGCTGAACACCACCGCGTCTACGGCGAAGGTCTTGTTCAGGTCGAGGTACTCTTCCCAAGGTATCTCTTGGATGCGGGCATACACCTCGTCGGCGTCCTTGGCCTTGAAATGCTTGATGGGCCGGAGGATGCGGATGGCTGTGCGCAGGCAGAAGTTTGCCTTGTACATCATGCGTTTGTCGCCGGTGAAGGATACCATCCGTCGTCCTATCTGGATGTCGTCGGCTCCCAATGCTGTCAGTTCTTCGGCCAAGATTTCTTCCAGTCCTTGGAAGGTCTTGGCAATCATCTCGAAAGATTCGCTCATAATAAGTAAGTGTGGCTATAAATATATGTTAGTTATTTCTTTTGTACGATGCGCGCTCCCGGCGGCACGTCCTCGGTCACCCAGATGTTGCCCCCTACGGTGGCGTCGTGGCCGATGGTGATGCGCCCCAGGATGGTGGCGTTGGAGTAGACGATGACGTTGTCCTCCAGTATGGGATGGCGGGGGATGCCCTTGATGGGCATGCCGTCGGCGTCGAGTGGGAAGCTTTTCGCCCCGAGGGTGACACCTTGGTAGAGCTTCACGTTGTTGCCAATGATGCTCGTGGCCCCGATGACGACGCCTGTGCCGTGGTCGATGGTGAAGTAGTTGCCTATCTGCGCTCCGGGGTGTATGTCGATGCCCGTCTCGCTGTGCGCCATCTCGGTAATGATGCGGGGGATGAGGGGCACACCCAGCCGTCGCAGCTCGTGGGCGATGCGGTAGTTGCTGATGGCCTTGATGGCGGGGTAGCAGCTGATGACCTCCCCATGGCTCTCCGCTGCCGGGTCGCCGTTGTAGGCGGCCTCCACATCGGTGGCCAGGGTGCGCCGCATCTCCGGCATCCGGCTGATGAAGGTAGCGGCGATGTGCGCGGCTTCGTCCCGTTTGCGGTCGTCGCAGTCGTCGCACTCCTCCCCTTGGCCCGTGCCGAAGCAGAGGCCGGCCAGGATTTGCTCGCAAAGCAGGTTGAACAGCTTCTCGGTATTCACGCCGATGTGGTACTTCACAGTGCGGCTGTTGATGGTGGAGTTCCCGTAGTAACCGGGGAAGAGGATGGAGCGTGACAGCTCAATGATTTGGTGCAAAGCAGTAGCCGATGGCAGTGGCTCGCCATCGCGGTGCTGGTGAAACAGTCCTTTATACGATTCGCTTTCCGATAGCTCATCGACTGCCTGTGTCAAAATGTGGGTGAAGTTGAGTGGACTCATTGCGCCTTCTGATTTTAAATCAGCGACAAAGATACACAAAAAAAGATAGGAATGGCAAGGGAATAGGTATAGAAACCATTATTTCTGTCTCTTTAGGTTGTGCACATTCAAGGAAGGTACGTGCTACGTACAATCGTTGGCTATAATATTAGGTG
>JAISIX010000216.1 GCA_031261805.1 Mediterranea sp. (in: CFB group bacteria)
GAGAGGAGCACATCGCCATTGCGGAAGCCTATCTCTTGGGCTACGGGCGAGAAGTCCATGCCATAGGGTGCTTCGGTGACGTTGATGTAATGGTCGCCCCAAGTGAAGAGTACCATGGAGTAGATGAAGAGCGCCAACAGGAAGTTGAACAATACACCGCCGGTCATGATGAGCAGGCGTTGCCAAGCCGGCTTAGCCCTGAACTCCCACTGCTTCATGGGTTGCTTCATCTGCTCAGTATCCATCGACTCGTCTATCATACCCGAGATTTTGACGTATCCACCCAGTGGCAACCATCCCACGGCATATTCGGTGTCGCTCCTCTTGGGCTTGAAGCGAAAGAGGGTAAACCAAGGGTCGAAGAAGAGGCAGAACTTTTCTACACGCACCTTGAACAAGCGGGCAAACAAGAAATGCCCGCCTTCGTGGATGATGACAAGCAGCGAAAGGCTCATAATCAGTTGCAGGGCACGAATCAAAAATGTATCCATTACTTTATCTATTCTTTACGTTTTACGTTAGTTACTTATGTATTGCTATTATGCTTTCGGCTGCTATCCGACGAGCCTCGGCGTCCGTAGCCACGTAGTCGTCGTAGGTAGGTAGGCCCACATACGAGGCACGCTCCATGGTCCGCTCTATCACGTCGCTCATGCCAAGGAAGCTAATGTCTTCGCGCAGGAAGGAAGCTACGGCCACCTCGTTGGCGGCGTTGACGATGCAGGGCATGTTGCCGCCTTGGTGCATGGCCTCGTAGGCCAATGCCAAGTTACGGAAACGAGTGGTGTCGGGTTGTTCGAAGGTGAGGCTGTTGTGCTTACCGAAATCGAGTCGTTCGAACGACGAACGGACACGTGCTGGATAAGAGAAGGCATACTGGATGGGCAGGCGCATGTCGGGCAAGCCCAGTTGCGCCTTCACCGAACCATCCTCAAACTGCACCATGGAGTGGACGATGGACTGTGGGTGTACCAGCACTTCAATCTGCTCGGGCGCGACACCAAACAACCATCGGGCTTCCATCACTTCGAAGCCTTTGTTCATCATAGAAGCCGAGTCGATGGTAATCTTCGCTCCCATCTCCCAGTTAGGATGCTTCAGCGCCTGCTCCTTTGTCACCGAGCGTAGCTGTTCCAACGAGTAGGTACGAAACGGACCACCCGAGGCGGTGAGTATCACCTTCTCAATGGGGTTGTCGAGTTCCCCGGCCAAGCATTGGAAGATGGCCGAATGTTCGGAATCGACAGGCAATATAGGCGTACGGTACTGCTGAGCCAGACTGTTGATCAGCTCCCCCGCCACTACGAGTGTCTCTTTATTGGCCAATGCGATGGCCTTGCCGGCACGAATGGCACTGATGGTAGGCCGTAGCCCGGCATAGCCTACCATAGCCGTCAGCACAATGTCTATCGGCTCGGCCTCTACCAATTGGGCGATGGCATCGCTGCCCGCATATACCTTGATGGGTAAGTCAGCCAGCGCCTCTTTCAGCGTGGTATATTTGGTTTCGTTGGCTATTGCCACCACTTCAGGTCGAAAGCGTCGGGCTTGCTCGATGAGCAGTTCCACCCGGTTATTGGCTGTCAAGGCATACACTTCGTACAGGTCGGCATGTTCGTCTATCACCTGTAGAGCCTGTGTACCGATAGAGCCGGTAGAGCCGAGAATGGCTATCTGTTTTTTCTTTATAGGTTCGTTACTGCTTGTCACAATACTAATCGTTAATCACTAAACGTTAATCACTTATCACTCAATACACGATATACTTTTCCGAATTCACAGGATGTCCCTTGAACCACAGTTCGAAGTGCAAGTGCGGCTCCTTGCCCGGCATGGGACTATTCCCTACTACCGCGATGGCCTCGCCGCCTTTCACCCGGTCGCCCTCCTTCTTGAGTAGCGAGCCGCAGTACTTGTAGAGCGAGAGTAGGTCTTGGTTGTGCTGTACCGCAATCACATAGCCGGCATCGGCAGTATAGGTACTCAGCACGACCGTGCCATCCATGGTGGCCAACACGCTTTCATTGGGATTGGCGGCTATATCAGTGGCGAAATGTTTCTTCTCGGCATTGAAGTGGGAGGATACCATCCCCCGGGTAGGGCGATAGAGCAACAGCCCGTTGATGTCGGGTTGTGTACTGATGGTGGTGAGGTTGTACTTCTCACGCTCCTCGTATTGCTGTCTGAACTCCTCCTCTCGTTTGGTACGTTCCATCAGCGTATCCGCACGGCGCATAGTGAGCGAATCCAGCGTCTGCGCACTGTCGATCTTCACCTTACCGCTAAAGAGGTCCTGTATATTCATTATATATAGGTGCTGCCGGTTCATCACCTCTTGTAAGGAATCGACGGTGAGGGCGTTCTCCACAATCTGAGCACGCACTTCACTGTTCATATAACCCGGCAGGTAGTTGCGCAGGGGGGTGAAGGCGATGATACAGGCAGCGATGAGGAAGAGCACCGCCAGCACGCTGAGCAGCACGGATAGCCCGTTCATCTTCGACACACGCAGTCCCACCACCTCTTCCAGCGTATTCTCGTTGATGATGGTGAGTTTGTACTTGAACTTAAAATTCTTCCAGAAAAGCCTTCTTCGTCTACCCATGTCCTTCTTCTCGCTTAGCGTTTATTCCATCTCCTCGTCGGCTTCGTCCAGTGTCAGCAACCCTTCCGGCAGTTCTACCGTCAGAATCCGCTGGTCCTTATCGATACCGACTATAAATTCTTCGTGCGCAGGCACCAGCAACTCTTCTCCATCGGATTGCTCCACCACAAACAGGATGTTGGCGGTGGCCGTATCTACTTGGGCGATGGTACCCAACAAGCCATGATGAATGTCCTCCATGCCGAAGCCGACAAAGAAGTCCCACGACAGCTCGCCCGCATCTTGCGCATCAGCGTACTTCACGGGAAAGTACACCTCTACGTTGGTGAACATACGGGCACGTTCGGCCGTATCCACCCCTTCGAGCTTCATCAAAGCGGTTGAGTCCGAACGGAAGCGGTACTCCTCGATGAAGAACGGCACTAAGATGCCATCCAGCAGGCACACCACATAGTCGCATTCCTCCGCACGGTCGAACACGTCGTCGGTAAAGGTAAACTGCAACTCTCCATGTATGCCGTGCGGCTTGTTGAAAAGACCTATTCTATATACTTCTTCTCTCTTTATCATAAGCGGGTGATGCGGGCACCAAGGGCGTTGAGCCGTCCTTCGATATTTTGGTAACCTCGGTCTATCTGTTCGATGTTGCTGATGGTGCTGGTCCCCTCAGCACTCATGGCAGCGATAAGCAGGGCGATACCAGCGCGGATATCGGGCGAAGTGAGACGTGAACCACGAAGCGGGAAGCGATGGTCGTGCCCGATGACAACTGCCCGATGCGGGTCACAGAGGATAATCTGCGCCCCCATGTCTATCAGCTTGTCCACGAAGAAGAGGCGACTCTCAAACATCTTCTGATGGATGAGCACGCTCCCCTTGGCCTGCGTGGCTACCACGAGCATCACGCTTAGCAGGTCGGGGGTCAACCCCGGCCAAGGCGCGTCGGCGATGGTCATGATGGAGCCGTCGATGAACGATTCTATCTGGTAGGAATCCTGTGCAGGCACATAGATGTCGTCACCTCGCTGTTCCAAGCGGATGCCAAGCCTCCGGAAGCTCTCGGGAATAATGCCGAGGTTCTCGTTGGACACGTTCTTGATAGTGATTTCGCTACGTGTCATGGCAGCCATGCCAATGAAGCTACCCACCTCAATCATGTCGGGCAGTACGTTGTGGCAGGTACCATGCAGCTCCTTCACGCCTTCGATAGTAAGGCGGTTGGAGGCGATGCCGCTTATCTTGGCGCCCATGCGGTTGAGCAAGAGGCAGAGTTGCTGAAGATAGGGTTCGCAGGCCGCGTTGTAGATGGTAGTGGTTCCTTCGGCCAGCACGGCAGCCATCACAACATTGGCCGTACCGGTCACCGAGGCCTCGTCCAGCAACATGTAGCTACCTTGCAGCCTCTCCGCTGTGATTTCAAATATTCCTCGCTTCTCGTTGTAGCTGAAATTGGCTCCCAGCTTCTGTATGCCATCGAAGTGGGTATCAAGCCGACGGCGTCCTATCTTGTCGCCTCCCGGCTTGGAGATGATAGCTTTGCCGAAGCGGGCTACCATAGGGCCTATCAGCATCACCGATCCACGCAAGCTGGAGCACTTTTTCAAGAATTCATCGCTTTCCAAGTATTCCAAGTCCACCTTTTCGGCCTTGAAGCTCTAGGTGTCTATATCTTTCTTGTTTACCGCCACGCCCATCTCTCGCATCAGCTGGA
>JAISIX010000217.1 GCA_031261805.1 Mediterranea sp. (in: CFB group bacteria)
ATCCTCAACTCCACGCTGATCATCGTGGTGAGCTTCGTGCCCCTCTTCTTCCTCACCGGCATGGAAGGGCGCATGTTGGTTCCGCTGGGCGTTGCCTTCATCGTGGCGCTGGCAGCCTCGACGGTGGTGGCGCTGACGGTTACGCCGGTGCTATGCTCCTACCTGCTCAAGGGGGGCAAAGCGAAAGAGGCGGAACGCCCAAGCGCCGATTCTTACGTGGCAGGCAAGGTCAAGCAGGCTTATGCCGGCGCCCTGACCTTTGTGTTGCAACACAAGAAGAGCGTGCTGGGCGTCACCATCGGACTGTTTGTCGTGGCGCTGGTCTGCTTCTTCACGCTGGGACGCTCCTTCCTGCCGCCGTTCAACGAAGGCTCGTTTACCATCAACATCTCTTCCGTGCCGGGCATCTCGCTGGAAGAGAGCAACCGCATCGGGCAGCGCGCCGAGGAGTTGCTCCTCTCCATCCCCGAGATAGAGACCGTAGCCCGCAAAACGGGACGCGCCGAACTGGACGAACATGCGCTGGGGGTGAACGTGTCGGAGATAGAGGCGCCCTTCGAGCTGAAAGATCGCACGCGCAACGAACTCGTAGCTGACGTGCGCGAGAAATTGGGCACCCTCACCGGCGCCCTGATCGAGATAGGACAGCCCATCAGCCACCGCATCGACGCCATGCTGAGCGGCACGAAAGCCAACATTGCCATCAAACTCTTCGGCGACGACCTCAACAAGCTCTTCTCGCTGGGCAACCGGATCAAGAACAGCATCGCCGACGTGAAAGGCATCGCCGACCTCAACGTGGAGCAGCAGATAGAACGTCCGCAACTTATCATCTCGCCCCGACGCGAAATGCTGGCGCGCTACGGCATCACCCTGCCCGAGTTTGCCGAGCTGGTGCGCGTCTGTCTGGCAGGCGAGGTAGTGTCGCAGGTCTACGAGCAGGGAGTGAGCTTCGACCTGACCGTCCGCGTCAAGGATGACCGACGCGCCGGCGCCGCACAGATAGCCGACCTGATGGTCGATACCGGCGACGGACAAAAGGTGCCGCTGGCTGCCATCGCCGAGCTGCGCTCGGCAATGGGTCCGAACACCATCAGCCGCGAGAACGTGAAACGCAAAATCGTCATCTCTGCCAATGTCGCCGACCGAGACCTGCGCGGCGTGGTCAACGACATTCAAGAACGAATCGAACAGAAGGTTGTTTTGCCCGAAGGCTATCACATTGAGTATGGCGGTCAGTTTGAAAGCGAGCAGGCGGCAAGTCGCACCCTGCTCATCACCTCGCTGATGAGCATCGTAGTCATCTTCCTGCTCCTCTACCACGAGTTTCGCAGCGCCAAAGAGAGCGCCATCGTGCTCATCAACCTGCCGCTGGCGCTGATTGGCGGCGTGTTTGCCCTGATGCTGACAACGGGCGAAGTGAGCATCCCCGCCATTATCGGCTTCATCTCGCTCTTCGGCATCGCCACCCGCAACGGCATGTTGCTCATCAGTCACTACAACCACCTGCAACGCGAGGAGGGCTATTCGCTCCGCGAGAGCGTGTTGCGCGGCTCGCTCGACCGGCTCAACCCCATCCTGATGACCGCCCTCTCGTCGGCCCTGGCACTCATCCCGCTGGCCATCGGCAGCGACCTGCCCGGCAACGAGATACAAAGCCCCATGGCCAAGGTCATCCTCGGAGGGCTGCTCACCTCTACCTTCCTCAATGGCTTCATCATCCCCATCGTCTACCTGATGATGCACCGCAAACCCTCTCAAACCCCTGTAGTATGAAACGACTCATTACCCTAAGCGCACTCTGCGCCGCCATGCTCTTTCCCCTCACGGGACTGGCGCAGACCGACCGCATAGAGCAGGTGCTCAAAGCGATAGAGAGCAACAACAAGGAGCTGCAAGCCAATCGCCAGCTCATCATCTCGCAGAAGCTGGAGGCGAGGGCGGGCAACAACCTGCCCGACCCGACCCTCTCGTATGCCCACCTTTGGAACTCGAAAGACAAGAACGAGACCACCGGCGAGCTGATTATCTCGCAGAGCTTCGACTTCCCCTCCCTCTACGCCACCCGTGGCCGCCTCAACCGCCTGAAAGCTACGGCCTACGACAGTGCGGGCGACCTCCTGCGCCAAGAGAAACTCCTGCAAGCCAAAGAGCTTTGCCTCGACATCATCATGCTCCGCCAGCAGAAGCAACTGCTGACGGAACGTCTGCGGAACGCCGAGGAGCTGGCCAAGCTCTATGCCAAGCGCCTCGAGACGGGCGACGCGAACGTCCTCGAAACCAACAAAATCAACCTCGAGCTGCTCAACGCCAAGACCGAAGCCTCGCTCAACACCACGGCTCTGCGCAACAAGCTACAGGAGCTGACGGCCCGCAACGGTAACCTCCCCATCCCCTTCGAAGAAAGTAGTTTCCCGGCCATCGTCTTCCCGGCCAACTATGAGCACCTGCAAGCCGAGGTGGTCTCCGCCGACCGCACGCTGCAAACCCTCAGCGGCGAGAGCCTCGTAGCCCGCAAGCAGCTCTCGGTCAACAGGTCGCAGTGGCTTCCCCGGCTGGAGCTGGGCTACCGCCGCGACACCGATACCGGCCTGCGTTTCAACGGCATCGTCGTGGGCGTCTCCTTCCCCATCTTCGACAATCGCCACAAGGTGAAGATGGCCAAGGCGCAGCTGCTCAGCGCCGACCTCCGACGTGAGGATGCCGCCACACGGGTGGAGTCGGAGCTGTCGCAGCTCTACCGCGAAGCCCAGTCGCTACACCTCGCCATGGAGGAGTATCAGTCCACCTTCCACTCGCAGCAGAGCCTTGCCCTGCTGAAGAAAGCCCTCAACGGCGGACAAATCAGCATGATAGAGTATTTTGTGGAGGTCTCCGTCGTCTACCAGAGCCGCCAGAACTACCTCCAACTGGAGAACCAGTACCAGAAAGCGATGGCACGAATCTACAAGGGGAGGCTGTGATAGGTATCCCTACGGGAAATCCCCCCTCCACCCTTCCACCCGCAAAGGGCGATGTACACGGGGTTGTGGAAGGGTGGAAGGGGGATATGGCATAAACTTATGGTAGAGGTGGAAAATGGCTTTTGGGCGCATGCCCTTCGGCGTTCACGCGCATGCCCATCCGCCCGTGGGCGCATGCCCATCCGCCCGAACGCGCATGCCCATCCGCGTACCGTCTTCTCTAACCCCCATTTATCGTCCCCGTCCTCGCCCGTCCATTCTTCATTCCTCATTCCTCATTCTTCATTTCCTCGTTGTCCCTGTTTTATGCTCTATAACATAGTAAAGATTCTGCTCTGTTAGAAAGAAAATGCGTTCCTTTGCATCAGCATGGTTCAGCACGGTTGTATGCTACCATGACCCTGAAGATGAAACGTACAAAGAACAAAGCCTTGTTTGGCCAGCAGACGAGCAAAGTGACCCAGCTGGCCGATACCATCAGTGAAGCCATCTCCAAGAAGTCGTTCTTGGAAGGCGACTCCTTGCCCTCCATCAACCAGTTGAGCGAACAATACGGTGTCTCCCGCGATACCGTGTTCAAGGCCTTTGCCGACCTGCGTGAACGGGGGCTGATAGGCTCCACTCCCGGCAAGGGATACTACGTGACCAGCCAAGTGACCAACATCTTGTTGTTGCTCGACCAATACACCCCTTTCAAGGAGACGCTGTACAACAGCTTTGCCAAGCGTCTGCCCATCAACTATCGGGTCGACCTGCTCTTCCACGAGTACAACGAGCGCCTCTTCAATACCATCGTGCGGGAGTCCATCGGGCGTTATAGTAAGTATGTCGTGATGAACTTCGACAACGAGAGGTTCAGCACGGTTCTCAACCGTATCAACCCCGCCCGGCTGCTGTTGCTCGACTTCGGTAAATTCAACAAAGAAAAGTACTCGTACATCACGCAGGATTTCGACGAGGCGTTCTACCAAGCCCTGTGTAGCCTCAAGGAGCGGTTCGCGAAATACCGCCGCTTTGTCTTCCTCTTCCCCCGAAGCCTGAAGCACCCGCAAAGTTGCCAGGCCTGCTTCGTCCGATTCTGTGTAGAACAGGGGCTGGAACATGCCATAGAGACGGAGACCGAACAGCTGGTGGTGAGGCCGGGCAGCGCCTACATCACCATCAAGCAGCAGGAGGTGGTGGAGATTGTGAAGCGCGGGAGGGCCGCGGGGTTGAAGTGCGGCGTGGACTACGGCTTGCTGGCCTACAACGACATACCCTCCTACGAGGTGATTGACGAGGGCATCACCTCGCTCAGCATCGACTGGGAGCGGATGGGCAACGAAGCGGCTAACTTTGTGCTGACAGGAAACCCCGTACAGCTCAACCTCCCTACCGAGGTACGGCTCCGGCAGTCGCTCTGAACACGCCACCCGGGGCGGTGATAAAGGACAAGCATTGATTAACCAACTTATAATAAAAGAGAACATGAAGAAGTATCCAAAGATTGGGATTCGTCCCACCATCGACGGACGCCAAGGCGGCATCCGCGAAGGACTGGAAGAGAAAACAATGAACCTGGCCAAGGCAGTGGCCGAGCTGATCAGCAAGAACGTGAAGAACGGCGATGGCAGCGCGGTGGAATGTGTGATTGCCGACAGCACCATAGGCCGTGTGGCCGAGAGCGCCGCCTGCGCCGAGAAGTTTGAGCGCGAAGGGGTGGGGGCGACCATCACCGTCACCTCCTGCTGGTGCTACGGTGCCGAGACGATGGACATGAACCCGCACTACCCCAAGGCGGTGTGGGGATTCAACGGCACGGAACGCCCGGGAGCCGTGTACCTGGCCGCCGTGCTGGCCGCCCACGCACAGAAGGGGTTACCCGCTTTCGGCATCTATGGCCGTGACGTGCAGGACCTCGACGACAACAGCATCCCTGCCGACGTGGCCGAGAAGCTGCTGCGCTTCGCCCGCGCCGCACAGGCGGCGGCTACCATGCGTGGCAAGTCGTACCTCTCCATGGGTAGCGTGTCGATGGGTATCGCAGGCTCTATCGTCAACCCCGACTTCTTCCAGGAGTACCTTGGGATGCGCAACGAATCGGTGGACCTGACGGAAATCATCCGCCGTATGACGGAAGGCATCTATGACCACGAGGAGTTTGCCAAAGCCATGGCATGGACGGAGAAATACTGCAAACCCAACGAGGGCGAGGACTTCAAGAACCGCCCGGAGAAGCGCAAGAACCGCGAGCAGAAAGATGCCGACTGGGAGTTCATCGTGAAGATGATGATTATCATGCGCGACCTGATGACCGGCAACCCCAAGCTGCGCGAGATGGGCTTCAAGGAGGAGGCACTGGGCCATAACGCCATCCTCGCCGGCTTCCAGGGACAACGCCAGTGGACCGACTTCTATCCCAACGGTGACTATCCCGAGGCACTGCTCAACACCTCGTTCGACTGGAACGGCATCCGCGAAGCCTTTGTGGTAGCCACCGAGAATGATGCCTGCAACGGCGTGGCGATGCTCTTCGGACACCTGCTCACCAACCGTGCGCAGATCTTCTCCGACGTGCGCACCTACTGGAGTCCCGAGGCGGTGAAGCGTGTCACCGGCAAGGAGCTGACAGGCCTGGCAGCGGGTGGTATCATCCACCTTATCAACTCGGGAGCCACCACGCTCGACGGCTCCGGGCAGGCGGTGGACGCCAACGGCAATCCCGTGATGAAAGAACCTTGGAACCTGACTGAGGCCGACGTGGAGAACTGCCTGAAGGCTACCACCTGGTATCCGGCGGACCGCGACTACTTCCGTGGAGGCGGCTTCTCGTCCAACTTCCTCTCCAAAGGCGGGATGCCCGTCACCATGTCGCGCCTCAACCTCGTGAAGGGCTTAGGCCCGGTGCTCCAGATTGCCGAGGGGTGGACCGTGGAGATAGACCCCGAGATACACCAGAAGCTGAACATGCGCACCGACCCCACCTGGCCTACCACTTGGTTTGTGCCCCGCCTGTGCAACAAGCCTGCGTTTGAAGATGTCTACTCGGTGATGAACAACTGGGGCGCCAACCACGGAGCCATCAGCTACGGACACATCGGCGAGGATCTCATCACCTTGGCCTCCATCCTCCGTATCCCCGTGTGCATGCACAACGTAGACGATAAGAAAATCTTCCGACCGGCCGCCTGGAACGCTTTCGGCATGGAAAAGGAAGGCTCCGACTTCCGCGCTTGCGCCACCTACGGACCTATCTATAAGTAATTTTTATAAGTGAAGTAGGCCAAAGGTACGGCAGAAATGCTTACCTTTGGCCTCACTTATTAAAAGATTGCGATATGGAAACAGCAACCAGCGGCTATCCGGTGCAGCCCTACAGAGTGCCGGTGAAACGATACTGTCAGACGCTCGACCTGCGCGACGCGCCCGAGCTGATAGCCGAATACCGCCGTCGGCATAGTCCGGCGGAAGCCTGGCCGGAGATACTGGCCGGCATTCGGGAAGTGGGCATCCTCGAAATGGAAATTTACATCCTCGGCACCCGCCTCTTCATGATAGTGGAGACACCCCTCGACTTTGACTGGGACACCGCCATGGCCCGCCTCGACACCCTTCCGCGCCAACAGGAGTGGGAGGAGTATATGTCCATCTTCCAACTGGTGGCGCCCGGCATGAGCTCGGCCGAGAAGTGGAAGCCGATGGAACGCATGTTTCACTTATACGATCAACAACCATAAACTTGTACGTTAATCCTTAAAATGACAAAAGAACCACCCATGAAACAACCTGCCAAGCAGCCTATCCTGTCCAAAGACGGTATCAGTTACCTCGTCCCTTTCATCCTCATCACCTCCTGTTTTGCGTTGTGGGGATTTGCCAACGACATCACCAACCCCATGGTGAAAGCCTTCTCGAAGATATTCCGCATGAGCGCCACGGATGGCGCCTTGGTGCAGGTGGCCTTCTATGGCGGCTACTTCGCCATGGCCTTTCCGGCGGCCATGTTCATCAGGCGCTTCTCCTACAAGGCCGGCGTCATGCTCGGCCTCGGGCTGTATGCCATCGGCGCCTTCCTCTTTTTCCCCGCCAAGATGACGGGTGACTACTACCCGTTCCTCATCGCCTATTTCATCCTCACCTGCGGACTGTCGTTCCTGGAGACGAGCTGCAATCCCTACATCCTCTCCATGGGAACGGAGGAGACGGCTACCCGCCGCCTGAACCTCGCCCAGTCGTTCAACCCTATGGGGTCGCTGCTGGGTATGTTTGTGGCCATGCGCTTTATACAGGCGGGGCTGAACCCTGCCGACACCCAGACACGGGCGTTGATGGACAGCGCACAGTTTGAGGCCGTGAAGGAGAGCGACCTGAGCGTCCTTATCGCCCCCTATTTGGTCATCGGCCTGGTCATCCTCGTCATGCTCCTGGTGATACGCTTCGCCAAGATGCCCAAGAATGGGGACCAGGACCATCGCATCAACTTCCTGCCCACACTCCGGCGTATCTTCTGCCAGTCGCGCTATCGCGAAGGGGTCATCGCGCAGTTCTTTTACGTAGGGGCGCAGATTATGTGCTGGACGTTTATCATCCAGTACGGCACGCGCCTCTTCATGTCGCAAGGCATGGAGGAGAAGGCGGCCGAGGTGTTGTCGCAGGAGTACAACATCGTGGCGATGGTCATTTTCTGCGTCAGCCGTTTTATCTGCACCTTTATCCTGCGCTACCTCAACGCGGGCAAGCTGCTGATGATACTGGCTGTCTGCGGCGGTGTGTTTACCCTCGGTGCCATCAGTCTGCAGAACATCTATGGGTTGTATAGCCTCGTGGCCATCTCGGCCTGCATGTCGCTGATGTTCCCCACCATCTACGGCATCGCCCTCAAGGGGCTGGGCGACGATGCCAAGTTTGGCGCGGCCGGCCTTATCATGGCTATCCTTGGTGGCTCGGTGCTCCCGCCGCTGCAAGCTTGCATCATCGACCTCAAGGAGGTAGCCGGTTTTCCGGCCGTCAACCTCTCGTTTGTCCTGCCGTTTGTCTGCTTCCTGGTCATCGTCTGCTACGGATACCGGACGATGAAGAACTGTTGGTGATAGTGATGAATGATAAATGTTGAATGATGGATATTGATACGATTCGTGAGGAACTGTGGTCATTGGCCGATGCTAAGTACCGCCAATTTAATTCCAGCCTGATGCCTGGCACGGACAACGTGCTGGGCGTGCGGGTGCCCCTCCTGCGCAAGTTGGCAGGGGAGATAGCCCGCAGTGACGATTGGCGGACGTTTGTCGAAGAGTCCGACTTGCTCTTCAATGAAGAACCGATGCTGCAAGGTATGGTCATCGCAAAGGCCAAGATGGACTGGGAGGAGCGGAAACACTACATGGAGATGTTCGTGCCCCGTATCAATAACTGGGCGGTGTGCGATGTGTACTGTAACGACCTCAAGGCAGTAACGACGAATAGGGAGAAAGATATGTGGATTTTCATCCTCCCCTACCTGCAAGCCGCTCCCGAGTTCGAACGCCGTTTCGGCATCGTGATGCTCTTTTACTACATCAATCAGAAGCACATCGACTTCTTGTTCAACTATGCCGATACCTTCGACCATCCTGCCTATTACACCCGCATGGCCATAGCATGGCTCCTCTCCGCTTGCTTCGTGAAGTTTCCCGAGGAGACAATGGCCTACTTCAAACGCAGCAAGTTGGACAAGTGGACATACCGCAAGGCCATCCAGAAGACCCGGGAGTCACGGCGGGTGGACAAAGCGACCAAAGAAGAACTCAAACAACTCCTTCGGTACCGCCTTCGGTCAAGATAGTAATTCTGTGTAAGGAGCGATTTTGATGCGGTTGCCCTGTAATTCTCCCGGCGGAAGTGTTTATTTCGTCCAAAAGGCGTATCTTTGCCTACGGCATGTGCCATATCACCCCATTTAAACGAGCAGTTATGGAAGCAGTGAAAGAAATACCTTACGGAATGTCGAACTTCGAGGAAGTTATCATGCAGAATCGCTACTACGTGGACAAGACCATGTATATCCCCGAGTTGGAGCAGCAGGCCAACTACCTCATCTTCATCCGTCCCCGCCGCTTCGGCAAGAGCTTGTTGCTCAGTATGCTGAGGTCGTACTACGACATCGGACAGAAGGAGAAGTTCGAACGTTTATTTGGCGACCTCTGGATCGGCAAGCATCCCACGCGGAGGCAAGGTACGTACCAGGTGCTGCATCTCGACTTCTCCCAGATAGGCGGTCAGGTGGACGACCTGGAGGAGTGGTTCGATTCTTACTGTGCCGTGCAGTTGGACGGTTTCATGGATCGCTACCGCGAATATTACGACGAGAATATTCTCCGCCGCTTCTACGGCACGGAGAAAAGTCGCACCAAGCTTGACATCCTCAATGCGGAAGCCGGCAGGCTCCGCTACCCGCTCTACCTCATCATCGACGAGTACGACAACTTCACCAACGTGGTGCTCAACGAACGGGGGGAGGGAGTCTACCGCGCCATCACGCACGCCAGCGGCTTCTACCGCGAGGCGTTCAAGAAATACAAGGGCATGTTCGACCGCATCTTCATGATTGGCGTCAGTCCCGTCACGCTCGACGACCTCACCAGTGGCTTCAACATCGGCTGGAACATCAGCACCGACCCGCGGTTCAATATGTTGCTGGGCTTCTCCGAGAAGGACGTGCGGACCATGCTCCGCTACTACAGCGAGGCGGGCGCGCTGAAGGGCGACGTGGAGGCCATAATCGAGGAGATGAGGCCTTGGTACGACAACTACTGCTTCGCGCGCCGAAGCCTGAACGTCGACCCCAAGATGTTCAACAGCGACATGGTGCTCTACTACCTACAGAACCGGCTGCGCCAAGGAACGGCTCCCGAGACGATGGTCGACCCCAACACCCGCACGGACTACAACAAGATGAAGCGGCTCATCCGCCTTGACCAACTGGACGGTGACCGCAAGGGGGTGATTCACCGCATCGTGGAGGAGGGGCAGATCCTGTCCAGACTCTTCGATTCCTTCCCTGCCGAGCGGATCACCAATCCCGACATATTCCCCAGCCTGCTGTTCTACTACGGCATGCTCACCATCGTAGGCACACGGGGTGAGCGCCTGATACTGGGCATCCCCAACAACAACGTGCGTAAGCAGTACTACGAGTACCTGCTGGAGGAATACCGGGCGCAGGATGTCACCAGCCTCGACCACCTGAAAGACCTCTACGACCAGATGGCCTTCGATGGCGAATGGCGACCCGCCCTGGAGTTCATCGCCCGCACCTACAAGGAGAACTCCTCCGTACGTAGCGGCATCGAGGGCGAGCGCAATATACAGGGCTTCTTCACGGCCTACCTCAGCGTCAGCGCCTACTATCTGCTCGCTCCGGAGCTGGAGCTGGACCACGGCTTCTGCGACATGTTCCTCATGCCCGACCGCGGTCGCTACCCCGAGGTGGCGCACAGCTACATCCTCGAGCTGAAGTACCTGCCGCGCGAACGGACTGAAACGGAAGCCACCCGGCAGTGGGACGAGGCAGTGGATCAGATACACCGCTACGCTGAGGCACCCCGCGTGCGCCAGCTCTGCCAGGGCACGACGCTGCACCGCATAGTGGCACAATTCCGAGGATGGGAGCTGGAGCGGATGGAAGAGGTGGAGTTCCTATATCCAGCCTCGCAAAATGGGCGATGACGAAAGACGCTCCCGACATTATCTCTTGTACCGACATCGGTCAAGATAGTATTAGTTTCTTTCGTTGCGATGCTCTATCTTTGCAGCATCTGAATACCACTTATTGATAAAAGAACGAAAGACAATGAAGAGAATCCTACTTGCTGCCCTACTGGCGGTATGGGCATGTATGGGAGTGTCGGCCCAGAAGTTTGAGGGATTGGCGCTCACGCCCCCCATGGGGTGGAACAGCTGGAACAAGTTCGCCTGCGGCATCGACGAACACATCATCCGAGGCGTGGCCGACGCGATGGTGGAGAGTGGGCTGCGCGACGCGGGCTATGTCTACCTCAACCTCGACGACTGTTGGCACGGCGAGCGCGACAGCCTCGGCTTCATCCAAGCCGACCCCGTGAAATTCCCCTCGGGCATCAAGGCACTGGCCGACTACGTACATGCCCGCGGCCTCAAGCTCGGTATCTACTCCGATGCCGGCCGCAAGACGTGCGGCGGCCGTCCCGGCAGCTTCGGCCATGAGTACCAGGACGCTTTGCAATATGCCCGATGGGGCATTGACTACCTAAAGTACGACTGGTGCGAGACGGAAAATATCAATCCGGTGGGCGCTTACAACCTGATGCGCGACGCGCTCCGTGCAGCCGGCCGCCCCATCCTCTTCAGTATGTGCGAATGGGGCACGAGCAAGCCTTGGACCTGGGCGGCACAGACGGCGCACCAATGGCGCACCACGGGCGACATCAGCAACTGCTTCGACTGCGTGGACCAACATCCCGGCTGGGCGGCCTACGGCGTGCTACAGATTCTCGACATGCAAGAGGGGCTGCGTAAGTACGCCGGCCCCGGACATTGGAACGACCCCGACATGCTGGAGGTGGGCAACGGACAGACCGAAAGCGAGGACCGGGCGCACTTCACGATGTGGTGCATGTTGGCTGCCCCCCTCATCTTGGGCAACGACGTTCGCCAGATGTCGCAAGCCACCAAGGACATCATCCTCAACCGGGAGGTGATAGCTATCGACCAGGATACGCTCGGCGTCCAAGGGCTGAAGTTCAAGGCCGAAGAGGGACTGGAGTTCTGGTTCAAACCCTTGGTGGGAGGCGACTGGGCATTCTGTATCCTCAATCGCACCAAGGAGCCGAAGGAATACACCATCGACTGGCAACAGTTCAACCTCTACGACGATGTGTCTAAGCGCTTTACCGACTTCGACTCCAAGGTATATGCCGTGCGCAACCTCTGGACGAAGAAAGACGATGGCGATACGAAGAAGCCCCGTAAGGTGACCATCCCCGGGCATGACGTGATGCTTTATAAATTAGGAATGAAGAATTAAGAATAACCTTATGAGATATAGACAGATACTTATGGCAATGACAGTGACAACAGGATTGGCTGCTTGCGCAGGGGGCGGCAAGGAAGTGTACAAAGACGCCACGGCACCGGTGTCCGAGCGGGTGGAAGACTTGCTGGGACGCATGACGCTGGAGGAGAAGGTGGGGCAGATGAACCAGTTTGTGGGCATCGAGCACATCAAGGCCAACAGCGCCGTGATGACCGCCGAGGAGTTGAAAACCAACACGGCGAATGCCTTCTACCCGGGCTTCACCTACCAGGATGTGGAGAAGTGGACGGAGCAGGGGCTGATAGGCTCGTTCCTACACGTGCTCACCATCGAGGAGGTCAACTACCTGCAGAGGTTGGCCCTGAAGAGCCGCCTGCAGATTCCTATCCTCTTCGGCATCGATGCTATTCACGGCAACGCCAACGCACCGGACAATACGGTGTATCCCACCAACATCAACCTTGCCTGCTCGTTCGACACGCTGATGGCACGCCGCATCGCCCGCCAAACGGCCGAGGAGATGCGGGCCATGAACATGCACTGGACCTTCAACCCCAACGTGGAGGTGGCACGCGACCCGCGCTGGGGTAGGGTGGGCGAGACCTTCGGCGAAGACCCCTACCTTGTGTCGCTCATGGGTGCGCAGCAGGTGAAGGGCTACCAGCGCCACTTGGACAGTGGCGAGGATGTGCTGGCCTGCATCAAGCACTTTGTGGGCGGCAGCGAACCTATCAACGGCACCAACGGGGCGCCGGCCGACCTCTCTGAACGTACCCTGCGTGAGGTATTCTTCCCTCCGTTCGAGGCAGGCGTCAAGGCTGGGGCCATGTCGCTCATGACGGCCCACAACGAACTGAACGGCGTGCCCTGCCACAGCAATGAATGGCTCATGACACAGGTGCTACGCGGTGAGTGGAAGTTCCCCGGCTTCGTGGTGAGCGACTGGATGGATATTGAGCACCTGCATGACTTGCACGCCACGGCCGAGAACCTGAAAGAGGCTTACTACCAGTCTATCATGGCGGGTATGGACATGCACATGCACGGCATACACTGGCAGGAGCTGGTGACGGAGCTGGTGCGCGAAGGACGCATCCCCGAGAGCCGCATTGATGCCTCCGTACGCCGCATCCTCGACATCAAGTTCCGCCTCGGACTCTTCGAGCATCCCTTGGCCGACGAGGCACAGAGCATGAAGATACGCCTCTCTGCCGACCATCGGGCGACGGCGCTCGAGGCCGCACGCGATGGCATCGTGTTGTTGAAGAACGACAGCCTCTTGCCTCTCGACCCCTCGAAGTACCGACGGGTGATGGTGACCGGCATCAATGCCGACGACGAGAATATACTGGGCGACTGGAGCGCACAGGAGAAACCGGAGAACGTCACTACCATCCTCGAAGGCTTGAGGCAGGTAGCCCCCGACACACAGTTCGACTTCGTGGACCAAGGATGGGACCCTCGCAACATGGACCCGCAACGGGTGGCCGAAGCTGCTACGCATGCTCGGCAGGCCGACCTCAACATCGTAGTGGCTGGTGAGTATATGATGCGTTATCGCTGGGCCGACCGTACCGATGGCGAAGACACCGACCGCTCGGACATCAACTTGGTTGGGTTGCAGAACGAGCTGATAGAGCGGGTAGCCGCTTCGGGCAAACCCACCGTGCTGGTGCTTGTCAACGGACGTCCGCTGGGCGTACAGTGGGCGGCGGAGCATCTGCCGGCCATCGTGGAGGCTTGGGCACCGGGTATGTATGGTGGTCAGGCAGTGGCCGAGATCCTGTACGGCAAGGTCAACCCATCGGCCAAGCTGGCCGTCACCATCCCCCGCAGCGTGGGGCAGTTGCAGATGATTTATAACCACAAGCCCTCGCAGTACTTCCACCCGTATGCGGCAGGGCAGCCCAGCACGCCGCTCTACGCCTTCGGCCACGGCCTCTCGTACACTACTTTCGAGTATAGTGACCTGAAGCTCTCAGCGAAGGAGATAGCCCCTGACGGCACGGTGGAGGCCAGCGTGAAGATAACCAATACCGGCAGTCGCGACGGCGTGGAGATAGCGCAGCTCTATATCCGCGATGTCTATAGCCAAGTGACCCGTCCGGTGAAAGAGCTGAAGGACTTTGCCCGTGTGCCGCTCAAGGCAGGCGAGAGCAAGACCGTCACCTTCCGCATCACCCCCGATAAACTGGCCTTCTACGACCTGCAAATGAAGAAGATTGTGGAGCCGGGTGAGTTTGTGGTGATGATAGGCGCCTCGTCGGAAGACGGGAAGCTGATGAAGAAGAGTTTTTTAGTGATTAGTGAGTAGCACTGGCTGAGAAGGCTACTCACTAATCACTCCCCACTCCCCACTAATCACTAATCACTACTCACTACTCACTAATCACTCCCCCATGCGCTTTCTCCTCCTCCTATCGCTCCTCCCGAGCCTTCTCCTCGCCCAGTCGCCGCGCGAGCGCATCCTTTTGGATGATGACTGGCAGTTTGCCTTTGGCAATGCCTCCGACCCGGCCAAGGATTTCGGCTGCGGCACGGAGTACTTCAACTACCTGACGAAGGCGGCCTCTATCCACAACGAAGGGCCGTACTCGCCTAAGTTTGATGCTTTCACGTGGAAGCATGTCGACCTGCCGCACGACTGGGTGGTCGACCTGCCCTTCGCCCCCGAGGCGAGCCATAGCCACGGTTACAAGACGGTGGGCTATAAGTACCCCGAGACCAGCGTAGGTTGGTACCGGAAGACGTTCAGTGTGCCTGCCGGCGACCAAGGCAAGCATCTCTACCTCCAGTTCGACGGCATCTTCCGCGACGCCCGGGTATGGCTCAACGGCTTCTACCTCGGCCACGAGCCGAGCGGATACACCACGCAGGTGTACGATATCAGCGAGTATCTCAACTACGGCGGCGACAACCTACTCACCGTGCGGGCCGACGCTACGTTGGAGGAGGGATGGTTCTACGAAGGGGCAGGCATCTACCGCCATGTATGGCTGCACAAGACGGCGCAGCTGCACGTCGCTCCCTTCGGCACCTTCGTGTATAGCGAACTGGAGGCGCCCTTCGACAGGGCCGAGCTGACGGTACGAACTACGATGGTGAACCCGGGTGTGTCCAATAGCAGTTTCTTTAGCATCAAGCATATCTTGCGCAATGCCGACGGTACGGAGGTGACACGTGCCGAATCTACACAGCGTTCGATAGAGGCTAAGGAAGAGCGTACTTTCTATGCCGGTCTCAATGTACAGCACCCCCACCTGTGGAGTGTGGATACACCTTATTTATATATGCTCACTACGGAGGTGTGGCAGGAGGAGCAGCTGATAGACTGTTACACTACCCCCGTCGGCATCCGTCGTATCGACTTTGACCCCGACCGGGGCTTCCTGCTCAACGGAGAGCCGCTGAAGCTGAAAGGGGTGAACATGCACCAAGACCAAGCTGGGGTGGGGGTGGCCCTGCCCGACGCCCTGCAGGCTTACCGCATCCGTCGGCTCAAGGAGATGGGGTGCAACGCCTATCGCTCCTCGCACAACCCCATGACACCCGAGATGCTCGACGCTTGCGACAGCTTGGGGATGCTCGTCATCGAAGAGAACCGACTGATGGGTGTCAATGCCGACCAGCTACAACCGTTGCGTCGCATGATAGAGCGCGACCGTAATCACCCCTCCGTCATCCTCTGGAGCGTGGGCAACGAGGAGTGGGGCATCGAGTGGAAGGAGAGCGGCGAGTGGATAGCTGCCGCCATGCGGGAGTATTGCCACCGCTTCGACCCCACACGCTTGATGACCGTGGCCTCGAGCGGCGGCCCCACTGTGCTGCTTCCGGCCGACGTGGCGGGCTACAACTATATCCTCCAGAATCCGGTAGACAAGTACCGAACCGAATATCCGTTGCGGCGGGCGCTTGGCTCCGAGGAGACCACCGGCTGCGGCACACGGGGTGTCTACTTCGACGACTTGGAGCACGGGCGGATGGCCGCCCTCAACCGCACGCCCGACCCTAAGGACTCAGTGCTCAACCGCATTGAGCGGGGGTGGCAGTTCTACGACGCACGTCCTTGGCTGGGTGGACTTTTCTATTGGACGGGTTTCGACTACCGTGGCGAACCCAATCCGCTCAAGTTTCCCGCTACCGGCTCCGAGTTTGGCCTGCTGGACTATTGCGGGTTCGCCAAGGATGAGGCCTACTACCTGCGTTCGTGGTGGACCGACAGCCCCGTGCTGCACATCCTGCCCCACTGGAACTTGGCAGGGCACGAGGGCGACAGCATCAGCGTATGGGTGTATAGCAACTGTGCCGAGGTGGAGCTGGCGGTGAACGGCCGCCGCTTGGGCCGACAGGCGATGCCCCGTGGCGGACACCTTGCCTGGACCACTGGGTACCGTCCCGGACGGCTGACGGCTACCGGTTACGACAAGGATGGGCGGAAGCTGCTGACCCGCACGGTGGAGACCACGGGCGAGGCTACGCAAGTCGTTGTCCAGCCCGACCGTGAGACGTACACCGCCGACGGACGCGATGTGGCTGTCTGCCGCTTGGAACTGCACGACCGTCGGGGACGTTTCGTACCCACCGCCTGTGAGGAGCTGCAAATAAGTATCAGTGGCCCCGTGCGCATCCTCGGCGTAGGAAATGGCGATCCGGCTTGGCAAGCGGCCGAACGCCCTGCCGACCCGTCGGCCCGCACCTTTAACGTGCATAGCTTTAATGGCTTGGCGCAGCTCCTGTTGCAAAGCACCGGCGAGGAGGGCGAGGCTACGGTGACCCTCAGCAAGGCCGATGGCACGTTGCTGGGTAACAAAAACATTCGCTGGCGTAAATAAGCAGAGCGAAGTAACAAAAAATACCCCTAATTGAAACAATTCCTACACATGCGGGCGAAAGGAGTATCGTAACTTTGTATCAGCTGATACAATGTTAAGTCATACCGCGTATGGAAAACGACCCATATAGAATCATGAGGGAAATCACGCCCTTGTCGGACCGCGACTGTTTCTACATCGCCGACCGACGCAAGACGGAGTTTACGTACCCCATGCACTGCCATGCGGAGTACGAACTGAACTTCACCGAACATGCGGCGGGTGTACGCCGCACCGTAGGCGACTCGTCGGAGGTTATCGGCGACTACGACCTCGTGCTCATCACCGGCAAGGAGCTGGAGCATGTATGGGAGCAGAATACCTGCACCTCCCAGAATATCCGTGAAATCACCATCCAGTTTTCGCCCGACCTCTTCTTCGGCAGCCTGTTGCAGAAGAACCAGTTCGACACCATCCGACGGATGCTGGAGCGGGCACAGTGTGGGCTGTGCTTTCCCACCGAGGCCATCATCAAGACCTATAGCCGGCTCGACCGCCTTTCCTCCGAGGATGGCTTCTACTCCGTGCTCGACTTCCTCCATATCCTCTACGAACTCTCCCTCTACGACAACGCCCGTACGCTCTCGCACTCCTCCTTCGCCAAGATAGAGATGCTCTCCGATAGCCGGCGGGTACGTACCGTGCAGAAGTACATCGGCGAGCACTACCAAGGGGAGATACGCCTGGCCGTGCTGGCCGACATGGTGGGCATGACCCCCGTTGCCTTCAGCCGTTTCTTCCACCTGCGCACGGGCAAGACCCTCTCCGACTATGTCATCGACATCCGGCTGGGGTATGCCGCCCGCTTGCTGGTGGACTCCAGCCGCACCGTCTCCGAGATATGTTACGACTGTGGTTTCAACAACCTCTCCAACTTCAACCGCATCTTCAAGAAGAAGAAGTCCTGCTCGCCGAAAGTGTTTCGGGATAGCTACCGGAAGAAGAAGGTGGTGGTGTAAATGAAGAATCAGAAGCATACCGAATCGAATATTGAATATGAAGAAAACATTGCTATTACTCCTTTGTGGGGTGTGCACGCTCCTCGCCTCGGCTCAAATCCGGGGTGAGGAGATTCGCGTGCTCGTATCGCCCGACCATGCCGACTGGCAGTATCGCCTGGGCGAGACTTGTACCTTCACGGTGCGGGTGCTCAAGGCCGAGAACCCGTTGCCTGACGTCATGGTGGACTATGAATTGGGACCGGAGATGTACCCCACCGAGAAGCGGCAAGGCGTACATTTGAAAGGAGGTACACTCACCCTGCGCGGTCGGATGGCGGTGCCGGGTTTTCTGCGTTGCAAAGTACAAACCACGATAGGCGGCCGTACCTACGAGGGATTGGCCACCGCCGGCTATGCCCCCGAGCAGATAGCTCCCGCCACTACGTTGCCCGACGACTTCGGCTCCTATTGGAAAGGTGTGCTGCGGCAAGCCCGCACGTTACCACTCGACCCGCGGATGAGGCTGCTGCCCGAGCGCTGCACGGCTACGGACAACGTTTACGAGGTGTCGTTCAACACCCAGGCGGGCGGCGGACGTTTCTTTGGCATCCTGAGCTTGCCCAAGGCCGAGGGTAAGTACCCCGCCCTTCTACGTGTGCCGGGAGCAGGCGTACGTCCCTATACGGGCGACACCTATACTGCCCCGGGACGTGTCATCACGCTCGAGGTAGGCATCCATGGCATCCCCGTGACGCTGCCGCAGGCGGTGTACGACGGCTTGGCTACCGGTGCCCTGAGCAACTACTGGACCTTCCGCCGCGACCGTCGCGACGACTTCTACTACCACCGCGTCGTGGTGGGTGCCTTGCGGGCCGTCGATCTCCTCTGCTCGCTGCCGCAGTTCGACGGACGATCGCTCGGTGTCACCGGCTCCAGCCAGGGCGGCGCGCTCTCCGTCATCACGGCGGCGCTCGACACGCGTGTCACCTTTCTGGCCTCCGTCCATCCCGCCCTCTGCGACCACGAGGCCTACTTCAGCCATCGGGCTGCCGGTTGGCCGCACTACTTCCGTTACTACGGCGAACCCAATGAGCAGCAACGCGCCACGGCCCGCTACTACGACACGGTGAACTTCGCCCGCCTGTTGCGGGTATCCGCCTGGTTCAGCTTCGGCTACAACGACGAGGTATGTCCGCCCACCTCCATGTATGCCGCCTACAATGCCGACACCGCTCTCAAGGAACTGCACCTCTACCTGCAGACGGGACACTTCTGGTACCAGGAGCAATGGGATGCCTGGCAGGAGTGGATTCGGGGCCAGCTCCACTTATCAGCAAATAACCCTTTCAAATAACAAACAAAATCATGAGAAGAAGAATCTTTGAAAAGAAGCGTAGCACGCTGCCCGCCCTCATAGGCTTCCTGCTGATGGCGCTGGTAGCTCTACCCGTTTGTTCCGGCAACCCGGCGGAGGCCGGGGAGGAGGAAGAGACGAACGCCGCCGCCGTACCCCGCCTCGTAGTGAAAGGTACGCAGCTGATGAACGACCGTGGCGAGCCGGTACAGCTGCGAGGTGTGAGCTATGGTTGGCACAACTTCTGGCCCCGCTTCTACAACGCCTCCTGCGTGGAGTGGCTCGTGAAGGACTGGCATACGCAGGTGGTGCGTGCCGCCATGGGCGTAGAGCCTAAAGGTGCCTACCTCAGCAACCCGCAGCAAGGGCTGAACTGCGTACAGGCGGTGGTCGACGCTGCCATCAAGAACCACATCTACGCCATTATCGACTGGCATAGCCACGGCATCCGCACCGAGGAGGCCAAAACGTTCTTCTGCCAGATGGCCACCCGTTACCGGGGCGTGCCCAACGTCATCTACGAGATATTCAACGAACCCGTAGAAGACAGCTGGGACGCCGTGAAGGCCTACTCCATGGAGGTGGTCAACGTCATCCGCAGTATCGACCCCGAGGCACTCATCCTCGTGGGTAGCCCGCATTGGGACCAAGACGTGCACATCGCTGCCGATGCTCCCCTCGCGCACGTACATAATATAATGTACACCCTTCACTTCTACGCCAACACTCACCGGCAGGAGTTGCGCGACCGGGCCGACTACGCCCTCCGCAAGGGGCTGCCCCTCTTCGTCTCCGAGTGCGCCTCCATGGAAGCCACGGGCGACGGACCCATCGACTCCGTGGAGTGGGGCAAGTGGCTGACGTGGATGAACGAACATGGCATCAGCTGGGTCACCTGGTCGGTGTCCGATAAGGACGAGACCTGCTCCATGCTGCTCCCCACCGCCTCTTCGGAGGGACACTGGCGGGAGAGCGACCTGAAAGAGTGGGGAAAGATGGTGCGCAGTGAGTTGAGTATCGGCATCAGATAAAATAGTATCTGATTGCTATTCACCGAGAGAGTAATTTTGCATATTCCTTGCGACGCGAGCGAGCGCCGGCCAAGGAACCAATTAATACGATTAACCCTAATAATACAAAGTATGAAGGAACATTTCAGAAAGATCCTGTTGTGTGCAGGTCTCTGCACGGTTTTGGGCTACACCCCTTCACTGCTGGCGGCACCCCATCCGGAGGCCGAAGCTGTGGAGCAGCAGCCAACCCGGCGCGTCACGGGTACGGTGTCCGATGCAAGCGGACCCATTATCGGTGCCAACGTGCTGGAGAAAGGAGTGGCGAGCAACGGTGTCATCACCGACACCAACGGACGCTTTGCCATGAATGTCCGTCCCGGTGCCACCCTGGTAGTCTCCTATATCGGCTACACCACCCGTGAGGTTCGCGTGGGCAACCAGTCGCACCTCGACATCACCCTCAGCGAAGATACCGAACAGCTGGACGAGGTGGTAGTGGTAGGCTACGGTACGATGAAGAAGAGCGACCTTTCGGGAGCGTCGGCCTCAATGAACGAGAATCAAATCAAAGGTTCTATCATCACCAACCTCGACCAGTCCTTGCAAGGACGGGCACCGGGCGTGACGGCCGTGATGACCTCCGGAGCACCGGGTTCGTCGGCCTCCATCCGTGTACGTGGACAGGGCACCATCAACGCCGGGGCCGAGCCACTCTACGTCATCGACGGTGTCATCGTTCAAGGGCAAGGCGCCAGTGGCGCCAGCTTCGGCTTGGGCGATGCGCTGGGTAATGGTACAATCTCTACCGTCTCCCCGCTCTCCACCATCAACCCCTCCGACATCGTGTCGATGGAAATCCTCAAGGATGCCTCCGCCACCGCCATCTACGGAGCGCAAGGCTCCAACGGCGTAGTGCTGATCACCACCAAGCGCGGTAAAGCCGGCGAGGCGAAGTTCACCTACGACGGCATGGTGGCCGCACAGCGGCAGACCAAACGCCTCGACATGCTGAACCTGCGCGAGTTTGCCCAGTATTACAACGAGGTGACCGAGCAAGGTGAGATATACGACCCGAGCGTCTACTATGCCGATCCCTCTTTGCTGGGCGTGGGAACCAACTGGCAGGATGCCATCTTCCGCACGGCCTTGCAGCACCAGCACCAGATTTCGGCACAAGGCGGTACGGAGAAGGTGAAGTACTACGTCTCGGCCGGATATATGGACCAGCAGGGTACCATCATCGGTTCCGACTTCAACCGCTACTCGTTCCGTGTCAACCTCGACTCACAGCTGAAGTCGTGGCTGAAGCTGGGGCTGAGCGCCTCCTACTCGGCCACCAAGGACAACCTGAAGTTGGCCGACAGCGACGAGGGTATCATCAACTACTCGCTGCAGGCCACCCCCGACATACCTATCTATAATATAGACGGCGGCTACTCGTCGGTGGTGAAGGAGGGATACACCAATCCCAACCCCATCGCCTTGGCCATGATGGACGACATCATCCTGGGACGGCAGAAGCTGACGGGTAACATCTACTTCGACGTGACACCCATCAAAGGTCTGACGTGGCACGCCGAGCTGGGCTACGATGTGAGCGCCTCCAAGGGCGACCGCTACAAACCTATGGTCGATCTGGGTGGATGGAAGCGGGCCAGCAATGACGCCTCCACGCAGAAGAACAGCAGCACCTACTGGGCACTGAAGAACTACGTGACCTATACGGGCAACATCAAAGACCACCACTTCACGGCCATGGTAGGGCAGGAGTGCTGGGAGTCCAACTACAACTATACTACCGTGAGCAATACCAAACTCCCCTCCGACGACGTGCACAACCCCGCGTTGGGATCGGGCACGCCCACCATCGGGGCCGGTTTCGGCAGCTCTTCGATGGCCTCCTTCTTCACCCGCTTGACGTACAACTACGCCGACCGCTATCTGGGCACCTATACCTATCGGTACGACGGCTCGTCCAACTTCGGTCCCGAGAACCGCTTTGCCGGCTTCCACTCCGTGGCCGTCTCCTGGCGCTTCACCAACGAGAAGTTCATGGAGTCGCTGAAGAGCGTGGTGAACAACGGTAAGCTGCGCCTGGGCTGGGGACAGACCGGAAACTCCAGCATCGGCGGATACAAATGGGGATCGGCCGTAAGCCGTATGCCTTCGGGCTTGGGCATGGGATACCGTCCCGCCAACATCCCCAACCCCGCCATCCGGTGGGAGTCGCAAGAGCAGGTCAACATAGGCTTGGACCTGAGCCTGCTGCAGGACCGCATCAACCTCACGGTGGATTGGTACAACAAGGAGTCGAAGGACATGCTCATGCCCTTGGCCCTGCCGTCGTACATGGGTACGTCGGGCAACGGCTCCTCCGCCTTGGCTCCGCCTTATGGTAACTACGGACACATCCGCAACCGAGGCTTCGAGATAGCCCTGAACACCCGTCCGTTGGTAGGAAGCTTCCAGTGGGACTCCGACATCCAGTTCTCCTTCAACAAGAACAAGCTGGTGTCGCTCTCGGGTGCCGACAACGTGGCGTTGGTAGGCTACGGACAGTGGACCGACGTGGTGAGCATGACCCGCGTAGGCTCTCCGCTCTATAACTTCTACGGCTACGTGACCGATGGCGTGTACAAGGACCTGGCCGACCTGCAGAACTCGCCCAAGCCGGTGAAGTATCCTGCCGACGGGACAACCTTCAACCGCAGCAACACCGTATGGGTGGGCGACCTCAAGTACAAGGACCTGAGCGGCCCCGAAGGGAAGCCCGACGGCGTGATTGACGACTACGACAAGACGGACATCGGCTCGCCCATGCCCAAGTTCACCTTCGGATGGACCAACACGTTCCGCTACAAAGGGTTCGACCTCTCCCTCTTCATCAACGGCTCGTACGGCAACAAGGTGTTCAACTACCTGAAGATGAAGCTCACCCACATGAACTCCGTCTGGATGAACCAGGAAGCCTCCGTGAAGGATCGCGCCGTGCTGGTGCCCATCGACCCCAGCAAGGTTTATGCCGCAGGCTCCTACTGGTACGACGACATCACGAACGTGAAGGTGTCCAACCCCGGCACGTCCATTCCGCGCGTCTCCATCAACGACCCCAACGACAACGACCGGGTGAGCGACCGCTACGTGGAAGACGGTTCGTACATCCGCCTGAAGAACATCGCCTTGGGATATACCTTCCCCAAGAAGATGATAAAGAAGATTGGGCTGGAGAACCTCCGTCTCTCCGTCAACATCCAGAACCTGCTGACCATCACCGGCTACGACGGCTACGACCCCGAAATCGGTGCGAGCACGGCCGACTCCAAAGGCTATGTGTACGGCCTCGACAACGGCCGCTACCCCTCGCCTACGGTCTACTCTTTCGGACTCAACGTCTCATTCTAACTAATACTGAGGAGATATGAATATGAACCCTATAAAAAAGATAGCGCTGATAGCCTTGGTGGGTGTCGGCATCTCTTCTTGCGACGATTTCCTGAATCGGCCCGTAGAAGACAACTACAACATGGATAACTTCTACCAGAACGACGAGCAGTGCGTTCAAGGCGTGAATTATCTGTATAACTCCCCTTGGTACGACTTCCAGCGTGGATTCATCAAGGTAGGCGAGGTGCTTTCGGGCAACTACTACTGGGGTAGCAGTCCTTACTTGGACTTTACCGTGAACGGTACCGACCAGGACCTGGTGAACATGTCCTACTCGCTCTGGGCCGTGAACGGTCATGCCAACGTGGTGTACAACCGTCTGAAGAGCGCCAATGCCTCGCAAGCCGTGAAGGACCAGTGCATGGGCGAGTGCCTGGCATGGAAGGCGATGGCTTACTTCTACTTGGTGCGTAGCTTCGGCGCCGTGCCCATCGTGCACGACAACACCAACGAGATTGCCGCCGGAGGCTACAACTCCAAGTTCAAGGTCGAACCCGCCGACCTCTACGAGTACATCATCATGACGTTGGAGAAAGCCATCGAGTTGTTGCCGGAGCACGGCGACCTGGGGCGTATCGACCGGTATGCCGCCAAGGGGCTGATGGCCAAGGTGTACCTCACCCGTTCCGGCCTCGGGCAGACAGGCTCGCGCAACCAAGCCGACCTGGACAAAGCTGCCGAGTATGCCAAGGACGTGATAGACAACTCCGGACGTGAGCTGCTTCCCAACTACTCGGATGTGTTCCGTCTGCAGAACAACAAGAACCAAGAGTGCCTCTTCTCGTGGCATTGGTATCCCACCCGCGACCCGTGGACGGCACAGAACACGTTGCAGTCCGACCTCGCCATGGTAGGCTTCGATGAGTTTGGCGACTGCTGGGGTGGCTATGGTGGCCCGTCGGTCGACCTGCAAGATGCCTTTGGCGTGAGTCCGCTTACCAGCCCCTCCGACCGCATCGACGTGGACGTTCGCCGCAAGGCCACCATGATGATGGCTGGCGATAAGTACGAGTACTTCTGGACCGACAAGGGAGGTTTCGACTTCCTACAGTTTATCTACGATAAGGATGGCTATGGCGCAGGCGGCCCCGGCGGCGTACTGCAATCGCCTACCGGCGTCAACGAGGTGAAGCACCTGTATGGCGACGGTTACGACCACGAACAAGCCTTGGGCCTCTCGGCCGCCAATATGACTTATGGGCTGAGCACGCACATCCTCCGCCTCTCCGACGTCTACCTCATCTACGCCGAGGCGAAGATAGGCAACAACGGGTCGACTACCGACGCGAGCGCCATCGACGCTTTCTACAAGGTGCGCCATCGGGCCATCTCGAGCTACGCGCGTCCCGCCAGCATCACCTGGAACGACGTATGGAAAGAGCGCCGGCTGGAGCTGGCCTGCGAAGGCGACCGTTGGTACGACTTCGTGCGCCGTTCCTACTACGACATGCAGGGAGCCATCAGCGAGCTGAAGGCACAGCGCCGCAACGAGTTCTACGGCCTAGATGCCCTCTACAAGGCATACTACGAGAGTGGACAGTGGACGGTGAACACCACCGACATGCGCTACAACGACGACGCGTCGAAGACACCCAACGTCACGGCCTCCAGCTTCACGCTGCCCTTCCCCACGGAGGATGTCGTCTTCAACCCCAACCTGATGGCCGACCCCGTACACGTGGACGTGCGGAGTGAGTTTAGTTATTAACGTTAATGATAGGAACCTTATGAAAACGATAAAAAGATATACCCAGGGCCTTGTGGCGCTCTTTGCCCTCCTTGCGGGAGTGGCGCTGACCGCTTGCGAAGACCAGCCGGACAAGTACGAGGTGGCCGATGGCGTACCTACGGTGAAGTATGTGCGCCTGCCCGCTCCCGTCTCGGCCGACTCGCTGCTGACGGGTGCCTACATGGAGAACACCATCTGCTTAGTAGGCGACAACCTGCGCAGCATCGTGGAGCTGTACTTCAACGACCAGAAGGCGGTGCTCAACACCAGCTACATGACCGACCATACCCTGCTGGTGGACGTGCCCAAGAACATACCGGAGGAGGTGACCGACAAGCTATACATGATTACCCGTGCCAACGACACCATCCCCTACGACTTCAAGGTATTGGTGCCCGCACCGGCCGTCAACTCCCTCTCGTGCGAGTTTGCCGCGCCGGGTAGCGAGGTGACCATCTATGGTGACTACCTCCTCGACGACCCCAACACGCCGCTCACCATCGAGATGGCCGGCAACGTGAAGGTGACCAACATCACCAGCATCTCTAAGACGCAGGTAAGCTTCGTGCTACCCGCCAACGCCATCGAAGGCTACATCACCGTCACCTCCCTCTACGGTACGGGGCGCTCCAAGTTCGTGTACCACGACACGCGTAACATCCTCTTCGACTGGGACGACTCGCATGGCGGCCTCGCCACCGGCCATGGCTGGCGTGCCGGCGTAGTACGCGTCGATGACCCCGTGGCCGGCATCGACGGCTCCTACCTCTACTTCGGTGGAGCGGCTATTGATGGTGCTGCGGGAGCGACGTGGGCCGAAGACCAGTTCTGCTTCAACTACTGGCCCGAGCCAAGTGCCGGATACCCCGCGCTCTCTGCCATGCCCAAGTTCGCCGAGATGCTGAGCGAGTACGGATGGGACAAGCTGCAGCTGAAGTTCGAGGTGAACGTGCCTGCTTCCAACCCGTGGCAGTCCGCCGCCTTGCAAGCGATGTTTACGTCGGATGCCGACGTGACGAACGCCACCGGCAACAACAACTATTACAGCAGCGATAAGTTGCCTCGCGGATTGTGGCTGCCTTGGAACGGTCCCGGCTCGTACGATACCGGCGGCAAGTGGGTCACGGTGTCCATGAAGCTGGCCGACTTCAACAAGACTCCTACCGGCACGGCTTGTGCCGAGTCGTTGAACCCCGACCACTTCACCGGCCTTACCTTCTTCGTATGGAACGGCGGCTTGGCCGGAACCACCTGCAACCCCGTCATCTGCTTCGACAACATCCGGGTAGTGCCGGTAGAATAACCCCTTAAAACTCAACAGTGTTATGAAAGATAGAATAACCCATAAGATAACCGCCCTCTGGATGGCCTGCCTGCTGATACTCAGCGGCCTGTCGTTCACGGCCTGTGGCGGCGACGAGGAAGATACCAACCAATACACGGGTGGCATCAGCCTGAATGTGTTTGGCCCCTGCCCCGTGGCGCGCGGCGGTGTGTTGCGCTTCCTGGGCAGCGGCATGAACCAAGTGACGGGCATCGAGCTTCCCGGCAGTGGAGAGATAACCGACATTGAGGTCATCAGCGACACGGAAATCCGTATCACCGTGCCCCAGACGGCGCAGCCCGGCCTGGTGGTGCTCCACACGCCCACGGGCGACATCACCACCAAGACCGAGATTACCTTCACCGAGCCTATCTCGCTGGACAAGGTGGCTCCCACCAGCGTGAAGCCGGGCGATGTCATCACCCTCACGGGCGAATACCTCACCCTCATCCGTGAGGTGATATTCACCGACAACGTGATAGTGAACCAGTTCGAGAGCCAAAGCCGTAAGGAGCTGAAGGTGAAGGTGCCCTTGGCTGCCAAGTCGGGCATGGTCATCATCTCCGACGGCGCGGAGATACCCAACTGGATCTATAGCAAGGAGTCGCTCACCGTGGCG
>JAISIX010000038.1 GCA_031261805.1 Mediterranea sp. (in: CFB group bacteria)
AACTCGAGGGTGATGAGCGACATGTTCTCCGACGAGCGGGAGGTGATGTGCTTGAGGTTGCTCACCGAGTTGAGGATGTTCTCCAGCGGGCGGGTCACGTTGTTCTCTATGTCCGAGGCGCTTGCCCCGGGGTAGGCGGTCATCACCATGATGGTGTTGGTATCAATGTCGGGATACAAGTCGATGGGCAACTTGGATAGCGAGAACAGACCGAATATCACTACTGCGAGGAAGCAGAGTGAGGTCATGATGGGTTTCTTAACCGCTCCTTCGTATAAGCTCATGTTGTTAGTGATTAGTGATGAGTGATTAGTGGTTAGTAATCACTAACCTTTACTTCCATGCCGTTCAGTAGTTTGGACTGTCCGGCGATGACGACCTGTGCCTGGTCGGGCACACCCGACCGTAGTTCGTACTCGGTGCCCATGCGGCGCCCCAGCTCCACCTTATTATAGGATACTTTGCCGTCGGCGTAGACGAAGACGTAACGGTCGCCCGATCCGGACTGCTTCACGATGGCGAGGTCGGGTACCACGACGTTGTTGGCCGTGCCGAAGTTGAGGGTGACACGTGCGAACATGCCCGGGCGTACCCGACTGTCGCGGTTGTCAAGGCGTATCTCTACGGGGAAGGTGCGGGTGGTGGCATCGATGGTGGGATAGACTAAGTGGACGAAGCCTTTGAACGTCTCGTCGCCATACACGTCGAGCTTCACGGCTACCGGCTCGCCCTTCTTCACTTGGGTGAAGTAGGATTCGGACACGTTGATGAGGAGCTTCACCGGCGTGATTTGTTCCACCACTACCACGGGGTCTCCGCCGCTGTACATGTCGCCGTTGTCGTAGTGGCGAGCGGTCACCACGCCGTCGATGGGGCTTACGAGGAAGGTGTTCTCCAGGAGGTTGTTGTACATCGTCTGCTGGATGTCCAGCTGCATCTTCGAGGCATCCCACTCGGACTTCGACACGCCGCCTACCTTATAGAGGTTGTCGATGCGGTCGAACTCAATCCGGTGGTTGTCGAGTTGCAGCTTCGCCTGTTGCAGGTTGGCGGCATCCATCTGCACCAACTTCTGGCCACGGGTCACACGGTCGCCTACCTCCACGAAGAGGCGGTCAATGCGCACGGGGGTGGAGGGGGCGATGTTGTTCTTCGCCTCCGGTTCTACCGTGGCGGTGTATTCTTGGATTTGGTCCACTGGTCGGGCCGATACGGCAGCCAGTTTCACGACCGGCTTCTCTTCTACATGTTCGGTGGCTTTCTCTTTCCCGCCGGTGCAGGAGCACACAAATGCCGTGAGCAGCATGGCAGCCGATGGGAGGAATCTTTTGTTCATCATTGTTGTCTATGGTTGTAGGGGTGGTATTTGTTACTATATCTATTCTTTGGGTGCCAGGTGGGGCGCGCTTACTCTTTGCCCAGCACCTTCTCCAACTCGGTTTTGGCTACGAGGTAGTCGTAGATGGACTGGTTGTAGGCCAGCTCGGCTTGGGTGAGCGAGAGCTGTGAGGAGTTCAGCTCGAGAATGGTGCCCTTGCCCACGTCGTAGCGTTTGCCGGCGATGGTGAGTGCTTTGCGGGCCTGCATCACGTTCTCCTTGTTGCTGGCCAGCTGTTGGGAGCTGACCTGCATATTGTTGCGGAAGCTGGTGAGTTGCAGGTTCAGCTTCCGCTCGGTATCAATGCGGTTCCAGTCGAGCTGTCGCTTCTGGATGCGGGCTGTCTTCACCTTGGTGAAGTTGCTGGCCCGGTAGAGGGGGATGCTGAGGTTGAACAGCAGGTGCGAGCTGCCGGCCCAGTTGTATTTGAAGAAGTTGATGTTGGGGTTGTACAACGACTGGTACTGGTAGTTGAAGCTCATGGAGAGGGTGGGCATGAAGTTGGTTTGCAGCTGCCGTATGTTTTTGTCGATGAGCCGCAAGTTGAGGTTGAACTGCTTCAGGGTGCTGTTATTCTCCAACCCTTGCCCGTCGGCCGTCAGTTGGCCGGCGAATACCATTGTTTCGTAGTTGGTCAGGCTGTCGGCTATCTTCAGCTCCACCTCGGCAGTGATGCCCATCAGCACCTTGAGCTGTAGGGCTGCCAGTGTCACGGCGTTGGCCGCCGACAGCACGTTGGGGCGTATGCTGCGCATCTGTACCTCGGCGCTGATCTTGTCGTACTCGCTCACCGTGCCCTGCCCGTACTTGGCGTTCACGATGTTGAAGTTCTCCTCGGCTACCCGGTAGCTGTCCTGCAACACCTCGTAGCTGTCCTGTGCCAGCATCAGCTGGTAGAAGGCCTTGCCCACCTGGTTCACCAGGTCGAGCTTCGACTCGCGCGACTTCTCTACCGCCAGCTCGATGTCGGTGCGGGTCAGTGACATGGCCCGGTACACGGCCGGTACGAAGAGTGGCAGGTTCACCGTCAGTCCGGCGTTGGCCGTGTTGGTGCCGTCCTGGCCCATCTTGAACTCCATGTCGTTGAGCTTCATCACGGCTGCTTGCAAGGTATGGTCCACCGAGCCGCTTATCGACGCGTCAGGTAATAGGTTTTGCCAAGCTTCCTTGTTGGCCACTTTCTTGAGGGCAATCTCGTCGGTTGCCACCTTCATGACAGGATTCTCGGCGAGCGCTATCTCTATCGCTTTGTCCAGGGTCAAAGCCAACGTGTCCTTCGCCTCTCGGGCACCTTGTGCCTTGGCAAAGCCAAACACACAAAGAGCAGCCACGACGAGAAGTATCCTTCTTCTTGTCATTCTTTTCACTCTACTCATAAAACTAATATTAATGTCTCCTTGTGTGTGGCTCTTCCCCACCAAGGTCTTATTGGTTCTTGCGGTATTCCACCAGGAACTCGTCCAACGCTTTGGCCCCCTTCTCCGTGGAGATGCCCCGGATGTAGGTGAGCATAATGGACTCGTACACCTCCGTAAAGGGGTACTTGTCGCAGATGTTGGTATTGAGCAGTACGTCGAATTGTTCGCGTACCAGCAGGTTGACGATGGCGAAGTTCACATCCGGTCGGAAAAGGCCCTGCTGCACGCCCTGCTTGAAGAAGGACATGGTGCGTTCGGAGTCCTCGTCGCGGCGGCTCTTCACCATCTCGTAGGCTTTGGGGTATTTCTTGATGTCCTCGAAAAACCGCTTGTTGGTGCGGTGGAACACTTCGATGCTTTTCTGGAAGATGGCGAGGATAACCTCGAGCACGTTGTCCGACTGCTCGTATAGCTTCGCGAAGTATTGGTCCCGGTCGGCTTGTGTCTTCCGCAGGCACTCTTGCAGGAGTGTCTCTTTGTCCTCGAACACCTCGTAGAGGGTTCGCTTGGAGATGCCCAAAGAGGCAGCGATGTCGTCCATCGTAATGCTCTTGATGCCCTGGGTGGTGAATGCCTGGGTGGCGTTCCCCACAATCCTTTCTTTCAGTTCCTTCCGCAGGGCCATCTCTTTCCCTTGTTCAGTCATTATCGTTTTCCTTCTATATTAATGGGTTATACTTTCTGTTCAGGAGTTAAGCCTTCTCTCGTCGCTGGAGGAAGATGGGGCAAAGATAAGCAGAAAACTCGTTTAACAAATAAAGTTTCCCCTCCGCTCGCAACGTTTTGATAATTATTATCATTCAGACGGTTAGTTTGAAAAGAAGTGTTAAAGGGAGGGCGTGCTCTGCCGTGGACTATAAAAGTGTGCCTCACCGTATTACATATAGAAAGAATACGTTATCTTTGCCCACGACAACTACTTTGAAAAGAGAAAGGTATGGGAAGAAGTACATGGTTATCCCGCATGGGGGCGATAGCCCTTTGCTTGCTCCTGCCGCACTTGGCGGGGGCAAAGACGATGGACACACACGACACGACCTTGGTAGCCGACGTGCGTGTTACCTGTGACCGTGCCCGCTTGGCGGAGCGCAATGGCGACTTGGAAAATGCCTTGTCGCTCTGGTTCTTGGCCTTCAACGACTACCAGTCGAGGCTGCGGCAATATCCCGAAGCTTTTACCTGTGCCAACCGCATAGAGACGCTTGCTGGCCAAGTCTCGTCGGCCAAGTGTCCACTTATTCATTCTTACTATGCTGCCATCGCCGAACTGTATTGGGAGTTTGGCGACTATGAGAACGCATACTACCTGCTCACTTACGTGATCGATCACCCGCGGGAGGCCGAGGCGGTGGGGGCGTTGGCGCAGGCCTATTACTGGTTGGGCGTTGTCTACGCTGACCAAGGAGAGTTGACACAAGCTTGTGACATGTTCGAAGCGGGGATAGGACGCCGGTTTCTCACCGGCAAACAAGGCTCTCCACCCGCGGCATGGGAGCAACGCTGCGTGGGCGGACTGGGGTATGCACTCTTGGCGCGGGGTGAGTATGGTCGGGCCATCGACCTGCTCCGGCAGGCCTCCACCCGGTTGGATAGCTTGGGAGAGTACAAGGCAGCAGGCGAGCTGGAGGTCTTCCTCTCCTATTGCTATGCGAAGACGAACAGGCCGGACTCGGCACGCTACTTCATAGCCGAAGCCAAAGCGCGGTACCAGCGAGCCGTGCCACTACGCTTGCGCTGGGCCATGTTGCACTTTGCCGAGTCGCACATCGAGGCCTTGGCAGGCCATACCGACAAGGCGTACGACCTGATGCTGACTACGTACGCTGCTTGGCGGGAGCGGAAGTCGGGCTTGATGCCTACCCATATCGCTCACGTGCGCCGTTCGCCACTCCCTGTGTCACCACCAGCTACCAACAGCGGCCCGCCCCCGGGAAATAGCGTTTGGAAGGTATGGGGAGCGGCGCTGCTGGTGGCCCTGCTGCTGTCGCTGTTGCTCACGGGCTTTTTCCTGCGTATCCTCAAGAGGCGGCTTATCGCCACCTTGAAGGCGCGTCATCAGCAAGAGGGCGAGGTGGAGCCGATGGCGCTCCCCACGGACAAAGCTAAAGAAGAGGCCTTGTATCAGTTCGTCGTGGACTATGTGCAGGGGGAACAGGCTTATCTCTCTCCCACCTTCAGCCTGGAGGAGCTGTGCCGTGCGTTGGGCAAGGAGCGCAAGGTCGTCTCGCAGTGCATCAACCACGTAGGTGGACGAAACTTCTGCTCGTTTATCAACAGTTACCGCATAGCCTGCGCCATCCGTTTGATGCAGGATGGCGCAGGACCAAAGCTCTCCATGGATGCCATCGCCATCGACTCTGGCTTCGCCTCTCGCAGCACGATGTGGCGCGCCTTCCGCAAGGAGTTCGGCGTAGGCCCGATTGAGTATGTCAATGGTGAGGTGGCTATTTAATCCTTAGGCAGCGGACGGGCATATAGGTGGTATTAAGAGCCGCCTCGTCGTTTTTAAGATAGTTGCTTGTCTTTCTTACGTAAAAGAACACGATGCTTGGATAAGTAGTTTCGTCTGAGCGCTCCGCTGTATTTGTGGTACTCAGCGAGATGTATCCATAGGTCCCTACATCAGGGTATTTCTGTACGTTCGATTCTAATTGTATCTTTCCGCTCGCAGGGAAAAAACGTTCTCCTTCTATCCTCACACCAGATTCCAGCTTTTGGGTTCCATCGGCTTTCGTGCTGGTCAATGATGTAAACGGACCACTATAGGAAGAAGCTGTGCCCATAAGCTGTTCCATCTCATTTTGGCTTGGAATCTTCCAATTGCCTTCTATCCAGCCTTGGGCTGAAATGTAGCTGCAAATGTCACCACTACCGTCAGTGCTACTGTAGCCTGTACCGGGATATATTTCGAGAAACGATACGAATTTATTGGTGTAAATATACGGAATGCTCTTTTCATTAGACAGCTCTTTCGTGAATCCATTGGGGACGAAGGTAAACATGGTAGGCTTATTGTAATCATCCGACACAGGGCTGACGCCAATGAGCGATCCAAATTTGAAGAAGAGACCTTGATAGTGCTCTTTTTCCGCATCCGGTTCGGTGGCAAAGGTGAGCTGTTTCTTCTCTGTGTCGTAATAAACATTGCTGTAAGCAAGGTAGGGCGGGGTTATTGTTACCTCGCAGGTGGATGCTTTGTCGTTCTTGGACTTTGCGGTGATGGTGGCGGTACCGGCTGTTACGGCTGTCACTTTACCGTCTTTGTCGACGGTAGCCACGTCGGTGTTACTGCTACTCCACGTCAGGCTCTTGTCGGTAGCATTGTCGGGGGCGATGGTGGCCGTCAGCGTCCCCGCCTCTCCTACAATCAGTGTCAGCGTGATAGGGGTTAGGGTGACGGAGGTCACCTCAATCTTTGTGGGAGTTACTGTCACCTCGCAAGTGGATGCTTTGCCGTTCTTGGCCTTTGCGGTGATGGTGGCGGTGCCGGCTGCTACGGCTGTCACTTTGCCGTCTTTGTCGGCGGTGGCCACGCCGGTGTTGCTGCTGCTCCACGCCAAACTCTTGTCGGTAGCATTGTTGGGGGCGATGTTAGCTGTCAGTGTTCCCGTCCCTCCTGCGGCCAATGTCAGGGTGCCCGGGCTTAGGGTGACGGAGGTTACCTCTATCACTGTGGGGTTCTTCTCTTCGTCCTTGCTGCAGGCGTAAAAGAGGAGTAGCGGCAATGCGATGGCTATTGCCACGTAGATTCTGTAGTTCGTTACATTCTTCATTTGCGTATTCTTTTTTATGGTTCGTTAATTAAAGTACGGCGGCAAAGATAGAGTTGGCCGTTCCTTCCCAGCAAACGAAAACAGGGGGAAACGGTTACGATTCGTGGAAGTAGCGGTTGCAATTCGTGGGAGTAGCGGTTGCAATTCGTGGGCGTTTTACACCCCAATTCTCCCGTATCTCTCATCCGCTCGGCGAGTTGTTCTTGGTTAGCCACCCGGGTGGTTAACCAAGAACTAACGGATGGTCCTGCGCGGCAATAAGTATGAAATCATCCGTTTTACGTTGCGGATAAACAAAAAGCTTTGCCAGTTCCGAATAAATGTGTAAGTTTGCCAAGTGTACCGGCTGTGCGAAGCAGCAGGTCGACACATAGAATAAAGAAGACGGACATGAGCGTAGAACCTAAGAAATGGGGGGTCATCTACAACCCGAAAGCCGGTACCTTGAAAGTGAAGAAGCGCTGGAAAGGTATCAAGGAATACATGGACAGCAAAGGGGTCGACTACGACTACGTGCAGTCCGAAGGCTTCGGCTCCGTAGAACGGCTCGCCAAAATCCTGGCCAACAACGGCTACCGCACGATTGTCATCGTAGGAGGCGACGGCGCGCTGAACGACGCCATCAACGGCATCATGCTCTCCGACGCTGAAGATAAGGAGAACATCGCCTTGGGCATCATCCCCAACGGCGTGGGCAATGACTATGCCCGCTATTGGGACATCAGCACCGACTACCGGCTGGCCGTGGACTGCATCCTGCACCACCGTTGCAAAAAGGTGGACGTGGGCTACTGCGCTTACTACGACCGTAAGGAGCATCGTCGCCGCTACTTTCTCAACGCCATCAACATCGGCCTGGGGGCACGCATCGTCAAGATTACCGACGAGACGAAACGCTTCTGGGGCGTGAAGTTCCTCTCGTACGTCATGGCCATGTTCTCCCTCGTTTTTGAACGGAAACTCTACCGGATGCACTTGCGAATCAACGATGAGCACATCCGCGGGCGCATCATGACCGTATGCATAGGCAACGCCTGGGGATGGGGGCAGACGCCCAGTGCCGTGCCCTACAACGGATGGCTCGACGTGTCGGTCATCTACCGCCCCGAGTTCCTGCAGATTATATCGGGGATATGGATGCTGGTGCAAGGCCGCATACTGAACCACAAGGTGGTGAAGGGATACCGCACCCGAAAGGTGAAGGTGCTAAGGGCGCGAAACGCGTCGGTGGATCTCGACGGACGCATCCTGCCCAAACACTTCCCGCTGGAGATAGGCATCCTGCCCGAAAAGATAACGTTGATAATACCGGAATGAATAGAAGTAGTTAAGTAGCCAAAGTAGAAATGTTCTGCCTGGCTACTTGACTACTTTGCCACTTAAAGATATGATTGAACTTACAAACAACCCCGCCGGCAATTTCTTCCTCTTGGCCGGCCCTTGCGTGATAGAGGGAGAAGAGATGGCGATGCGTATCGCCGAACGGGTGGTGGACATTACCACGCGGCTTAACATCCCCTACGTGTTCAAAGGTTCCTACCGAAAGGCAAACCGGTCGAGGCTCGACTCCTTCACCGGTATCGGCGACGAGAAGGCGCTCCGGGTGCTGCGGAAGGTGCACGACACCTTCGGCATCCCTACCGTGACCGACATCCATACCGCCGAAGAGGCAGCTATGGCGGCCGAGTACGTGGACGTACTGCAGATTCCCGCCTTCCTCTGCCGGCAGACCGACCTGCTGGTGGCTGCCGCCCATACCGGACGGGTGGTGAACATCAAGAAAGGACAGTTCCTCTCCCCACAAGCCATGCGCTTTGCCGCCGAAAAGGTGGTGGAGGCAGGCAATCCCCACGTGATGCTTACCGAGCGGGGGACCACCTTCGGCTACCAAGACCTCATAGTGGACTACCGGGGCATTCCCGAGATGCAGGCCTTCGGCTATCCGGTGATAGTGGACGTGACGCACTCCCTGCAACAACCCAACCAGACGAGCGGGGTGACCGGCGGCATGCCACAGCTGATAGAGACCATTGCCAAGGCGGGTATCGCCGTGGGAGCCGACGGCCTCTTCATTGAGACACACGAAGACCCCACTGTGGCCAAGAGCGACGGGGCCAACATGCTGAAACTTGACCTGCTGGAGGGATTGCTCACCAAGCTGGTCAGAATCAGGGAAGCTATCAGAGTATAATAAAGAGTATATATTTAAACCTACAACAGTCATGAAACATTTAGTACGTAGTCTTTTGACAGCGGCACTTCTCTTGTGTTGCTCTTTCCAACTCGCCCAGGCGCAGATGCCGATGCAGAGCTTGCCTATCGACAAGAACGTCCGCGTAGGTAAACTCGACAATGGGCTTACTTATTACATCCGCCACAACAACCTCCCGGAGCACCGGGTGGAGTTCTACATCGCCCAGAAAGTGGGTTCCATCCTCGAAGAGCCGCAGCAACGCGGCTTGGCACACTTCCTGGAGCACATGGCCTTCAACGGTAGCAAGCATTTCCCCGGCGACGAGACAGGGCTGGGCGTGGTGGCTTGGTGCGAGACGAAAGGCATCAAGTTCGGCACCAACCTCAACGCCTATACCAGCGTGGATCAGACGGTGTACAACATCAGCAACGTGCCCACCGACAACTCCAGCGTGGTGGACTCTTGCCTCCTCATCCTGCACGACTGGTCCTGTGCCATCAACTTGGCCGACAAGGAGATAGACAAGGAAAGAGGCGTCATCCGTGAAGAGTGGCGCAGCCGCAACAGCGGGATGCAACGCATCTACACCGATGCTCAACCCTACATCTACCCCAATTCCAAGTATGTCGACTGTATGCCCATCGGCAGCATCGACGTCATCAACAACTTCCCCTACCAGGACATCCGCGACTACTACGCCAAGTGGTATCGTCCCGACCTGCAGGGCATCATCATCGTGGGCGACATCAACGTGGATCAGATGGAAGCGCAGCTGAAGAGAGTCTTTGCCGACGTGAAAGCACCGGTGAACCCTGCCAAGCGCATCTACTACCCTGTGCCCGACAATGACGCGCCGCTCATCTACATCGGAAAGGATAAGGAGGTGACCAATCCCAGCGTCAACATCTTCTTCAAGCACGATGCCTTCCCCGACTCGCTGAAGAACACCATGGCCTTCTACATGCAGCACTACGTCACCGACATGGCCGTGACGATGCTCAACAGCCGCTTCAACGAGCTGCGCCAGCAGCCCAACCCACCGTTCATAGGCGCCGGCGCGGGCTATGGCAGCTTCTTCCTGGCCAAGACAAAAGAGGCTTTCGAAGTAGATGCCGACAGCAAGGCCGACGGCATAGAGGCCGCACTCAAAGCCGTGCTGCAAGAGGTGGAACGTGCCTGCCGGTTTGGCTTCACCGCCACCGAGTACGAGCGTGCCCGCGCCAACTATCTGCAAAGCATGGAGTCGGCCTACAAGGAACGTGAGAAGACAAAAAGCCCCACTTACGTCCAAGAATATGTCAGCAGCTTCCTCAACAACGAACCTATCCCCGGCATCGAGTACGAATACACGATGATGAACCAGATGGCTCCCCGCATACCGGTGGAGGTCATCAACCAAGTGATGAAGCAGCTGGTGACCGACAAGAACCAGGCTGTGCTGGTGGCCGGCCCCGACAAGGCGGACGTGAAATACCCCACCAAAGAAGAGATTGCCTCGCTCCTGAAGCAGATGAGCACCTTCGACCTGAAGCCGTATGTGGATAAGGTATCCAACGAGCCACTTATCCCGAACGAGTTGAAAGGAGGCACCATCGTCTCCGAGAAGGCCGGTGAGATATACGGCACCACCAAGCTCACCCTCTCCAATGGCGTGACGGTGTACGTGAAACCCACTAACTTCAAGGCCGACCAGATTGTGATGAAGGCCGTCAGCCTGGGGGGTAGCTCGCTCTTCCCCAACAGCGAAATCATCGACATCTCGCAACTCAACAGTGTGGCTCCGCTGGGTGGCATCGGCAACTTCAGCAAGATAGAACTGAACAAGGCCCTGGCAGGGAAGATAGCCTCCGTACATGCTACCGTGGGCAACACCACCGAGGCCGTGACGGGTAGCTGTGCCCCCAAGGACTTCGAGACGATGATGCAGCTCACCTACCTCACCTTTACCGCCCCCCGCAAGGACGCGGAAGCCTTTGAGTCGTACAAGAGCCGCATGAAGGCCGCCCTCCAGAACCAGGACGCCGACCCGATGACCGCCTTCCAGGATAGCATCAGCAAGGCAGTCTACCAAGGGCATCCGCGCGCCATTCGCTTCAAAGAGGATATGGTGGACAAAATCAACTACGACCGCATCCTCGAGATGTACAAAGAACGTTTTGCCGACGCCTCCGACTTTACCTTCTACCTGGTGGGCAACGTGGACCTGGAGAAGATGAAACCCCTCATCGCCAAGTACCTCGGCAGCCTGCCCGCCATACATCGCAAGGAGACGTGGAAAGACAACAAGATGTACACCCGCAAGGGCGAGTACGATAATGTCTTCGCCAAGAAGCAGGAGACGCCTATGGCCACCATCCTTTTCCTCTATACCGGCGCTTGCAAGTACGACCTGCGCAACAGCATCCTGCTAAGCTTCCTCGACCAGGCACTCGACCTCGTCTACACAGCCGAGATACGTGAGAAAGAAGGGGGGACGTATGGCGTGAGCTGCTACGGTAACCTCCAGAAGTACCCCAAAGAGGAGCTGATGCTGCAAATCGTGTTCCAGACCGACCCAGCCAAACGTGACAAGCTCTCCGCCATCGTGGTGGAACAGCTCCAGAAGATGGCGCAGGAAGGACCCACGGCGGAGCAGATGCAGAAAATCAAGGAGTACACGCTGAAGAAGTACAAAGATGCCCAGCAGGAGAACAACTACTGGATGAACAATCTCGACGAATACTTCTACACAGGCGTGGACAATACCAAGGATTACGAACAGATTGTCAACAGCATCACCAGCAAGGACGTGAAGCACTTCCTCGACGAGTTGCTGAAGCAAGGCAACCGCATCCAGGTGGTGATGACCATGCCGGGCGAAACGAAATAACAGCCGCCCACGTATATGATTGCACTCTTCAAAGAACTGCGCAAGCACGGTAAGCTGGCCTTCAAACGCAATCCGATGTATGAACGGGGCAAGGCTGCCCGGTTCGTCTGGTACTTCATGATGGTGTTTTGGGCCGGCTACCTCATCTTCTTCGGAGTGGCGGGTGCCTTTGCCTTGGAAAGCAATAGCCGCGACGCTTTTCAGGCACTCAACGGCGGAGGTCTGATAGTCATCCTGGCGTTGGACTTCCTCACCCGCGTTCCGCTACAGAAGACGCCTACACAGGAGGTGAAACCTTACCTCTTGCTGCCCATCAAGCGGAAGCGACTCATCGACTTCCTGCTGCTGCGTTCGGGTACGGACTGGTACAACCTCTTCTGGATGTGCTTCTTCGTCCCGTTTGCCGCTATTGCCGTCACCAAGTACTTCGGTGTGAGTGGCATGGTGCTCTATCTCATTGGCCTCTGGTTGCTGCTGCTGGTCAACAACTACTGGTACCTGCTCTGTCGCACCCTTATCAGTGAGAGCCTGTGGTGGATTCTGCTACCCGTAGCCCTCTATGGCGGTATCGGCGGCCTGATGTTCCTGCCCGGCCACACCCTCTTCTACCTGTCTATGGACTTAGGTAGCGGGTATATAGAGGGCAACCTCCTCTGCTACCTCGGCACGCTGGTGGTGATAGCCCTGCTATGGCTGGCCAACCGACGGGTGATAGCCACTCTCGTCTATGCCGAGCTGGCCAAGACGGACGATGTGAAGATTAAACATGTGTCGGAGTACAAGTTCTTCGAGCGCTACGGCGAGGTGGGCGAGTACATGCGGCTGGAGCTAAAGATGATGCTGCGTAACCGCCGCTGCAAGATGCAACTACGTAGCGCCGTGCTCCTCATCGTCCTGTTCTCGTTGATGCTCAGCTTCTCGGACGCTTATGACGGACGCACGATGAACACGTTTGTCTGTGTCTATTGCTTCACGGTGTACGGCATCATGTTCCTGGCGCAGCTCATGTCGTCGGAAGGCAACTACATCGACGGGTTGATGGTACGCAAAGAGTCCATCCGGAGCCTCCTTCGTGCCAAGTACTACCTGTACAGCGTCTGCGAGGCGATCCCCTTCGTGCTCATGATTCCTGCCATCGTCGCCGGAAAGCTCTCCATCTTGGGGGCCTTCTCGCTCTGTTTCTATACCATCGGCTTCGTCTACTTCTGTTTCTTCCAGCTGGCGGTGTACAACAAGCAGACCCTCCCGATGAACGAGAAAATGACTATGCGACAGGCCAACACTGGCGTGCAGATGTTGGTGACTCTTGGCTCTTTCGCCTTCCCCATCCTGCTCTATCGGTTGCTGGAAGTGACGCTGGGCACCCAGCCCGCCTACGTCGTCATGCTTCTGATAGGACTGGGCTTTACGCTGACCTCCCCCCTCTGGCTCAAGAACGTGTACCAACGCTTCATGCTGCGGCGCTACGAGAACATGGAGGGGTTCAGGGATAGCCGACAATAGACTTCTTCATTCTTAATTTATATGGTAACCATCACCCAACTCAAGAAGAACTTCGGCTCCAAGGTGGCCGTAGATATAGAACAATATGAAATCCAGCCGGGCCAGATGCTTGGCTTGGTGGGCAACAACGGAGCGGGCAAGACAACCCTCTTTCGCTTGATGCTCGACCTGCTGAAAGCCGACCAGGGGCAAGTGGCCATCAACGGCATCAACGTCACCCAAAGTGAGGACTGGAAGGGTGACACCGGCGCCTTTATCGACGACGGCTTCCTTATCGACTATCTCACGCCCGAGGAATATTTCTACTTCATCGGCAAGATGTACGGGCTGAAGAAGGAGGAGGTGGACGAACGCCTCGTACCCTTCGAACGCTTTATGAACAAGGAGGTGCTGGGGCAGAAGAAGCTCATTCGCAACTACTCCGCCGGCAACAAGCAGAAGATTGGCATCATCTCGGCCATGTTGCACCATCCGAGCCTGCTCATTCTCGACGAACCCTTCAACTTCCTCGACCCCAGCTCGCAGTCCTTCATCAAGCACCTGCTCAAACGCTACAACGAGGAGCACGGAGCCGCCGTCGTCATCTCCAGCCACAACCTCAACCATACGGTGGACATCTGTCACCGCATCGCCCTGCTGGAGAATGGAGTCATCATACGTGACATCGCCAATGAAAATAACTCCGCCGAGAAGGAGCTTGAAGATTACTTCAACGTGGAATAGATAGATTAAAATAGTAGACGATAATGTCCTAAGGCACGGCCATAAACAGGAATGTTTATGGCCGTGCTTTTTAGTATCACCTTCCCCCAACAAGAAGGCTGACCTCAAGATAAACACCCCTAAACCATAATAACGCCAATAATGTAAGCTCTTTCGTACTTTTTGATAGTGTAATAAACAAAGGATACGCTAACTTTGCCAGCTGTTACACATAGGCCTAAACGTAACAGATGGATAATCTTGACTATTAGCAAGATTTGTATTTAACCTATAACGAAATAAAAACAGTATGAGAGAAGTTTCTGTAATGAAGAAAAGGTATGAGGCGCCTTGCGTTAGCGAAAGTCTGATTCTGTTGGAGGGTACCCTTATGGCAGGCTCTCCGCCTCCTTCGTCCGATGTGGACAATGGACTAATATCGGAAGATATGGACGAAGACAACCCTATTGACGGGAATATGGAAATAGACTTTTAGCAACATTGCTTGCGCGGTTGAGTAACCTATTCATTTAGTATCCTAAACAAATGTAACCATGATGAGATTTAAACAACATCTTATTTTTTCTTCCCTATTGGGAGCCACCTGTCTCCTTTCGTCTTGCAACCAAGACGACAACGTTGTGTCAGCAGATTTTGCGGGAGGTTCGCAAACACTGCAAATGAAAGTAAGCCAGAAATATGGCAACGAAGCCCAAATATCACGTACGGCTGAAGAGCCAACAGTGGTCTATAAGGATATGGGCGACGGAATAATCATGCGGGCAGAGATAAAGGCGGACCAGTCACCGTCGGCACGCATCAACGCCATAGCCCCCTTGGCGGAAGGTTCCAAGGTTCGAGTAGTCATCTATAGAGGAGCTGACAAGACCATCTGTAGCGTACAGGATTTAGACGTCTCCGATGGGCAGATTAGCATCAGCGTCCCTACTGCCTTCAAGTATGGAATCCTGTTTATCACCAATGATAAGATTGGAAACACACCCACCTATAAAGATGCATTAGGTGGCGCACCTGCCATCGGACAAAAGTTGAGCGACATCAACTGGGAGTATAGAGACCATGGCACAGACCTGCTGTTCACGAATACGGGGATGATTGACAAGGCACCAACCGGCATCATTCTTCACCATCTGTTCTCGAAAATAAACCTCACAGTGAACGGCGCTTCATTGTCCCCAACGTCCGTGGTCGACTATTTCAACGCCACCATGGCCGCTCCCACCGAGGCAACGATAAACTTGGCCGACTGGGACCATTTCTCCGCAGGACAAACGGTCGATGATGCCGTCAATTTCGCGGCTTCGGGCGGGCAGGAAGGAAGTTTGACGCCCAGCCATGCCAGCTATTTCATTCCTTCGGGAAAGGAGGAAAAGCATCGCATTGTCTTCTCTGGACTGAAACTTATTGGAGACAACAAAGACTATGCGCATCAAGGCAAGGAATTGGCTTTTGAATTTGAGAAAGCCTTCCAGGCAAACACCTCTTATAGTGTCACGATAAACTTGACGAAGAAACTCCGTGCAAAGACGGTGCTGGGAGTGACTACGGATGGCTTGGACGATACATTCGGGTATGCCGGCAGGACAGGAGGCTCTAAAGAGTTCTTGGGTAGTCCCAATAACTTTTCGCCCAAAGGCGTAGTGCCTGTAGACATGCAAGGAATCACGATAGAGACATTGCCGAAGGGGCGGCACTATTCCAATGACGTGAGCGACAACGAAGATTTGCGCGCGGCACTTACCAGAGAGACCCCGCCCGACATCGTCATCTTCGCCGTATACGCTTATTGGCACCGATGGGACAAGAACAAACCCGAAAAGAACCGTACTTCCAAAGCCATACTGGACTATGTAAACAAGGGTGGGGTAGTGCTCATCTTCTGCGAAAAAGACAAAGCCTACAACGATGGCTATATACAATTGGTGGACGATGAACTCAACTCCATAGACCACAATGGGGGAGGTGCCGGCACCGTCTATCTGATGGACGAACGGCTCGTCTCCGATTCCAATGACCCTATCCTGTCGGGCAAAATAGGAGGAGTACAGCGCTTTGGCTCTGTAGCGGGAAAGTATTGGGGCGAAGACGCTTCGATAAGCTGCACTTTCGACATAAAAGACGAATACAAAAGTGACTTTGTGCAGTATTCCGTCTTCAACAAGAAGATAAACGGGCGTTACTATCCTACCATGATTCGGTATAAGAAAAAGAACGTTATCATGGTGGGGGATGCGGGCTTCATCTCATGCCCGTCAAGCATCGAAAACTCGAAGCTCATTTGTCCTTTCAGGCTTGATAGCAAGTCCGCTCCTACTTCAAAGCTGTATGAAGGCTGCTACTTCGATACTGCTGGAAATACCAAGAAGACGAACGTTGACAACTCCTCTATCTTCGCCAACATGATGGCATGGGCCATCTATCAAGCGGAGTCCGGCATCAATAAGGATAAGAATGAGTAGAGTGGAGGCATAATGGAGATGCCCTCTCCACCTCCTCGCAAGGGGTGCTCATCCATAGTGCGTAAGGATACAGGCTCGCGGGCCATTGTCCTTACGCGCTTCTCTTTCATGTCAAGCATCCTTTCCATAGCGGGCTGTCGTTAAAGGTAGCGTTGCAAACTGGACATAATCATTAGTCCATAAATAGGAGTTCAGGGGAATATATTATAGTAAAGGAGCAATAAATAGAGACTGATAGTAGAGGTGGCCTGTAAGGCCCAAGGTGGCTGAAAGCCTTTGCCTATAAACCTGAGTTCGGGATAAGTTTCTATCTTTTTCCTGTCTTACGTATGGACGCACCAATCCATCCCGTGTTCATCATTGTCCACGGGTATGTTTATCTGTAAGCAAAAGTGATTCTCTTA
>JAISIX010000099.1 GCA_031261805.1 Mediterranea sp. (in: CFB group bacteria)
TACACCAAAGACTGGTCCGACCCCATGCACCGCTGTGGCGAATACGCCGGCGACAACATCATGATACGTGGCTCCTCGACCGATGCCTTCTACGAGTTCATCTCCTACTCGCGCACGCCCAACAACGGACGCCTGAGTACTTTCTGGAACAATAGCTACAAGGTCATCGCCCAATGCTCCAACATCCTCAGGAGGGTGGACAAAGGCATCTCTGCCGACAAGGACAGCAAGTTGGGCGAGTGCTACTTCCTGCGCGGGATGATGTACTTCTACCTCTGCCGCGCCTACGGACGGCCCTACTACCAGTCGCCCGAGACGAACCTCGGCGTGCCCATCGTCAACGGGACGCCCGACAACCTGGTCGCCGGTTATCAGCTGCCCGACCGCGCCACGGTGAAGGATACCTACGCGCAAGCCATCAAAGACCTGCGTACGGCGGCCGACATGATTACCGTCAACCGCGGGCCGGCATACGCCTCCCGGGAGGCTGCCTGGGCCATCCTCTCCCGTGTCTACCTCTACATGAGCGGTTCGTGGGACCATCCGAACACCCTCTACGCCGACTCCGCGCAATACTTCGCCCAGAAGGTCATCGACTCGGGCACCTATAAGATGCTCGACCGTGCCAACTTCATGAAGTACAACACCTTCGTGCCGGAGAGCAACCCCGAGTCCATCTATGTGGTGAAGCGCATGGCCAGCGAGTTTGCGGGTGACGACTTCTACTACGGCATCGGAGGCATGTACTCCAACATCGGCGGCATGGGATGGGGCGAGATGTACGCCAGCGCCAAGTACATCGCCCTGCTCGACGAGACGGGACGCAACGACTGGTACAACCACAAGATCGTGGATGCCCGCGCCAACTTCATCGAGCCGCAGTACGACGCGTCGAACAACAAGACCTACTTCCGCTTCATCAAGAACGTGTACAACGCCAGCGGCCAGCAGACCAACTACAACTACGTGCAGGCCGAAGCCACCATCGTCGACGCCAACACCGCCACCTGCAAGGAGAAGGTCGGCGAGGTAGAGACGACCTACACGCTTACCCCCGTCAACTCCGCGGAAAACAAGTGGAGCATCCACTACTCCGACGGCAACACCTACGAGGGCTACATGGACCACTTCATCACCCTCAACCGTGTCTACCCGGAGTTCTACATCGTGAAGTGCTCGCGCGAAGGTGAGGACACCCAGCTGCACTCGCCCGTCATCACCCGCCTGGCCGAGATGTACCTCAACAAGGCCGAAGCCGCCGCCAAGCAGGGCGACTACCCCACGGCGCAAGAGGCGCTGAACGTAGTGCGCGAACGCTCCCTCCCCGGACAGGGCTATACCGACCTCGACGCCACCAACGCTGCCGAGCGCATCGACAAGGAGCGCACCCTCGAGCTGGCGTTCCAGGCCGAACGTAGCTACGACGTCTACCGCAACGGCGACAGGCTCACCCGCCATTACCCCGGTCCGCAAGATGCCATGGAAGACATTGAGCCTACCGACTACCGCGTGGTGTACTACATCCCGCAGACTGCCATCAATGCCTATCCTCCCGGAAGCACGTTGACGCAGAACCCCACGTCCAACTAAGGGCGCACGCAAGGCATAGCTGACCTATGCGAAAAGAAACAGAGGCTGTATCACGAGAGTGATACAGCCTCTGCTGTGATAACCTCCCACCAGTGCACGGGTGGATTACCCCTCGCAACCTCAAGCCCTGCTTTTCCAAGAGATTAACCGAAGAGCCGCCACTGACGGGGCGGGTCGCTAATCACTACTTACTCGTAGTAGTGTACCGTGACCTCGGGGTTTATACGGAGATATTTGATTGCCTCTTTTTGTTCGATGTTCTTAAACCACACATCCTTCAGCGACTTGTCATTGCAATTCAGATCGTATAATCTCGTAAGGCCACTTACGTCGAGCTTAGTTAGCGCATTATCGCGGCAGTCGAGTTGTTCCAGCTTGGGCAAGCTACCCAAGGTGAGTTCGGTCAACAAGCTATTATCTTTACAACTTAGATAGTTTAATTCCGTAAGGCTGCTTACGTCGAGTTTAGCCAGCGCAGTATTATCGCAGTAGAATTGTTTCAATTTGGGTAAACGGCCTAAGGTAAGCTCAGTTAACGACTTATTTGCCGAACAGTCCAAGTACGTCAGATTCGTGAGGTTGCTTACGTCGAGCTTGGTCTGGCTACCGGACCAACACTCGAGCCTTTTCAGGTTCTCGAAGAATTCTATTCCCTCCAAGCTTTTGATTTGTTTTTGCTCGGTACACCGAATATCCTTCACCGCCTTTGCCTCTTCCAAGCTTATCTTGTCGGGCTGCTCATGGTCGATCTTGTCCAGCAGCCAAGCCTTGAAGGCTGCGTCGGGGATGGGGATGTCGGTGGGGTCGAACACCCGCACGGTGGTGGTGCCCTTCTTGCCGTTGGAGGTTGTCGCGGTGAGGGTCGCCGTGCCCACCGCCTTGGCGGTGACCATGCCCTTGGTGTCTACCTCAGCTACCTTGGCATGGCTGCTGCTCCACTCCAGGGTCTTGTCGGTGGCATTGTCGGGAGCGATGGTGGGGGTGAGTGTCACCGTTCCGCCCAGTTCAAGCTCCACCTCGGCGGGGCTGAGCGTGACAGTTGCCACTTCCACTTCCACGGGTGTGGGGGTGGGTAACTCGTTTTTCTTATCGTCCGAGCAGGACGCGAGAAGGATAACAGGCAGTGCCGCGAGGGCTACCGCAAACGTTCGTAGTTCAGTCTCTTTTCTCATAATGTTTATCGTTTATAGTTAGTAATAAAGCTTGTGCTATAGTAACTCATTAGGTTTGTACGAAGCAAAGTAAACTAAAAAAGAATGAATATGCAAGGATAACGGGGCAATTCTTGCTACTACGATAGGGATGAGGGATGAGTGATGAGTGATTGGTGGTGAGTGATTAGTGATGAGTGATGGGTGATTAGCCGTACACGATTCTGATACGGCAGTTGTAACTGAAGTCCTCCTCTCCCGCGGAGGGGAGGTGCCCGCAGGGCGGAGGGGAGGGACAAA